>JAYZFQ010000037.1:0-22775 GCA_036336695.1 Myxococcota bacterium
CCAGCCTGCATCGTCGTAGTACCGGCTGATCCCGTACCAACCTGCGTGACGATCCGGGTCGAGGAGTCGAAGCGCGTATGTATACAGTCGGAAGCCCCCTGGTGCGAAACGCCCGTACGCGCTGTCCGACGGGTACGGGTCATTGAGGGAAAGCTGCACCACGACGAGATCCGGATCGAACGCCGGCACCTTCGTCTCCGCAACCCGGAGGCCCTGCTCCATCGAGTAGCCGTTCACTCCGAAGTTCAAGGACTCGGCGCGAGCCGGGGGGCCGCCTTCGGCATTCAGCAGCTTTTCCAGAACCGCGAGGTAGATCTCCTCTCGGGGCACGTACCCCCAGCTTGCCGTGACCGAGTCTCCGACGAACGCGATGCGGAAGACGCCCGGTGCCTTTTCGAGCGACAGTTCGGCGTTTCTCATGCCAAAGGAATTCGTTCGCAGGTCGGGCCTGTCGATTCCCGGACGGAATTCATAGAGCAGCGCCGCGTCTTCGCTGGGGATCAGCACGCGGTCGGCGATGGGCGGCTGGGATTGAATGAAGCGCCAGTCCTTGAAGGCGAGGTACGCGCGCAGTCCGCCCTCGATGACCGCCAGAACGACCACTGCGGCCAGTAAAGTCGCGATTGACGCAAAAAGAAGGTTCCGGGCGCGTCCGCCCGTTCGAGGCGTCATGCTCCGCGGCCTAGCTCCCCGTTCTCTGGAAACGGGGACTCACAAGCTGTCCGTCAGCCTCCCGCATGGCAGCCGCAGAAGCGAAACTGTGCCTTCGAGCGGCATTGTTCCGGCCGCATCCCGGCACCCACGCTGAACGTGGCCTCATCATCGCAACGAAGCCCGCGCTCCTTGCAGGCGGCTTCGCACGAGGTTCCTGCTTTGGCTCCAAACATGAGCGGTGTTTCCGCGCTGCCTGCCGTCACCGCAGGTTCTCCGTTGAACTCCCAGCGCTTTGTCTTCGAATCGAAGTCCAGGCGCTTGCTCTGGTCGTTTCCGAACCGGGCCAGGGTGTACGTGTCCTCTCCGTAGCCCGAGCCCACGCGGACGATCACCACGGAATTGTCCTGGGGTGCATCTCCCTTCTCGTAGCGGTATTCGAGTCCATTGCGTGCAAACGTCGCACGATACGCCGTGCCGAAGTGGTTCGGGCTGTCTGTGCGACCGACACCATGAGTCGCGAAACCGTAGTCCAGGGTGCGGCTCACGCCGTCGTCCAGCGCACCATTGGTCATGGCGAAACCGCCGCCGGCATAGAGGGAGCCACGGCGCTTTTCGATCCGGAGGTTGACCCCCTGGTGGACGTGGGGGGGACCCCCGGGATGGATCTCGAAACGGCTCTGCGCGTTGCTGATGGCGTTCTTTGCCGGGCGCAGGACGAGACTTGCGCGCCCGCCCTGCCAGATGCCGGACTTGGGGTGCATCGGGTGTTCGAAGTCCTCGATGATCTCGCAGGGCGCCAGGCTCGCTGGCCCCTTGTAGAACTGCGCGGTCGCCCCCGGGATGTATCGGGTCGGCGGTGCCCCCGCCTCCCTGCCTTGGCCGATCCAGCGGGTGCGAAGCTGGCGTGCGCCGCAGTCGCGGTTCTTGCAACCGGGATCCCCCGGACCTGCGACCACAGGGAGCCAATCGAGCACGCGGGTGCTGCCATCGCTGTAACGCGTGGCGTCGAGGGCGAAGCACCACCCGGTGAAGTCGCCGTTGTCGTTGGTCACGCCTTCAAGCGGAGCTGCGGAATCCAGTGTCCAGACGGGGGTGTCGTATTGAACTGCCTCGGCATGGCGGGTCAGGGCGGGGTCGACGAACACGAGGAGATTGTGTTCACCGACCGTCGTCCATGATTTCGCCGAGACGCCCTGAACCTCGACCTCGGTTCCGCCCCGGCGCAGGGACTCGGCGGTGACGAAGGTTCCCTTCGCGAGGGGCGAAAAATCCTGCATGAAGATCCGGTTTGCGACCGCTCCTTCGTCGCCGTTGGCGTTGGTCGGTGCGAGGGCGTTGAGGGTCGTCGCACGCCCGATGCAGTCTCCGGGACCCGGGCACCAGATGCTGAGTCCATCGGTCCCACCGCCCTGGCTCTCCGACTGCTTCACGTAGAAATGGGAGGAGAGCGTCTGGTTGGTTTTTGAGCGGTTCTGGTTGCGACCGGTCTTGGGCTTCGACCAGCCGAACAACCAGTCGAAGACTTGCCAGCCGGGAGGCGTGACCTTCTGGCGGTGCTCGCCAACCGTGATGTGCTTGGCGTAGCCGTTGGAGGCATCGGGTTCCGCATCGTTGTCGGCGGCGACCGGGATTGACGCGAGTGATACGCAAGTCACCGTGACGAGAGCTTTGCTTCGAAGATTCATGGCTGCCTCCAGGGAGAGCGGTTGTTCTATCTGCCCAGTCTCGAGAGTTCGGGGTCTCCGAGCATCAAGGCACGCGCCAGCACGCTTGCCATGCGCTCGGCGCCGGCGACATGCAGGTGGTCCGTGGGGTCGAGGTACTGCTGGGGATCGTCCTGAAAGCTGAACCGTGCGTCGATGTAGAGAATGTTCTGGTCTTCGAGGAACGAAGCGATCCGCTGGTTGATGTCCGCGAGGGTGTAGGTTCCGTCCTCGGAAAAGGCGTGGATGGAGGGGAGCAGCACCACGGAGAACCCGATCTCCCGCTCCTCGGCGTAGGCTTTCATGCGGAGCAGGGCTTCCTGCCCCCAGGTTTCGTTTCCTGCAAACATCCACTCGTACCAGCGCACCGACGCGGGGCCGCCCTTGTTGATCCGGTAGATGGCCTTCCGAACGAACCAGGGCGTCATGAAGACGGGGCGCTCGTACATCCGGTAGAGCCCGTTGTCTGCACCCTCGTACACCGTGTTGCGTGGGGCATAGTCGTTTGGATTCAGGAGATAGACGACGTCCGAAACGTCGTAGATTGCGTTGTTGACCTCGAGGTATTCGGAAATTTCGCGCATGTTGAGGCCGCCCAGTCCGAAATTGTAGACGCGTAGATGCCCACCCGCGGGGTCGAGTTCTTTCTCCACCCGCGCGCTCAGCGTCAATGCCTGGTCGTGCGTGACGCCGAAGACCACCGAATCTCCCAGGATGGCGGCCCGTCGCACGTTCTGGTCCACCGCGTCGGAAGACTCGCGGATGCCCCAGCGGTTGACGCGCAGCCGGCGTTTCTCGGTGTCGACGTCGTTGTCGGGCCGTAGTTCGTAGGCGAGCACGGGGTTGGCAGAGGGCTGGTAATAGTGGCGGGGGTCGGCCTGGGTGCGGTCGAACCCCGGGAACACCACGGTGCGGGCGTAGACCTGCGCTGCCAACTCGAATGCCAGGAGGGCAAAGAGGGCAAGTGTGAGCACACCGAGAAGCTTGGCTGCGGTTCTCGGAGCGCGTGGCTGTGCCATGGCGCCCTCCTGGGTTCCCTGGGCTCGATTCAGCTTACAACCGCTTCGCCGGCTTTCCTACGCCCGGGGACGCGCGCAGGCCCGGCCCGCCCGGCGACCGAAGAACGTGGCATCGGCGATGGACAGGCCGCTGCTGTAGCCCTGGGCGGCCAGGCCCGAGGTGGTGCGTCCCGCCGCGTACAACCCCGCAACGGGGTTGCCGTCGGGTGTCAGGACTCTGCCATCGGTATCGGTGCGCAGTCCGCCCATCGTAAAGACCGACCAGAGGGCTTGCTCCACCCGGTAGTCGAGCGCTCCGAAGGGCGGCTGGACCAGGGGCTTCAGGTGCTCGGAATCCTTGTGGAACACGGGGTCTTCCGAGTTCTCTGCCCCAGCGTTGTAGACCCGCAGGGTGTTCTGCAGGCTGTTCTCGGGCATGCCGAGTTCCCGCTCGAGTTCTTCGATGCTCTCACCGACCGCAGCGAATTCCGTGGGGGGGAAGGGGCGCTCGTAGATCGCGTCGTCGACGATCAGGTACACCTGTCCATCCTGGTGAACGAGGGCGGCTTCCCCAACGACCGTCTGGTACGCGTCTTCGTTGATGAAGCGCTGTCCGGACTGGTTCACCATCACGCCGCGCAGCAGGCCCTTGGGCACCGTGAACGGCAGCACGATGCAGCCCGTGTGCATGCGGATCGCCTCACCCCCGGCGTTCATGCCCATCCGGATGCCGCGTCCGTCGTCTCCGTCCGTACCCATGCGGAACTTGCACCGCGCCAGCCACGGAGCGTGGCGCTCCACCATATCCCGGTTCTGGATGAATCCTCCGGCGCACAGGACGACCCCCTTGCGAGCGCGGTAGACGCGTTCCTTTCCGGCCGCGATCGCGGCAACTCCGACCACGCGGCCTTCCTCGTCGGCGACGAGTTGCTCGCACCGGACATCGGCGTCGATGGTTGCCGAGGTCTTTTCCACGGCTCCGATCAGGCTCTGCATCAACTGCCCGCCCGCTTCGATCCCTTCCTGTTGCACGGTGTGACCCCGTGGTGCCGGGCTGGCGATGTCGCGGTAGGCGTGCGTGAGTTCGCTTCCCGAGTAGGAAAGGCAATCGTCCGTCGGCGTGTACGAACCCTCGCCGTAGAACGAACTCTTGAACGGAACACCGTGGGCGACGAGCCAGTCGTAGTGCGCGACGGATTCGTCGCAGAAGAGGCGGATCTTGGCCTCGTCCGGTGCGGGACCGCATGAAGCCATGAGGTATCGGAACATGGCGTCGGGCGAGTCCTCGAAACCGCAGGCCTGCTGGATCGCGGTTCCGCCACCCAGGTAGATCTGTCCCGTCGAAAGCGCCGAGGTCCCGCCGCCGCCGCTGGCCCGTTCGAGCACCCGGACCTCGGCGCCGGCTTCGGCCGCTTCGACCGCGGCACACGCCCCGGCCGAGCCGAGACCGACGACGAGCACATCGGCTTCGGCGTCCCAGGCGCTCACCTCGCGCTCGCGACGCAGGCTGTTATCGGTTCGGGCGCTCTTCATGGGGGCCAAGGCGTAGCAGAGAAGGGCGCGGGGCGGCATGCTTCAGCGGGCCGGGGCGCGGCACGGCCCCAGGAGGCGGTTTGAGCGCAGGGAACACCGGGTACTTCGCGGTCCTCGACGCCGAGCGGCACATGAGTCTCGCGACGTTCCGGCCCACCGGCGAAGCCGTCCCCACGCCGATCTGGTTCGCCCCGTTGGAAGGCCGGCTCTACGTCCGCACGGCTTCGCATTTCAAGAAGCTCGATCGGATCGCCCGAAATTCCCGCGTCGAGATCGCTCCCTGCACCGAAACCGGGGAGGTGACCGGTCCCACGTTCCCCGCGGTGGCCCGGATCCTTGCCGAGGGAGACCCCGTGATTCCGGCTGCCGAGGCTGCACTCGAAGCGCGCTACCCGGTGGAACGCCCGGCGATGACCCGGCTTCTGGTCGACAACGGCTGGACGGGCGTCTACATCGAAATCGCGCCGCCGGTCCGGGGCTGAGGTTCGCTCTCGGGCTACGCCGAGCGCGAAGCGACTTCGAAGGCTTCGGGTTCCAGGGTTCCGGTGCGCTCGCGGAAGTGGCTCATCGAGTGCGGCCACTGGGTGACGACCCGGCCGCTCGGGGCGCGGTAATAGCCGTTGCAACTGTCCTGCCAGACCGTCACGCCCGCGATGGCTTCCTGGATTGCTTCGTTGTAGTCCGCCATCGGCTCCGGGCGGACGTCGATCCACGCCAGCCCTTCTCGCTCCATGCGCTGCACCTGGAGCAGAATGTGTTCCACCTGCGACTCGATCATCGAAATGATCGAGCCGTTGTTCGTGTTCGGTCCGTAGAGCATGAAGAGGTTCGGAAATCCCGACGTCGTGATTCCGAGGTAGGCGTGGGCGCCGTCGCTCCAGGCCTCGTCGAGGCGCCGCCCATCGCGGCCGTTGATCTCGATCGCAGACAGGTATTTCGTTGCCGAGAACCCCGTTGCCAGGACCAGGGTGTCGACGGGGCGCGTGTTTCCAGAGCCGCTCACGATCCCGTCCCGGGTGATTCGCTCGATGGGCTCCGTGACGAGTTCCAGGTTGGGACGGTTGAACGCAGCGAAGTAGTCGTTCGAGAACAGCGGGCGCTTGCAGCCGAAGGGGTGCTGCGGCCGCAGCTGCTGGCGCACTGCTTCGTCCTCGACGATTTCGATGGCCTGGAGGCCGTAGGTTTCGAACTCCTCGAGGGCTTCGGGGTTGGAAAACGTCATCCCCTGGTCGACCCGGTCGTAGATCGCCTGGCGCAGTGCCAGCGATTCCTCGGGGTTCTGCCGGAAGTGTTCGAGTTGCTCTTCCGTGTAGGGGTCGTCCAGCTTGGGAAGCACCCAGTTTGCGGACCGCTGGTACAGGTAGACCTGGCCGGCGGTCTTGGTGATCTCCGGAATGAACTGCACGGCGCTCGCGGCGCTGCCGATCACACCCACCGTCCGGCCCGTGAGATCGTGGTCCCAGTTCCAGCGCGCCGAATGGAACTGGGTGCCTTCGAACGCGTCGAGCCCCGGAATATCGGGCCAGTTCAACTCGTTGAACATGCCGATGGCGCCGACCACGACTTCTGCCTCGAAGGTCTCGCCGTTTTCCATGGCGAGCACCCAGAGCGCGCGCTCGGGATCCCAGGTTGCGCCGCGCACGCTCTGCCCGAAGCGGCAGTAGGGCAGGACGCCGTACTTCTCGGCGCAGGCTTCGACGTATTCGAGGATTTCCGGCTGGGGTGCATAAGGGCGCGACCAGTCGTGCTTGATCTCGAACGAATAGGAATAGAGATGGGCTTCGATATCGCAGGCGCAACCGGGGTAACGGTTGTGGTACCAGGTGCCGCCGACCCCCTGTCCCCGTTCCAGGACGACGAAGTCCTCGAACCCCGCTTGCTTGAGGCGGATTGCCATGCAGAGCCCGCCGGGTCCCGCGCCGATGATCGCGATGCGCAGTCGTCTGGAAGCGGTGTCCGGGGCACTCATGCTTTCGCACCTTGGGGCAGGGGGTGAGCGGGAGGGGTCATTTTGCACCGTCCATCAGGGAGGCGTTGCGGCTGCTGGCGTAGATGTGGTCGCCGATGCGGCGCATCCAGGCCTGTTCTTCCGGGTCCATCGGCCCCGCTTCGAGTGCAGCGAGGGCCTGCTTCATCTGCTCGGTGTCGTTCGGGCCGGCGAGACAGAGGTCGACCTCGGGGCGCGAAAGTGCGAAGCGGTAGCAGTCGGTACCCAGTGGCGTGCGTTCCCCGGCCGGTGTCTTGCGCGGGTCGCAGAGGTTTCCCCACCGGGTGGTGGTGTAGGTGACCAGGCCCGGACGCTGTGTTGCCTCGCGCTCCTGGAGGCAGGGGAAGACCTCCCGCTCGGCGCCCCGGTGGACGGCGTTGTAGCGCACGTGCCAGACAGCGAAGTCTTCGTCGTCGAGAAGAGTGGGCAGCAGGGTACGCCGGTGGGTGGAGAGGGCGATGTGACTCACCCGGCCTCGCTCGCGGAGCGCGCGCGCCGCGTCGAGCAGGCGCGGAGAGGGCGGCTGGTTGAACCATCCGAGCAGGAGCAGGTCGGCGTGCTCGATGCCGAGTTTGCGCAGGCCCCGTTCAACGGAAGGGCCGAGGAGCGACGCCATCCGCGAGTAGCTCTGGATCACCAGGACCAGACGCTCCCGGCGGTCTCGCGCGATTTCCCGGATTGCATCGCCCATGAACTTCCGGCGGACGCTGCCCCAGTAGAAGTAGTTGACCCCGCGGTCGAACGCCTCGCGGTAGGCGGACGTCGGTGCGTTGAACGAAGACCCGAGGCCGAGTTTCGAGACCTGCAGTCCCGTGCGACCCAGCAATGTGCGCGGCTCGAATGCGGCCATTCTTTCCTCCCCAAACGCCGTTAACGGCATTATCCCACAGCTGGAACGATCCTTGGAGAACCCGTGTTTTCAGCCGGGCGGTTAGAATGAGCCGGAAACCGCCCCGAGGTTCGACACCGTGACCCAAAAGTCGGCTTCCGCTCCCTTGCCGATCGAAGGCGTCTGCGCCCCGGGTTTCGAGGCGGTGCGCGAGGCCTTTGCGCGAAATTTTGCCGAGGGCGACCTCGGGGCCAGCTGTGCCGTGACCCTGGCAGGAGAACTGGTCGTCGATCTCTGGGGCGGTCACCGGGACCTGGCGCGAAGCCGGCCCTGGGAGCGGGACACGATCGTCAATCTGTGGTCCATCACCAAGATGGTCACGGCGCTTTGCGTGTTGACGCTTCACGACCGGGGGGCGCTTGACATCGATGCGCCGGTGGCGGACTACTGGCCGGAGTTCGCGGCCCACGGCAAGGAGCGCGTGCTCGTGCGCCACGTGCTCGGGCACACGGCCGGGCTTTCCGTCTTCGAGGACTGTCCCGACGACCTCGCGCTGTTCGACTGGGCGGCCTGTTGCCAGCGGTTGGTGGAGCAGGCGCCCCGCTGGACGCCGGGGGAGGGCTCCGGTTACCACTCCGAGACCCAGGGCTGGCTGCTCGGGGAACTGCTGCGCCGCGTCGACGGGCGCAGCCTGGGCACCTTCTTCCGGGAAGAAGTGGCGCAGCCCGGGGAGATCGACCTGCACATCGGCCTGCCGGACAGCGAGCACCCGCGCACCGCCGATGTCGCCACGCTGCACGCCACGGCCAACGAACCGACGGATTCGGAACTCCGCGCCCGGGAGCAGCCCAGCGGCGCGCGGAGCGCCGGGATGGTGAACACCGCGGCCTGGCGCCGGGCCGAGTTTCCTGCCTCCAACGGGCACGGGAACGCCCGCTCGGTTGCCCGGACCATGGCGCCGCTGGCCAACGGCGGCCGCCTTGGCGCGCTCCGCCTGCTTTCCCCCCAGACCATCGAGCGAACCTTCGAAGTGCAGGCCGATGGCATCGACCGGACGACCGGCCGCCATTTCAAGCTCGGAATCGGCTACGGCCTGCACTGCCCGACCACGCCGCTCGGCGCCAACGACCGCACCTTGTGGTGGGCCGGGTGGGGCGGGTCCATGTGTGTCGTGGACGTCGCGAACCGCTTGACCGTGAGTTACGTGATGAACCGGATGCTCGACGATGACGACGTTCGGGCGGCTCGGGTGATCTTTGCAGCCCACGCGGCGCGGGCTGGGCTCTAGGCCGGTTTTCTCGCCGTCCCGGCGGGCCTGTCGTTAGGCCGGTTTGCGTGCCGTGAACGTCCAGAGCGGCGGCGCGACGTCGTTGGACGCGACCGTCTCGAAACCAGCATCCCGGAGGAAGGCCGCCGGATCGAAGGCGAGCCACTGCTCCTTGTAGGGTTCGTAGAACCCGCGGTAGGTGTCGAGGTCGGTCTGGGCCGTGTCGCTCAGTGCCAGGGCTCCCCCCGGTCTCAGGATCCGGTGCGCCTCGCCGAGAATCGTGCGCTTGATCTCGTCGGGGCATTCGTGGAAGACGAGGGTGATCGTCACTGCGTCCTGGCTGGCGGTCTCGAAGCGCGTCTGTTCGGCGAACCCCTGTTCGAACGCGAGGTTCGGGAGATCCGGGTTCTGGTGGCGTGCCGCGATCAGCATGAACGGTGAAGCGTCGATGGCAGTTACCTGGGCCCCGGGTAGTCGGCGCGCGATGGCGGCGGCACCGTCTCCCGAGCCGCAACCGAGATCGGCCACGGTGCCGGCGTCCTCGGGAACGAGGGTCGCCAGGGCCTCGCGCAGGCCGAGCGAGCGCTGCGGGTGGTCGTCGCGGTAGATGGCTTCCATCGCGCAGCGGTCGCCGATGGCAGCTGCCTGGGAAAGGTACCCCCCGGGCACGCTGTGGAAGGGTTGGCGGTAGTAGGCCGGGAACTCGACTTCTCCGAAAGCCTGGAGTTCCTTGTCCCAATCGACGGAGGAAAAGTCCGGCGCCTCCTGGTCGGCCATCGCGCGAACGACGTCGAGCATGCGGCTCTCCGGTTCCACGCAGTCGCGTTCGTTCTGGCTGGTGTCGGAGTGCCAGTTGGGCACCGCGTAGCGCTTGGTCAGGGCAGGGTGCATGGGGAAACCTCGTCCCCTGGATTCTACACGAAGACGCGCGGTGCCCGGACCGGGAGGCCGGAAATTCACCGGGTCTCGGCTACCGTGCCCGCGTGTCGTTGCTTCCGTGGTTTGCGATCGGTGGCGCCGCGGGCGCGGTGTCGCGGTTCCTGGTGCTCGAACTCTGCCTGCACCGTTTCGGCTGGCCGGCGTGGGCCACCCTGATCGGCGTCAACGCACTGGGTTCCCTCGCGATCGGCGCCGGGGCGGCGGAGATCGCCTCGCCTGCTTCGGCCTGGGTGGCTTCGCTCGCCGACTGGCTCGGTGCCGACCCGGGCGCGGTGCGGACGGCCCTGGCCGCGGCGCTCTTGACTGGATTTCTCGGTGGCTTCACCACCTTCAGCAGTTACGAACTCCATGGCTATGTGCTTCTTCGCACGAGTCGCCATACCCACTTCTTGCTCCAGTTCGTCGGTACGCCGCTCCTCGCGTTTTCGTCGGCCGGCCTGGGGTGGTGGCTGGGTGGGGCAGGCTCGTAGTGCGCGCCGTCACGCGACCGATTCCCGATTTTCTCCCGCGGACGCTTCTCGTGGCCGTGGGGGGCGCGCTGGGGGTCAGCATCCGGGGCTTCGCAGAGCACTTCTTCCAGTCGGTGGCCCTTCCGGCCTGGGAAGCCGTGATGCTCTGCAATCTTGTCGGCAGCTGCTTGATCGGCGCGTTCTACGCGGCGCTCGACCCGGGCTTCCCCCGCGCCCAAGACGCGAACGTACTTCCCGAGGAACTTCCCGGGGTGACGCGGAGGCGCGAACTGCTGGCGGCCCTCTTCATGACGGGCGCCCTCGGCGGGCTCACGACGTTCAGCACCTTCAGCATGGAAACCGTTCAACTGCTCGAAAGCGCGCGCTTCCTGGAAGCCGGCGGCTCGGCGCTCGCCTCCCTGGCTCTCGGACTCGCCGGCGTGGCGCTGGGGGTGACCTTCCAGCACCGGCGCGCCACGTGGCGCCACCGCCGCTCCCAGCGCGCCTAGCGTTTGCGGGGGGTCAGCTGGTGAAGCCCCAGCGGGTCTGAGCTAGCAGCTGCTCCATGAAGCTCCGCTCGTAGGCATCTTCGGGAAATTCGCGGACCATCCGGTCGATGATCTCGGCGTCTTCGCCGACCAGGATCCGCCAACGCTCCTCCCGCACGCCTTCGAGGATCGCCGTCGCCGCATCGGCGGCGGTCATGGGCGCCGCATCTCGAAACTGTTCGGCCCGAATCTGGAGGAAGACCCGGAGCTGCTCCGTCGTGACGTTTCCCACGTCGATCCCCGCGCGAGAGATCCGCTCGCGCACCTCCTCGAGTTCTTCGTCCGTCATGTCCTTGGGGGTGCGCCCCAGGATCTTGCCGCTGTTGATCACGATCGAGGTCCCGATGTGGCCGGGCATCACGACAGAGACCTTGACGTGGGGCGCGTTCAGCCGGAAGTCGTTGACGAGGGCTTCGGTGAAGCCCTTGACCGCGAACTTGGCGGCACTGTAGGCGGTGTGGGGGATGTCCGGCCCGAGCGACGCCCAAAAGCCGTTGACGCTCGAGGTGTTCACCAGGTGCCCCTCGTCGCTGGCGACGAGCAGGGGCATGAAGGTGCGGGTTCCGTAGTACACGCCCTTCCAGCAAATGTCGAAAGTGCGCTCCCACGCCTCACGCTCGTCGACGATCATGCTCCCCGCGCCGCCGATGCCCGCGTTGTTGAAAACGAGGTTCACGCAGTCGGTCTCGAATTCCCGGCAGATCGCGGTGCGAAAATCTTCGAGCTGGGATTCCTGGGACACGTCGGCGAGGCAGGTGAGCAGCTGCGTTCCTTCCGGAGACTCGGCGGCGCAGAGCGAACGCGTGTGCTCCATGTCGCTGCCCGAGATATCGCACATCGCCACGTGGCAGCCTTCGGCGGCAAGCTGGCGCGACAACTCCCGGCCCATTCCCGTGCCGGCCCCGGTCACGACGGCGATCTTGTCGTTGAAGCTTTTCATCGAAGGCCCCGTACCGCGCCGGTCACGAGGCTGCGCGCGGTTCGACCCGGAAGATCCAGAAATCCTCGGGGTCGGGCGTGCCTTCCTGTTCGGGCAGAGCGTATTTCTGCGTGAGGCGGCCGCCCAGCTTGGTGAGGAGCGAGAGGTCGTCGACCCGGACGAGTTCGACGGGAAAACGCTGGTCTCCGATGCGGACCACCGCGCGCCCGTCGGCGAGGGCTTCGTGGGGCCAGTGTTTCCAGACCGAAAGCGTCCGGACGAAGCCACACGGGATGTAGAGGCTTCCATCGTCGTCGACGTAGAGCCAGACCCTCCGGGAGCGCGGCGGCTCGAGCAGTTGGAGATCGAGGGCATCGGTGCCGCGGAACTCGCTCCAGTCGGAAAGGCCCTCGGCCCGAAGTTCCCCGCTCTCGAGGGGGCCGCCGGCGAAGATCCCGATGGGGCCATCGCTCATCCGGGCAGCGAAGGCCGTCACGGCCAGGGCGGCCACGACGGCGAGGATCAGGAAGCCGGTCCAACGGAAAAAGCGTGCCAAGACGGTTCTCCTCGTGCCGTTTCACCGAAGCCATCGCGCGCGCCCGGCGAGATATTGGAGCTGTCGCGCGATGGTCAGAAGGGCTCGTCGCCGATGACGGTGACGCGTTCCACGCGCCGGTGTGCCCGGATGTCGTCCGATACCACCCGGTGCTGGGTGCAGCGGTTGTCCCAGATCGCCATCGAGTTCTTTCTCCAGCGGAAGCGGCAATGGAACTCGGGAGACGCGATGTGATCGTAGAGAAATGAGAGCAGGGCCCGGCTTTCATTCCGCTTCATGTCGACGATCTTCGTGGTGAAGGTCGAGTTGACGTAGATCCCCTTCCGCCCGGTTTCTGGATGGGTACGAATTATCGGGTGCGTGGTGGTCTGGTCCTTCGCCAGTTCCTTGCGCTGCGCGTCGTCGGCAACGCCCGAAAACAGGGTGCCGTCGTTTTCCGCCTGGAGCCCCGAGAGGAGGCGTTGCATGGAATCCGAGAGCGCGTCGTAGGCCGCCGTCATGTTGGCCCACATGGTGTCGCCGCCATGGTCGGGGATGACGACGCCGCGGAGGATCGAGCCGAGGGGCGGCTTGCGTTCGAAGCTCACGTCGCTGTGCCACCGGTCGGCGACGAAGGGAAGCTGGGGACCGCTCTCGAGGACCACGATTTCGGGGTGCCCCTCGTCCTTGCGGGACGGGATGACGGGGTGGACATGGAGTTCGCCGAAGCACCGGCCCACGGCCTTGTGCTGTTCCGGGGTCAGGTCCTGGTCGCGGAAGAAGAGCACCCGGTGCTCGAGCAGCGCCTCGTGCACCGCCTTCTTGAGTTCCGCGGAAATGGGCTGGGTGAAGTCGGCGCCCGTCACTTCGGCTCCGAGCGCCGAGGTGAGCTTTTCGGTTCGCAGGTCGACGGTTTCCATGGGGGTTTCCTTTCGGGGGGAGCAGCATATCACCCGGGCCGGGTGGGTGCCGTTCAGTCCCCGGTCTCGGAATCGTCCGAAGCGGCGGGCACTTGGAGCGTCCGGACCGCGGTCTCCACTCGCTGGATTTCGGGCAGCCGCCCCTGGGCCGAGTTGAGCGCTTCCAGTTCCCGCCCGGCCGGCAGCACCCGCGTCTCGTAGCTTCCCGCCGCCCGGTTGAACGCGTCCTGGGCCTGGCCCAGCGATTTGCCGATCGCGGCGACGTGGCCGACGAACGTCGCGATGCGCTTGTGCAACTCCTGGGCCTGGATCTGGATGTCGCGCGCGCCCTCGGCCAGGTCGTGTTGGCGCCAGTAGAGGCCGACGGTGCGCAGCAGGGCGACCAGGGTCACGGGGGTCGCGATCAGGATGCGATCTCCGAGCGCTTTTTCCAGCAACTCGGGCCGGTGTTCGTAGGCCGCCGCGAGCAGGTGGTCGCCCGGGAGGAAGAGCACGGTGAAATCGACGTCGCCTTCCAGCCCGGCGGTGTAGTCGCGTTTTTTGAGTTCGTCGACGTGGGACTTCAGGTCGTTGGCGTGTTGGGCGAACTTGGCGTTCCGGACGTCGGGATCTGTGGGTTGCGACGCGTCCTGGAACGCCGCCAGGGGAAACTTCGCGTCGATCGGGATGAACCCGCCGCCGGGAAGCTTCACCAGGATGTCGGGCCTTCGCCCGTCGGCGGTCTGGGCCTGCTCGGCAAAATCGCAGTGCTTCGTCATGCCGGCGAGTTCGACGATGTTGCGCAGGATCATCTCGCCGATCGCGCCGCGGGCCTGAGCGCTGCCGCGCAATGCGGTGGAGAGGGCGGTCGATTGCTGCCGGAGGGCCGTCGTCGATTCGCGCAGCCCCGCGAGTTCCGTCTTGAGGGATCCGTAGGCTTCGCTGCGCCGGGTCTCCATGGCCTTCGTTTCCGCCTGCAGCTTGGCGAGTTCTTCGCGCAGCGGTTTCATCCGCTCGGTGGCGAGGTTCAGGAAACTCTCGTTCGACGCCTCGAGGCTTTCCGAGGCAAGGCCCTGGAAGGTGGTCTTCATTTCGGCGAGCTGGTTTTCGAAGAGTTTCTGTTCGCGCGCGGCGGCGGCCTCCCGGTCTTCCCGCCGTGCCCGCTCCGCGGCGACCTGCCCCCGGTAGCGCGACGCGGCGAACAGGCCGCCGAGTGCGGCGCCCACGACCAGACCGAAAAACAGGGCGAGGGGGTCCATGTTGCCTCCGGCGGCGCCCGGGACCCGTCGCGGCCCCCCAGCCGTCCGTCGACAAGGTACCGGAGTCGCGCGGGTTTCAGGGGCGGGGCGCCGAAAAACATGCGGCGCCGGCTGGATCCGCCCCGCCCGCCGCGCCGGCGCTGATAGACTCGCCCGCCACACGAGGAGGCATTCCCATGGCCGACCCCCAGACACGTCACGAACGCGGTCTCGACGTTCTCTCCACGCTTTCCGGCTCCGAGGCCGCGGGGCGCGAAGTCGCCGGGCTGTTCGAAAGCCTGGGCGCCCTGGGAAGCGTGGCCCTTCACACCGGCGCCGGCGAGATCTGGAGCCGCGACGTGCTCTCCCGCCGTGACCGCAGCCTCGTGGTGATTTCGTTCCTGACCGTGTTGGCCCGGGACGTCGAGTTGCGCCACCACGTCCAAGGGGGCCTCCACCACGGACTGACCCGCGAAGAGATCGACGAGATCATGCTGCAGATCAGCGCCTACGCCGGCGTTCCCTTTGCGCTCGGGGGGGCGGGCATTGCGGGCCAGGTCTTTGCCGCGCTCGACGGCACGGAACAGCGCACCGAGCCGCCGGCCCCGGCCGTGCTGAAAGAAGACGAAAAGCGCCGGGCCGACGGGCTCGACGTGCTGAACACCCTGCTCGGCCAGCCCGACATGGACATGAAGTTCGCCGAGTCGGCGACGATCGAGCAGCTCGGAGAAATGGGGCGTCTCGTGCTCGACTTCGCCTTCGGCGACGTGTGGTCGCGTCCCCAGCTCTCACGGCGCGATCGCAGCCTGGTGGTCATCTCCGTGCTCTCGGCGCTTTCGCTGATGCACGAACTCGAGATCCACATCCAGGGCGCGCTGCACCATGGCGTCAGCCGGGAAGAAGTCGAGGAGGTCATGCTGACCCTGGTGATCTACGGCGGGTTCCCCCGGGCCATCGACGGCATGCACATGGCCCGCAAGGTTTTCGCTGCGGCCGACGAAGCCGCGTCCTGAGCGCGCTCAGAGTCGGCGCAGAATGGCGCCCGGGGAATTGAAGAAGAAGCCGCCACACCCGATCAGCGCGGTCTTGGCGTTTGCGACCTGGCGTTCCCCCGCATCGCCGCGCAGTTGGGTCACGGCTTCGCGCAGGTGTCCGGAACCGCGGGTGGCCCCTTCGGACAGGGAGCCGCCGTGGGGATTGATCGGGATGCGACCGTGGATCCGCACCGAACCCGCGGATGCGTCCCAGTGTTCCTCGAGGAAGCGCCCGGCGCCTCCGGGGGGGCACCAGCCGAAGTTCTCGATCCAACCCAGGGTGATGATGCTGAAACCGTCGTAGGGAAAGAAGAGGTCGACGTCGTCGAGCCAGAGTTCGCTCCGGGCTCGGAGCGATTCGACCACCACGTGCTGGCCGTGGCGCCGGAGGTCGGGGAGCTGGTCCTCGTCGTTCTTGTCGACGAGACCGACGGTGGCGGCGTGGATCACCACGGGGTTGCGCGTCATGGCCTTGGCGCGTTCGGTCGTGGTGAGCACGAACGCGTCGGCGCCGTCTACCGGGACATCCATGTCGAGCATGCACAGGGGTTCCCGAATCATGCGCGCCTGGAGGTAGCCCTCCATGGTGAGGGGGGCCTTCATCACGGCGAGGGGGTTGTGCTGCGCGTTGGCGCGCATGTTGAGCGCGACGCGGCCGAAGTCTTCCCGCTGCGCGTCGTATTCGTGGATGTACCGGCTCGCCCAGGAGGCGTAGGCCGCGGACGGGTTGTTGGTTTCCGGCGCGGGGATCACCCCCATGTTGTAGATCCGCCGGAAGGGATCCTGGGCCGCCGACCGCGAGTTCCAGGGCAGGCGTTGGAACGCGTAGTAGAGCAGCACGGTGTCGCAGGCCCCGGAAAAGAGCGCCGTCATCGCGTCGACGAGCGCGAACACGGCCACCGGGGTGGGACTCGAAAAGTGGGTCACCTGGGGGATTCCCAGCGCCGCGGTCATCTCGTTGGGGCTGGGCCCGCCGGGTTCGTTGGCGCCGACGACGCCGTCGATGTCCTTGGCCTCGAGTCCGGCGTCGCGAATCGCGCGGATTGCTGCCTCGCAGGCGAGTGCCTTCGAGGAGCGGCCGCCGGCGTCGCGTTGGAAGCCCGTGGAGCCGAGCCCCACGATCGCGATCTGGTCTCGGATCGGGTAGCGGGCCATCAGGAAGCCGCTCTCGGACGGAATACGGGGAAGGGCGCTTCGAAGCGCTCGATCCAGGTCAGCTCGACGGGGAGGCCGATGCGCACGTCCTCGAGGGCGCAGTCGATCACCGTGCTCGTGTAGCGGAGTCCTTCCTGTTCCTCGAGGTCGACGGCGACCACCGGGTGGGGGGCCTGGGTGTAATCGACGCCCGGCGCCGGCGGACCCTGGTGCAGGAGCATCACGAGGTGGATCACGCCGCGCCCGCTCACCGGGGTGGGGGTGAGGGCCGAAGACCAGCAACTCGGGCAGACCGGTTTCGGCGGGTGGTGGAAGCGGTGGCAGTCGTCGCAGCGGTTGATCAACAGGCGCTGGTCGAGCCAGCCGCGGAAGTGGTGTTTCGTGTCGTGGTTGATGCGCAGGTAGGGAAAGCGCTCGACCAGGGTGGCGTCGTCGATGGCCATCGTGTCCTCTCGGCGCCCGCTCAGTCGCCCTCGGACGTGAACTTGAGCGGAATGTGCTTCACGCCGTCGATCAGGTTCGAGCGGAGGTAGGAGACCGGTCCGGCCAGTTCCATGTCGTGCATGTGCGCAACGACTTCCTGGAACATGACGCGGGTTTCGAGTCGGGCGAGGTGGGTGCCGAGGCAGAAGTGCTCGCCCACGCCGAAGGCCAGGTGGTTGTTGTTGCGCCGCTCGATATCGAAGGTGTCGGGCTGATCGAAGACGTCTTCGTCGCGGTTTGCGCTCGGGTAGTAGAGCACGAGCTTGTCGCCCTTGCGGATCTTCTGGCCCGCGAGTTCGGTGTCCTCCGTCGCCGTGCGCCGCATGTAGTACACCGGGGCCTTGAAGCGCAGCATTTCCTCCACGGCCGAGGGAATGAGGGCCGGGTCTTGCCGGAGGCGCGCGAGGGTCTCGGGATGTTCGAGCAGGAGGAGCAGGCCGTGGGAAATGAGGTTGCGCGTGGTCTCGTTGCCCGCGAGGGAAAGGAGCAGGAAGAACGAGTCGAATTCCAGGGTGCTGAGGCGGCTTCCATCGACTTCGCCGTGGAGGATGCGGCTCATCAGGTCGTCCTGGGGCGCTTGCAACCGTTCCTCGGCGAGGCCGTTGGCGTAGACGAACATTTCCTGGGCGGCGTTCGTCGCGTCTTCGAGACTGGTGACGTACTCCGGATCCTGGTTGCCGATCATCCGGTTGCTCCACCGGAAGATGTCGTGGCAGGCGGCCTGGGGAACGCCCAGCAACTCGGCGATCACGCGCAGCGGCAGTTCGGCGGCGACGTCGACGACGAAGTCGCAGTGACCGCGATCGAGCACGGTGTTCAAGATCGAGCGCACGATGTCCTGGTGGTGGGATTCCTGGGCGTAGATCTGCTTCGGCGTGAAGCCGCTCGAGACCAGCGACCGGTAGCGGCGGTGGTCCGGCGGGTCCATCTCGATCATGGAGACGAAGTCGTTCTCGCGTTCTTCGATGCTCGTGCCCGACGCGGAGCTGAACCGCATGGGCTGGCGTGAAATCGTCTTGATCGTCTCGTAGCGGCTGATGATCCAGAAGCCCGGCCCGCCCTGGTAGTCGGCCTCCTGCCAGTGCACCGGCGATTCCCGGCGCAGGGTGCGGAAGACTTCGTGGGGAAAACCCGTTGCGAAGGTGTCGGGGTGGCTGATGTCGGGGATGTCGCGCATGGGGACTTCCTGTGCCTTGGGCCGCGGCGCGGGTGTTACGCCCTAGGCCTCGGGGCCCGGAGACGGGTACCCCGCGATCATGCCGCCATCGGCGATGAACTCGGAACCCGTTGAGTAGGAGCTTTCGTCGGAAGCGAGGAAGAGCGCGAGCCGTGCGATCTCCTCGGGCTCGCCGGTGCGGCCCATGGGCGTGACGCGCGCCGTGTATTCGTCGAGGAGCGCGTGGATCTCGGGCAGGCCGCTTTCGTCTTCGACGGCCAGCGAGGTGTGAATGAAGCCGGGGTGGATGGAATTGACCCGAATGCCGCGGGGTGCGAGTTCCATCGCGGCCGTCTTGGTCATGCCCCGCACCGCCCACTTGCTGGCGACGTAGGAAAGGATGTTGTTCATCCCGATCAGGCCGTCGATGGACGAGATGTTCAGGATCGAACCGCCGCCGGCCTCGGTCATGGGCGCGACGGCCGCGCGCATGCCGAGAAACACGCCGGTCTGGTTCACCTCGGTGACGCGCCGGTAGCTCTCGAGGGTCATCTCGGCCAGGGGTGCGGCTTCGGCGATCCCGGCGTTGTTGACCAGGACGTCCAGTTTGCCGAAGGCGCCGGTGGTCGCCGCCACGGCCTCGGACCAGCCGTCTTCGCTGGTCACGTCGAGGTGCTGGTAGATCGCGGCCGCGCCAATGGCTTCGGCGACGGCCTTGCCCTGGTCGTCGCGGACGTCGCAGACCGCGACCTTCGCGCCCTCTTCAGCAAAGAGACGGGCTTCGGCCTTGCCCATGCCCCGGGCGCCGCCGCTGATGAGTGCCACCTTTCCGTCGAGTCGGCCCATGCTCGCTTGCCTCCGCGGTGCTTCTAGGGTTCGGTCCGGCTCACCGGAGGTTCGTAGGTTCCGAAGAGCCGGTCGTAGAGCATCGTCAACGTCGCGAAGTTGCCCTGGTGCATGTCGACGTGGTGGGCGGCGTGTACGCCCGTGATGTAGTCGAGGGTCTTGAACGGGAAGTAGGGCAGGTTCACGAACGTGTGGTTGATGGTGTTGAGCTGAGTGAACGCCAGCGTCGCGATCGCAACGGCAAACGCGTTCAGGGGCGCCCCGCCGAGCCAGGCAACCGCGGGAATCGAGCCGAGGAAGAGCGCGAGGCCGATGAATGTCTCGAGGGGGTGCACGTAGAGCGCATCGATGTGAGTCGGCTTGCGGACCTGGTGGTGCAGGGCGTGCACCTTGCGCAGGGGCTTGCCGTGAAAGGCGAACCGGTGCGTCAGGTAGTAGAGGAAATCGAAGAGCATGAGCACCGCGACGACATCGAGCGCGTTGCGCCAGAAGGGACGCGGTTCGAGGTTCACACAGAAGGGGAGGGCGAGGGCGTAGAACGCCAGGTTCGTGACCAGGCCCGTCCGGCTGTTGACCTTCACCGCCTCGCGAAAACTCTTGCGCGCCAGCTTGGGCCGGTCGGCTTCCCGGTTGAGCTGGCGCATGCGCTCGAGGGCGGGGATCTTGAACACGAGGAATCGCCCGACGACCGTCAGCGCGATCACCGTGCCGACCATGACGAGTGCTGCAAGCCAGTCGTAGGTCATGATGCTCCGTTTCTCGCGCCCGCTTCGAGCAGCGCGACCAGTCGCGCCGTGTCGCGGTTGCCGAGTTCGCGCCGCAGGCGCGTGGCCAGGCCCTGGATGTCGTGCCGTCGGTGCTTCGGCCTGCGGCGGTGGGTCGGCCCGGTGGCGGCCGGCCGGCCGGGGCCGTGTTCGAAGATTTCTTCTTCCAGGTGCAGGGCCTCGTAGAGTTCCTGGGCGGTCTGGCGCAGCTGCGCGAGCCGCCTTTCGCCGAGAGTCTCGCGGAATGTGGTGTCGAGTCCGTCGAGGGCGGCGACGGAATCGGCAATCAGCCGCTTGCCGCGCCCTGTCAGTTGCAGCACCACGCCGCGGCGGTCCTGGGGGTCGGGTTCCCGGCGCAGGTAGCCCAGGGACTCGATTTCCTTCGAGGTGGCGCTGACGGCCTGGCGGCTCACGCGCTGGATCCGCGCGATTTCGTGCACGCGGCTGCCTTCGGGGCCGATGAGGGGGAGCACCTGTCCGTGGGACATCTTGAGCCCCGCATGACCCCGTGCGAGGGTGGCCTCCATGAGGTCGCGCTGGATGCGCACCGAAATGAGCGGGAGCACCCCGATGGACCCGCTCGCGATCGCGGCCAGCGCGGGATCGACCTGGCTCGAGATGCCGAGCCCACGGTAGAGCGCGGCGAGCGACGCGGTGAAGCGTCGGTAGGCCGCCGGTCCAACGAGTTCGGCGTACTCGGATTCGCTCGCGAGGATCACCCGGGCGGCTTGTTTGATCAGCCGGTGGCCCCGCTGGGTCAGGACGACGAGCTTCGAACGCCGGTCTTGCGGGTCGGGTTTGCGCTCGACGTAACCGGCGTCCTCGCCCAGGTTGACCAACTGGCTGCACGCCTGCTTGCTGATCGCCAGCTGGCTCGCGATGGCGGTGAGCGGACGCCCCTCGATCCAGATCAAGGAAAGGAAGGGGCCGAAGCTCGGCCGCAGCGCGGAATAGCCCCGTTTTTCCGTCAGGTAGCTGCGGACCCGGCCCTGGAGATCTCGGGAGATCCCGATCAGGTGGCGCGCGACGTTTTCCCGGTACCGGGAAGCGGCGTTCGAGGGGGCGGAGCGCCCGCTCGCCGGGGTGGGGGCGGCCTCGGATCGCATGGCGGCAGGGTACCGGGATGGGGGTAAGTTATCAATCGAGCTTGACAATGTTGTCACAATTGATTTATCAGAGAGTGGCGCGACCCCGACCGGAGGACGGAACATGAGTGAGCCCGCCGCGCGGCGGCGCAACCCGCGGATCGCGATCATCGGTGCCGGCCCGGGAGGCCTGTGCATGGCGATCCGGCTCCAGCAGGCCGGGTTCGAGGACTTCGTCCTGCTCGAAAAGGGCGCCGGGGTCGGCGGCACGTGGTTTCACAACCGCTACCCGGGCTGCGCCTGCGATCTTCCGGCGCTGCTCTACTCGTTTTCCTTCGCGGTGAAAGCCGACTGGAGCCGGCCCTACGCGCCCCAGGCCGAGATCCTCGACTACATGGAAGGGTTGGCCAAGGAGCACGACCTCCTGCGGCGCTGCCGGTTCGGCAGCGGCGTGCGCGCGGCGCGCTGGGACGAGGCCCGCGCCGCGTGGACCCTCGAACTCGATTCGGGCGAGACCGTCGAGGCCGACGTGGTCGTGAGCGCCCTCGGCATGTTCAACCACATCGTGCGACCGGACATTCCCGGTCTCGACTCCTTCGCGGGCACGTCCTTCCACTCGGCCCGTTGGAACTGGGACCACGATCTTTCGGGCGAGACCGTGGGCGTGATCGGCAGCGCGGCGAGCGCCGTGCAGTTCGTGCCGGAAATCGTGAAGACGGCCGGGCAGGTTCACCTCTTCCAGCGGAGCGCGAACTGGGTGCTGCCGAAGGACGACGACCCGCACACGGAAGAGCAGCTCGAGCAACTCCGCGCCAACCCGGATGCGGCCCAGGCCCTTCGCGACGTGATCTACGGGTATGTGGACGAGGGCATGACGTTTTCCGAGCCGGCGGCGCTGGCGGAGTTGGAGAAGACCGGGCTCGAGGCGCTTGCCTCCGTCGAAGACCCCGACACCCGGGAGAAGCTGCGCCCCCAGCATCCCTTCGGTTGCAAGCGCCCCTTGATGTCCAACGACTACTACGCGGCCTTCAACCGGCCGAACCTCGAGCTCGTGACCGAAGGCATCGCGCGCATCACGCCGGACGCGATCGTCACCGACGACGGAACGGCGCGGCGTGTCGACACGCTGATTTTGGCGACCGGGTTCTCGGCGACGAAGTACCTGTCGGCCATCGACGTGACCGGCCGCGGCGGAAGGCCGCTCCGGGAGGCTTGGGCGGATGGTGCCCACGCCTACCTGGGGGTCACGACGGCGGGCTTCCCCAACCTTTTCATGCTCTACGGTCCGAACACGAACAACGGGTCGATCCTCGCGATGATCGAGTCGCAGGTGGAGTACGCACTCCAGCGCATCGAGCGCATCGCCCGCGAAGATCTGGCCTGGCTCGATGTGCGGCCCGAGCCGATGGCGCGTTACAACGAGGAAATCCAGCGGGCGATCGGGAACGTCACGGTCTGGCAGGCGGACTGCAACGGGTACTACCGGAGTCCAAGCGGCCGGGTCGTGACCCAGTGGCCCCATTCCATGAGCGAATTCCGGGAGCGCACCGCCGCGCCCGACCCGGATGTCTACGAGACCGCCCCGCGCTGAGAGCGTGTGGCGGAACCGGAACCCCCCCATGGCCGACAACCTCCTCATCTGGCTCACGACCAACCCGGTCTCCACCTGGATGATCCGGAACGTCGCGTCCCGGCTCGACCCGCTGCTCTTCCGCGCCAGCAACGGGAAGTTCTTTTCCATGGGCGTGGCGAGC
>JAYZFQ010000038.1:0-47237 GCA_036336695.1 Myxococcota bacterium
CGAACCTGTGGGGCGCGGTGCACAGTATTCGCGTCGGGCGAACCATCCGTGCGGACCTGGAGGCTGCGGCGCAATGACGCCCGAAGACTCGCTCCTGGGGCTCGGCGGGCACACGGCCCTCGTCGTGGGCGCAGGCCAGGGCATCGGCCGGGCCAGCGCTTCGCTGCTCGCTCGGGCCGGCTGCCGGTTGGCGCTCGTCGACTGCGTCGAAGAGCGGGTGCGCGAAGTGGCCGGTGAAATCGGCGGCGGCGCCGTGGCCATCGTGGCCGACGTCACCCGCGCTGCCGAAGCGGACCGCGCGGTCGCCGAGGCGGTGGCGGGCCTGGGACGCGTGGATCACCTGGTCGACATCGTCGGAGCCGCGACCTGGGCGCCGCTCCTCGAGATGGATGAGGCAACCTGGGAGCGCGACCACGTCCTGAACCTCAAGCAGCACTGGTACGTGAGCCGGGCGACGGCGCGGAGCATGATCGCCGCCGGCGGGAGCGGCTCGATCGCGGTGGTGGCGTCGCTGAGCGGCCTGTTTTCCGCGGCCGGGCACGGCGCCTACGGCGCCGCCAAGGCCGGGCTCGTCGCGCTGACCCGCACCATGGCCGAGGAGTGGGCGGCCCACGGGATTCGCGTCAACGCCGTGGCGCCGGGCACCGTGCGCACGCCGCGCATCGAGGCGGCCTGGGAAGCGGGAGAGATTCCGCGCCCCGACGCAGAAACCCTGGCGCGCATCGCCGATCCGGAGGACGTGGCGTCGGCGGCCCTCTTCCTGTCTTCGGCGCTGGCGCGGAAGGTCACCGGCCACACCCTCGTCGTCGACGGGGGCACGTCCACCGCGTTCCCGTTCCGCCTCGCTTGACGCCCCGGGTTCAGCCCGTGCGGGGAGCGGGGCGTAGGCCCGCGAAAAGCAGGGCCGCCAGGGCGATTCCGCAAGCGAACAGGAGCAGCGCGGTGTCGTAGTTGCCGTGGCTGTCGCGCAGGGCCCCGGCGAGGGGCGGCGCCGCAAAGCCCACCGGGAGCATGACCATCCCGGCGATTCCCAGCACGAGGCCGAAGGACGCCTGGCCGAAGATCTGGCTGATCAACGCCATGTAGACGGGCATGATCCCGCCGCCGGCAAACCCGATGCTCACCACGATGGCCGTGAAGACGAGCGTGCTTTCGTTTCCACTCAGCAGCACGAAAGCCGCCACGTGGGCGCCCATGATGAGCCAGAGCAGTACCCGGCGATCGGTCCGATCGGCGAGGAAGCCGAAGCAGAGGGTGCCGGCGATGGCGACGGCGCCGCCCGCGGCGAGGATGGCGGAGCCCCGCACCGATTCGATCCCGAGATCGGCGCCGAGAGAAACGATGTGCGTCACCCAGCCCATGGAGATGCCCATCAGGATGCCGACGGGAACCACGAGCAGCCAGAAGCGTGGTTCGCTCAACAGCGCGCTCGCGGTCCAGGTCGCCTCGTCGCTGCCCGTCGCGTCCGCCGCCGGCGCGTCGTCGCCGTCGGGCCACTGGCCGACGTCCTCGGGCTTGTTCCGGACCACGCCCCAGATCGCGGGGAGCAGGAGCAGGGTGAGCGCGGCGTAGAGCAGCAACGTGTTCCGCCAGCCCAGTTGCTGAACCGCGACGCCGCTCGCCAGGGCGAAGATCGACGTGCCGGCGGGGCCGCCCATGTTGGTCAGGCCCTGGGCGCGGCCGATGGAACGCCGGAACCAGCGCGCCGCGAGGGTCGACGAGGCCAGGGGGCCCATGCTCGTGACACCGATGGCGAGGCCGAGGCCGAACAGGACCGCCAGCTGCCCGAGCCCGGTGGCCTGGGACATGGCGGCGAGGCAGGCCGCCGTGAGCAGCGTTCCGCCGACCATGATGCCGCGAATGGAGCGCCGGTCGAGGAGGGGGCCCACGAGGAGGCCCGAGACGGTCATGGTCACGATGAAGAGGGAGGGTCCGAGGGAGACCTCGGCGTTCGTCGCGCCGAATTCTTCCATGATCGGCAGCAGGAAGATGGGAAACGACGCGATCGACGCGCCGATGCAGACGGCCTGGGTGGCGAAACCGACGCCGACGATGCGCCAGCCTCGAAAAGGGGTCTCGCGGCTCACGAAGATGGGACTCTAGCGTGTAGAATGCCGGGCCGTGAAGGTTCTCGTCATGGGCGGAACGGTGTTCAACGGGCTCGCGCTCGTGCGCGAGCTCTGCAAGCACGGCCACGACGTGACGGTGCTGAACCGGGGCAAGACCGAGGCCGACCTGCCGCGGGGCGTGAAACGCCTGGTTGCCGACCGCACCGACGAGGCGGCGATGCGCAAGGTCCTCGGCGGGCTGGAATTCGACTGCATCCAGGACGTGAGCGCCTACCGGCCGGAAGACGTGCGCTTGATGACCGACATCTTCCGCGGGCGGACGGGGCACTATGTCTTCATCAGCTCGACGGTCATCTACGCGGCATCGGACTTGCTGCCGATCCACGAGGGGTTTGCCCTGGAGCGGGGCGAGGCCCAGAACGAGTACGGCGGCAACAAGATCGCCTGCGAGGACTTCCTGTTCCGCGAGCACCGCGAGAACGGGTTCCCGGCCACGGTCGTTGCGTTTTCGATGGTGTTCGGCCCGAACAACATCCTCCCCGACCGGGAACAGCGGATGTTTGCGCGGCTGCTGCGCGGTCGGAAGGTTCTGATTCCCGGAGACGGCACGACGCTCGGCCAGGTGGGCCACGTGGACGACCAGGCGCGTGCCCTGCGCATGGTGATGGGTCAACCCGTGACCTTCGGCAAGCGGTACAACCTGACCGGTTCCGACTGTTTCACCTCCGAGGGGTACGTCGACACTTTTTCGGAGGTGCTCGGCGTACCGGCGGAGAAGCTCTTCATTCCTCCCGCGTTGATGGACGATCTCTACGACGGCCGGCTCCCCATCGCACCCGCCACCCCCGATGCCCGGATCGACACTCGCACCACGACCTCCCCGGGCCAGCTTGCGGCCACGCGCTTCGTGCTGGCCTTCCTGGTCCAGCGCCTCGCGCCGAACATTCATCGCTGGAACCGCAACGTGGTGTTCGGGATCGACCAGCTGCGCCGTGACGTTGGCTGGGAACCCGAGATGACCTTTCCCGCCGCGGTCGAGCAGACCTGGGAGTGGTACCGACGCGAGGGCCTCGAGCAGCGCGAGATCGATTTCGGCTGGGAGGACCAGCTGCTTCGACAGGTCGAAGCGCGGGTCTGACCCGTCGCGCCACGGGCGGGAAGTCGAACTCCGGTGAGAGAGCGCATCGAGGTTTTCTTCGAGGGCTGGGGCCGCCTGGTGTGGCGTTGGCACTGGCTCGTCATCGTCGCGATGGTCGGCCTGGCCGTTGGGCTGGGCACGCGCATTCCCCTCGTGGAAGTCGACACCTCGACCGAGGGATTCCTGCGCGACGACGACCCGGTGAAGGTCGCCTACGACGAACTGCGCGAGCAGTTCGGCCGCGATCAGCTCGTGATTCTCGCCATCGAGCCGCCTGAGGTCTTCGAGCCGCGTTTCCTGCGCTGGCTCGAGGCGCTCCACCGCGACCTCGAAGCGAGCGTTCCGTACCTCGAAGACGTGACGAGCCTCGTCAACGTGCGGTCGACACGGGGCGAGGGCGACGTTCTCGTGGTCGAGGATCTGCTCGAAGAAATGCCCGGCAACCGGGAGGAAGCCGCGGCGCTCCGTGAGCTGGTGATGCGCACGCCCCTGTACCTGGACGGCGTCGTTTCCGCCGACGGAAGCATTGCCAACCTGTTCGTGGAGACGGACGCGTACACGTCGATCGGGTTCGACGAGGAGGAGTTCGGCGGCTTCGAAGAAGAGGGAGGCGCTGCGGGCGAGCCCCGCCCCTTCATCACGGGCCCCGAAAACGACGAGATCGTGTTCGCCGTGAAAGAGGTGGTGGAGCGTCACCGGAACCCGGAGTACCCGGTGCGCGTGGCGGGCAGTGTGCTGCTCTCCCACGAACTCACCCTGGCCATGAGCCGGGAGATGCCGCTGTTCTTTGGGGCGTCGCTGCTCGTCGTGGGCGCCCTTCTCCTCGCGCTCCTGCGCCGGGTGTCGCCGGTTCTCATCGCCCTCGTCGTGGTCGTCATGGCCGTCGTTTCGACGATCGGCTTGGCACAGTTGCTGGGCTACGGCCTCACGCTGGCCGGCCAGATCCTGCCTTCCTTCATGCTGGCCCTCGGCGTCGGGTACTCGGTCCACCTGCTCGTGATCTTCGTCCAGGAACTCGACGCGGGAGGCGATCGCCGTGCCGCCCTGCTCGGTGCCCTCACCCACTCCGGCTACCCCATCCTGCTGACGGGCCTCACCACGGGGGCGGGCATGCTTTCGTTCCTGGCGGCCCGGGTCGCACCGCTCAACGACTTCGGTGTGATCGCGACCCTGGGGGTTGCCACGACCCTCGTCTACACCCTGGTGCTGTTGCCCGCGCTCCTGGCCGCACTTCCCCTGCGGCCCCATCCGCAACGGGCCGGGGTGGCCGAGCGCAACCGGTTGCTCGCAGCGTGCGGGGTCATGGCCGCGCGGCACCCGAAATCGGCGGCATTGGTGACGTTGGGAATCGCGTTGGTGTCCGTCGGCGCCGCTACCCAGGTGAGTTTCTCCAGCGATCCGATGGCCTACTTGCCGCCCGACCACGTGTATCGCGAGGCCATGGACTACATCGATGCCCGCGACGGCGGCACCTTCAGCCTCGACGTCGTCGTGGACACCCAGCGGGAGAACGGCCTCCACGATCCCGACCTGCTCGACCGGATGGAAGCGATGCGCGGGCGCGTGGCGGACTACCGGGCGGAGGGCTTGATCGTACGGCGGACCACGTCGGTGCTCGACGTGGCGAAGGAAACCCACCAGGCGTTGAACGAAAACCGCCCCGAGTTCTACGCAATTCCCCGGGACCGGCAGCTCCTGGCCCAGGAACTCCTGCTCTTCGAAAACAGCGGCAGCGACGACCTGGAAAAACTCGTCGATCCACAGTTCCAGAAGGCGCGTTTCACCATTCGTACCCTCTGGGCCGATGGTTACGAGACGATCGGGTTGGTCGACCGCGCGACCCGGGAGTTCCGGGAAATCTTCGGCGACTCGGCAACGTTGACGGTCACCGGTATGTCCGCCGTCGTGACGCGCAGCGTCCGCGCTGTCGTGGAGAGCATGGCGCGGAGCTACGGGCTGGCGCTGCTGTTGATCACGCCCCTGATGGCCCTGTTGATCGGGAGCCTGCGGTCTGGCCTCGTGTCCATGGTGCCGAACCTTCTGCCGATCGTGATGACCCTGGCGTTGATGAGCGTGACGGGCATCCACATCGACATGTTCACGCTGATGGTCGGTTGCGTCGCCATCGGCCTGGCCGTCGACGACACGATCCATCTCATCGCGGGCTTCCGCCGCTACCTGGCGCAGACGGGGGACCCGGTTCGCGCCGTCGAGCTGGCGCTCCAGACGACAGGCCGCGCCCTGCTTTTCACGTCGGTGGTCCTGACGTGCGGGTTCCTGGTGCTGACGCTGTCTTCGATGGCGAACCTGCGCGATTTCGGACTACTCACGGCGTTCGCGATTTCCATGGCGTTCATCCTGGATGTGACCGCCACGCCGGCGCTGCTCGTGCTCGTCAATCGCAAGCGCGCGCCAAAGGAGGGGTAATGGGACTGGATGGGATCGACGGACTTCGCGTGGAACGGGATGGCGGGATCGCTTTCGTCGAACTCGACTTCCCGCCCTTGAACCTGATGGACGGGGCGCTGTTCGTGGCGTTCGACGCCCTGACGCAGGAAGCCGCAAAGGATGCGGCATTGCGGGTGATCGTGTTCCGCAGCGCCGATCCGGATTTCTTCGTCGCGCACGGAAACCTCGAGGCGATTCTCGGCATGTCCACGAGCGAGAATTCGGACGAGAACCCGGAGCCGGATTTCATTCACGCCGTGCTCGACCGGTTGCGCACCCTGCCCCAGGCAACGATTGCCCAGGTCGAGGGCTACTGCCGCGGGGGCGGCAGTGAACTCGCCCTGGCCTGCGACATGCGCTTCGCCGCCCGCGGCAAGGCGGTGTTCGGCCAGCCCGAGGTGGGCCTCGGCATCCTCCCGGGGGCCGGCGGCACGGTGCGCCTGCTGAAGCTCGTCGGTCGCGCGCGCGCCGCCGAGATCGTCCTGGGCGGCGACGATTTCGATGCGGACGAAGCGGAGCGCTATGGCTGGGTGAACCGCGCGCTCGATCCGGGCGAGATCGGACCCTTCGTCGAGGGGTTGGCGCGCCGTATCGCGAGTTTTCCGGCCGATGCCATCGCCGAGATCAAGGCGGCCTTCGCCGCCTTCGAGTCCGAGACCGCGGGCCAACTCGTGCTCGAACAGAACGCCTTCGCGAGGCTGATGGCCGGCCCCGAAGCCCGGCCGCGGATGGAGGCGGCCCTGGAACGCGGGTGGCAGACCCGGGAAGGGGAGCGCGAGATCGGCGCTCGCCTGCCGGACATCGGCTCCTAGGGAGTCGCGGCGGCGTTCGCGGACGCGGAAGTGTCCGCGTCGGGCCGGTACCAGATCGGCGAGGTCCAGGCGCGTTCCTGGATGGCGGCCCGGTGGTCCGGAGAGCAGCAGCCCGCCAGGTCTTCGGGAACGGTGTCGGGCTGGGAGCAGTCGACCTTGGCGTCGAGGCAGACGTACTGGCTCCAGCGGCACGAGGGGTTTTCGAGCACGCGCGCGTAGTAGAAGGCCGGTTCCTGCGCGTCGAAGTCCGGGTCGGTCCAGACCGTACAAAGGCTTGCCGCCCCGTCGCCCTGCGGCTGGCAGGTGGCCAGGTCGACGCTCGCGCCGTTGTCTCCGCCGGCCACGTCGAGGACGCGCTCGCGCGCCGCGCCGTCCTCGATCCACCCCTTGACGATCTGGATGCGCTGGAGCGGGCCGCCCGCGTCCTTGCCCGTGCCCGGGTCGCGGAGCGCCGACACGGCGAAACGCGGCGAGCCGGTTCCGCTTGGTTCCGGGAGGGTGCTTCCCATCGGTACTCCGCCGGCGTAGCCCTTCGCGACGAAATCCGCGTCGCTGCACAGGTCTTCGGCGTAGTTCCAGCCGCCGAAGAAGCGCACGACCGGCCGTGTGCCGCTCGTCCCGTAGGCCTCGCGCCGTTGCATGGCGTCGAAGAGCGCGTGGCGCGTGTTCTGTTCCGCCCAGAGAACGGCGAGCCCGCCCGGCCCGAACTCGAAGTCGTCGGGAAAGCGCTCGGGATCGGTGGCGCCGCTCTCGGCGCCGCGCCCAGCGCCCCCGTGTCCCGGGTGTCCCGGTTCGGCGACCAGTCCGGGAGCGGCGATATGCGTGTCGGTGCTGGCGATGAAGCCGTAGCGGAAGGGGTTCGTCCCGAGTTCCTGGTCGAGCCGGAGCCCTTCGCCGAGGGCATGACGGACGTACTCCTTCTCGGTCGGGAGCTTCCGGTCGAGCACCGTGAAGTTCTTGCTGCCGAACCGGTCGTAGGGGAGTTTTTCGAAACCGCAGGCCTCGTCATTGCTCCAGGTCGCCAGGCGCGCGTCGCACTCGGAATCGCCCTTGTGCTGCATCAACTCGATGAGGGGCTCCCAGCGCGCCCGCAAGCGCGCTTCTTCTGCGGTGGTGGGCCCGGGCACGTCGGTCCCCTCGACGCGTGGGGTTTCGAACATCAGCCCGGCGCCGAGGTTGGAATTGTGCGGAATCGTGAGGGCGTCGCAGCCCGCGACCCCTTCGATGCACTCCGCCTGGAGGCTTTCCCAGAGGTCGAATGCGGAAGGCGTCTCGATCCAGCTGATGGGCAGCTCGGGAACGTTCTCGTCCCGGAACACGACGTTGCGGTGGAGGTTCGCTCCCTGGCCCACGCTCGCCGTCCACTCGTAGCCGACGAAGCTCGTGAAGCGGCATTCCGCGGTCCGATCGTAGGCTTCCTCGGCCGCCTCTCGAATCTTCCCCCAGAATTCTCCGGCGCCAACCCGACAATCTTCGTCGTCGCTGCCGCACAGGCCCCAGCGGTCCTTCGCGATCAAGCCGCGGTAACCGAAACTCAACAGGGCTGTCGACGGGAAATTGCGGTGTGCGAAGCACACCGGGTGCCAGTAGGCCCATGTCTCGGGGTCCGTGCAGAGGTTGATCTCGCCCAGGAATTCGGCGTGGTCGGTGACCACCGTGAAATCGAGTGGACGGTCGAGTTGCACCGTGCGCAGGGCATTGCCCTCGTCGTCGTAGGGTTGAATCCCGAGCGCTTCGCCCTTGGCGAAGCGATAGGCATCCGGCGGCGTGTTGCGCGTGTCCTGGGAGTTGGCGTCGAAGGAGTAGCTGGTGTGGACGTGGGTGTCGCCGAAGAACGGGCGGCGCAGGGGATCCACCTCGTTGCAGGGTTCGCGGCCGGCCTCGGCGGCCTGGGCCCCGATCGAAGCGAGAGCGAGCAGGCCGATCCCCGCTATGCGAGCGCGCCGGAACAGCGTGTTCATGTGCCGAGCTTTGCGATCACTTCGTCGCCGTAGCGCCGCAGGGCGTCCCGCATGGCGTCGAGGGGCGGGTTCAACATGCGCTCGATTTCCATTTCGGCCGAGTCCTCGAAGAAGGACAGGGGCTGGGCCGGCACGTGGGTGATACCGGCGTCGCGCATGCGCCGCAGGCCGTCGAGGTCACCGGCCTCCGCCGTCGCGGTGTAGACGGAGAGGGGCTCGTCCGCGCGGCCGTGCTCGGAGCGCAGCTTCCGCAGCGTCGCGATGCCCGTCTCGACCTCGGGAAGCGTGAGATAGGCCGGGGCCCAGCCGTCGCCGAGGCGCGCTGCGCGGCGCAGGGCGAGGGGAGAATTTCCGCCGATGATGATGGGGATGGGCCGTTTCAACCCGGGACTCATCGTCAGCCGGTCGAAGTCGTAGAACTCGCCGTGGTGCTCCACGAACTCGCCGGTCCAGAGCTTGCGCATCACCTCGATCATCTCGTCCGTGCGCCGGCCGCGGCGCTCCCAGGGCGTGCCGAGCAATTCGAACTCTTCGCGCAGCCAGCCGAGACCGACCCCCATGCTGACCCGGTCGTTCGAGAGCCGCGCGGCGGTGCCCGCGGCCTTGGCGACGACGAAGGGGTCGCGCATGGGAAGCACGAAGACGAACTGGGAAAACCGCAGCGTCTTCGTCACGGCCGCCATCATCCCGGTTGCCACCCAGACGTCGGGCCAGGCGGTCTCGGGCTCCCACATGCGCTCGCCGTGCTCGAGGTAGGGATACTTCGAGTCGATGTGCTCGTGGTGGACGATGTGGTCGCTCAGCAGGACTTCGGACCAGCCGTATTCTTCGGCGACCTGGGCGAGTTCCAGCAGGTAGTCGGGGTTGCCGAACTGGAGCGACGCACAGAACTGCAAGGGTCCGCTCAAGGCTGCGTACCGGCGGCGGCCTGCCCGGCCATCCGCCCGCTGAAGGTGCAGTCGGCCAGGGAAAGACCGCTGTTGTAGCCGTAGGCCGGGATCCCCGAGGCGCTCCGTCCCGCTGCCCACAGGCCGCGGACGATCGCGCCGTCGGTGTCGAGGACTTCTCCCGTCGGCTGGGTGCGCAAGCCCCCCAGCGTGAAGAGCGAATAGGGCGCCTGCTCCACGCGGAGGTCGATGGCCGCCAGGGGCGGCTTGTCGAGCGGCTGGAGCCAGCAGCTTTCCTTGTGGTGGGTGGGGTCTTCGCCCCGTGCCGCGTTTTCGTTGTACATGGCAAGGGTGTGGGAGAGGCTCTTTTCGGGCATCCCGAGTTCGCGTTCGAGTTCTTCTCCGGTTTCGCCAACCGCGGCCACCTTGTAGGTGAAGATCTCTTCGTCCATGCCCGTGGGCACGGGTTCGTAGATCGAGTCGTCGACGATCAGGTACACCTGGCCGTCCTGCTTGTTGAGCGCGATCTCCCCGTGGTTGCTCTGGTACACGTCCTCGTTGACGTAGCGCTGGCCGCGGGTGTTGACGAGGATGCCGCGGATGTTCTTGCGGTTTCCGTACGCGAAGCCGAGCACGATGCAGGCGGCGTCCATCCGGATCGCAGCGCCGCCGGCCCCGATGCCCATGCGGATTCCGGCGCCGTCGTCGCCGCCTTCGGCGGCGATCGTGCGGCCGCAGCGCATCAGGCCGGGCGCGTACCAGCGCATCATGTCCTCGTTGTGCACGAAGCCCCCGGTGGTGATCACCACGCCGTGGCGGGCGCGCACGAGCTGTTCCGCGTCGCCCACACGGGCGACGACACCGACGACCCGTCCGTCGTCGTCGACCACGAGCGTTTCGGTCCGGGTGTCCGTCTGGACGCCAGCGCCGGCGTCTTCGGCCGCCTTCATCAGCAACTGCATCAGCAGTTCGCCCGCGGCATTCTGGACCGTGTGTCCACGTGGGGCCGGCACGGCGATCTCCCGGTACGGCCAGGCGCGTTCGCTCCCGGTGTAGCTGAGGCTCTTGCCGGGCTCGGGCATCGTGCTGACCTGGTAGTCCACGAAGCCCATGTCGAACGGCACCCCGTGTCCGGTGAGCCAGTGGTAGTGCTCGACGCTGCGGTCGCTGTACAGGCGGATCTTCGTCTCGTCGGCGCCCGGGCCGCAGGAAGCGACGAGGTACTTGTACATCTCGTCGGGGGTGTCTTCAAAGCCGCAGGCCTTCTGGAGCGGTGTGCCCCCGCCCATGTAGATCTGCCCCGTCGATTCGGCGGACGTGCCGCCCCCGCGCCAGCCGCGTTCGAGCACGAGGGTCCGGGCCCCGGCGCGTGCGGCTTCGATCGCTGCGCAGGCTCCGGCCGAGCCGAACCCGATGACGGCCACGTCGGTTTCGAGGTCGAACCGGTCGACCTCCCGGAGGCGGCGCGGTGTGGCTGCTTTCGTCGTATCGCTCATGGATTCATCCTAGCGGCGCGCCTCGAAGACGATGGGCATCTCCTGGTAGCCGGCCACGAATTCGGACCGGGCGCGGACGACCTCGTCTTCGAGAACGGTGTAGTCGGGTACCGCGGCGAGAAGTTTTTCGTACATGATCTTCGCCTCGAGGCGCGCCGCGTGCTGTCCGAGGCAGATGTGGGTGCCGTGTCCAAAGGACAGGATGCGCGGCGCGGCGCGGTGGATGTCGAAGCGGTCGGGTGTGTCGAATTCCGCCTCGTCCCGGTTCGCCGAGCGGTAGAGGAGCAGCACGCCCTGGCCTTCGCGAAGTTTTTCGCCGCGCAGTTCGAGGTCCCGGCCGACCGTGCGCGTCAGGAACTGTGTCGGCATTTCGTAGCGCGCGATTTCCGTGAAGGCCGTGGGGATCAGGGAGGGGTCTGCAACGAGCGCCGCCCGCTGGTCGGGGTGCCGGTGAAGCTGCAGGACACCGCCGGCGAAGACCTTCGGGAGCGTTTCGGTTCCTCCCACGACCAGGATCGAGAGATGGGACGCGAGATCTTCGTCGGCGAACCGGCTGCCATCGATCTCGATGGATCCGTACGCGTCGAGGGCGTCGCTGTCCCCGAGCCCGCGCCGCCGCCGCGCCCGCACCTGGTCCAACAGGTACGCACTGAGTTCCTGGGAGGCGACCAGGGCGTCCGGGGGGAGGCCTTCGATGCCGGGCTCCCGGTCGAAGAAGCGCTTCACGATGCCGGACAGCAGGCTCGCGTCTTCCAGGGGCAGGCCGATGATCATGCAGGCGACGCGGACGGAAACCTGCCCGGCGAGGTCCCCGATCACGTCGCACCGGCCCCGCGCGCGTGCCTGTTCCAGGCACTCGTCGACGATGGCGGCGATGCGCGGTTCCAGGCGACGCACGGCGCCCGGGCCGAAATTGCTCACGAGCCGCTTGCGAAGAGCGGTGTGTTGGGGCGGGTTCATCCCGAAGATGCTCGAGATGGCCACTTCTTCGTCGGCGAGTTCCGCCTCGAGGGAGGCGGCGGTCGAGATCGTCTGGAGGGAGGGTCCCGGCGAGACGAAGCGCTCGGGGTCGGCGCTGGCGTTCCACACGTCTTCGAAGCGAGCCAGGGCCCAGGAGTCGTGCCGCTCGAGGTAGTGCACCGGACTTTCGGCGCGCAGGCGTGCGTAGACGGGAAACGGGTCGTCGAGAATCGCGTCCGAGAAGGGGTCGTAGTCGACCATGCCGGTTTCCTCTTCCGTTCCCGAGCCCGCTGGCGGGGGTGCGGCGGGGGGCATCCTAGCAGCGCAGCAATGGAGAGCGGTGGATGTTCTCGCATTGCCGCGGGCCGCGGCTCCGGGAGTCAAGCAGCCCGCCACGCCTCGCAGATGGTCTCGGATCGGGTCACGTAGGCCAGGTTGCGCAGGGTGTAACGCAGCATCGGCTCGGCGTATTCCGGGGGATCCGCGGCGACGCAGTCCGTCGGAAGGACCACGCGGTAGCCGCGGTTGACGGCCTCGATCGTCGTGCCGACGATCCCCAGGTTGAGGGAGACGCCGACGAGGACCACGGTGCGGGTGTCCCGGTCCCGGAGGCAGGCGTCGAGTCCCGTCTCGTGGAAGCCGGTCATGCCGTGGCTCCGGGCGATCACGACGTCGCCCGTCCGGGGCGCGATGGCCTTCACGACCGAGGTGTCGGCCCGCTCTCCGGGGCTTTCCGCTCGGGCGAGTCGCTCCACCAGGGGAGTCTTCGCACGGCCGAGTCCGTCGTCCCGGAGTTCAGCGGTGCAGTAGTACACGCCGGCGCCGCTTTCCCGGGCGCAGTCGAGGAGCCGGGCGACGTGGTCGAGCATCCCGCTGGAAGCGACCGAGGCCACGAGTCCGGCGAGGGGACTGTCCGGTCCGATGACGTTTTCCTGGCATTCGAAGACGACCACCGCGCAACGGGGCGGCTCCAGGAACGGCGAAAGGTCGATGGGCATGGAGGGGTCTCCGCGCTTTCTCCCGCGAGGCCGGCAGTATACGGTGTGCCCCACGCCGGAGGGGAGCCGCACACGTGGGACGCATGTACTTCGAAGACATCGCCGTCGGGCTGACCTTCGGGGGCGAGCGCTACACCATCGACGCGGAGGAAATGCTCGCCTTCGCCCGAAAATGGGATCCGCGCCCCCTGCACGTCGACCCGGACTCCGCCGCCGCGGCGGCTTTCGGCGGGGTGATCGCCTCGGGGGCCTACCTGACGGCGATCTTCACGCTGCTCAGCCAGCGCTCCCGCAAGGCAGCGGGCGACCATGCCCTGATCGCCGCCCTCGGCTCCGAGGGGCAGCGCATTCCCCACCCGGGGCGCGCGGGGGACACGCTCACCTACGGCGCCGAGGTGGTGGCAAAGCGCGATTCGAAGAGCCGCCCCGACGCCGGCGTGCTGCGCACCCGGGCGTGGCTCGCGAACCAGGACGGCGCCGTCGTCATGGAGTGCGAGACCGTGACGCTGATCGAGAAGCGCCCGGCCCGAGGCTGAAAGGGCGGACGGCAGGCTTTCCCCCGCGGCGGGCCGACCGGTCTACACTGGGGGCTTATGGCCGATTCCAGCGCGATCCGCTCCATGGCAGAACGGTATGACCGCCCGACCTGGGTGAAGAGGATCAACGCGATGGCCGACGCCGTCGGCGATCCGCGCCTCGTCGTGCCCCTGGACCCCGACGAACTGCGGGCCTGCGTCGAAGGCTCCCTCGGCGGGGCGCCTCCGGGTGATTTCGGCGACCCGGGCTGGCTCGCGCGCTTCGAGTCCCTCGTTTCCGAAATCGACGCCTCCGGCATGCACGTCGTGGGCCGCCTCATGACCCGCGAGGAGTTGCTGCGTTCCCTGCGCGCGCGCCTGCTGCTCAACGGCGCGCTTCACGACACCCCCGCCATCGCCGACGAACCCATCGAGGCGCCGGTGATCGTCACCGGGCCCGCGCGTTCGGGCACGTCGATTCTCTTCGAACTCCTGTGGCTCGATCCGACGTTGCGCGGCCCCCTGGGTTGGGAGGCGTTGCATCCGGTGCAGCCGCCGGGGCAGGAAGACCGCCGGCTCGCGGCGAGCGAGTGCGAGCAGGAGTTCTGGGCCGATGTGCAGCCCGAGTTCGCGGCCATCCACGAGTTGCGCTCGGACCTGCCCGTGGAGTGCGTGACCCTCACGGCGCCGTGCTTCTGCGGTCCGCACTGGCCGATGGTCGCCCAGATGCCCGGCTATGGGCACGATCCGGCAGAGATGTATCGCTACCATCGCCGCATTCTCCAGGTGCTCCAGCACGGCGAGCCGCGGCGCAACTGGCTCTTGAAGACGCCGGGACACCTCGCGACCGTCGACCTCGTGTTCCAGACCTATCCCGACGCGTGGATCGTGCAGACCCACCGGGATCCGGCGAAGACGATGCCGTCCACGGTGAGCACGACCGCCATGGTCCAGTGGATCCGCAAGGACGACGTGGACGTCGGCACGATCTCCATGGGAGTCACGGCGGTGTTCGCAGGGGCGTTGAACGAAATCGCCCAGCGTCGGAAGAGCGGTGCCTTGCCGGATCGTTTCGTCGACGTGCACTTCCAGGATCTATTGAACGACCCCGTTGCAACCGTGGGCGCGGCCTACGCCGCCATGGGACGCGAATTCACGGCGGCCCACGCCGAGCGCATCACCCAGTACCTGGCCGACAAGCCGAAGGGGAAGTTCGGGACGCATCGCTACTCGGCCGAGGAGTGGGGTTTCGACCGGGGCGCGTTGCGTGAGCAGCTCGCGCCCTATATCGAGCACTTCGGAGTCGCGCTCGAATAACGGGCGAGCGCGGCCGGAGCTGCGCGAGGCGGAGGCAAGATGTTCGAGTCGCTGCGTTCTGTGATGCGGTTCCGGCGCATCGAGTGGAATGCGGCGAAGCGCCGCCTGGCGCGGTGCGCGAACGTGGAGGACCTGCGGGAGGTTTCGCGCCGCCGTCTGCCCCGCGGCGTGTTCGGATACATCGATGGCGCGGCGGAAGACGAAGTGACGTGCGCGCGCAACTGCGCGGCCTTCGAGCGCCTCGAATTCCGTCCTCGTGTGCTGCGCGGCGTCGGCGACGTCGACCCGGGCACCACCTTGCTCGGGCGTCCGCTCCCGTTCCCCCTCGTGATTGCGCCGACCGGTTTCACCCGGATCGCCCATCCCGCGGGCGAACTGGCCGTGGCCCGGGCGGCGGCGCGCGCGGGGGTGCCCTACAGCCTCTCGACGTTGGCCACCCGGTCCCTGGAAGAGGTCGCCGCCGTGAGCGAGGGGCCCCGTTGGTTCCAGGTCTACATGTGGCGGGACCGCGGCCTGGTGAAGGAATTGGTGCAGCGCGCAGCGGCAGCGGGCTACGAAGCGTTGCTGTTGACCGTCGACACTGCGGTTGCCGGTCGGCGGGAGCGGGATCTCCGCTCGGGCTTCACGCTTCCGCCGAAGCTCGGCCTGGACACGCTGATCGACGGCGCCCTCCACCCCGGCTGGACCCTCGACTTCGTGCGCGCCGAACCGATCCTGTTTGCGAACGTGGCGGGCCACGGCGATCGGGACGGGACCGATGCCGTGGCGCTGGCGGACTACCTGAACAGCCAGTTCGACCCGGGACTGGACTGGTCGGACGTCGAGTGGCTGCGCTCCGTCTGGGACGGTCCCATCGTCTTGAAGGGGATCCAGACCGTGGAAGACGCCGTCCTCGCGGCCGAAGCCGGCATCGAAGCCGTGGCCCTTTCGAACCACGGCGGCCGCCAACTGGACGGTGCGCCTCCGCCCCTCGAACTGGTCGGCCCGGTCGTCGAACGCGTGGGAGACCAGACCGAGGTGATCTGCGACGGCGGCGTTCGCCGCGGAAGCGACATTGTGAAGGCCATGGCGCTGGGTGCTCGGGCCTGCATGGCGGGCCGCGCGTTTCTCTACGGTCTCGGTGCGGCGGGCGAACCCGGTGTCGAACGGGTGCTGGAGTGGTTCGACGAAGGCGTTCGCCGGACGCTCACTCTGGTGGGCGCACGTTCCTTCGAAGAACTCAACGAGAACTGGGTTCACTGGCGCAGCTAGCCGTTCCCCTTCAGCCGGCCTCGATTTCCAGCAACCGCGCGAGCGCTTCGGTGACGCCGTTGTTGACCGCGGTGCTGGTGGTTTCGTCCTGGAAGCCCGCCTTGACGAACCGGTCGGACAGCCGGATGAAGATCGCGCAGAAGCGCATCACCGCGAACACTTCCCAGTAGTGGATCCCGCCCGCCACCGGGCGCCCCATGCGGTCTTCCCAGTAGGCGACCATTTCCTCGCGCGTGGGAAAGCCTTCGAGTCGCGGGGCGTCCATGTCGTCGAAGGACATGCGGTCGAACATCACCCACCAGCCGATGTCCGCATCGGGCGGCGATAGTGCGCAGGCCTCCCAATCGAGGACGGCGGCGCAGTGGTAGTCCTTCCAGATCATGTTTCCGAGTCGCGCGTCGCCCCAGGAGAAGCCCATGGGCGCGTCGGAGGGCGCGTTGGCGTCGAGCCAGTCGAGCGCGTGCAGCATGACCGGGTGCTCGCGTCCGGCGAGGGCGTCCAGCGTGTAGGCGCGGTAGAGATCGATCTGTTGCTGAAAGGTGGGGCGCCCCATGCCCGATGGGTCGAGCCAGTTGAGGCCGAGAGCCTTCGGGTCGATTTGATCGATCGCGGCCATTGCATCGAGGCCGCTCCAGATCATGCGCTCGCGTTCTTCCGGCGTGGCCTCCTCGGCGAGGAACCCGTGGGTGCTGTAGCGCGGCACGTCGGCGGGAATCTCGCCCTCGACGAAACCCATCACGAAGAACGGACTTCCGAGAACGTCCGGATCCGGTTCGTAGGCGTGCATCGGGGGAATCGGCGCCACGCCGGCCTCGTCGACCGCGCTCATGATCCGGTGCTGGAGGCCCACCGAGACTTCGCAGGCCGGTGTCTGGACCGGGAAGATGCCGCCATCGGTGGGCTCGATGCGCGCCACGTAGCGCTCGCCGAGGGCAATGCCGTTCTCGGTCCACGACGCCGAGAAGAAGACGGTCTCGTTGGAAAACCCGGTTGCGTGGGGCATGTCCACGTCGTGCACGTGCAGGTCGGCCGAATCGGGGTGCTGCTGCTGCATCCACGCGTCGAGCGCGTCCCGGAAACTCTCGGGATCGCGCACGGCCTTCGGGGCTGCGGGGGTCGCGGTCATCCGTTCTCTTCCTTTCGGTTCGCTGGGGTGATCAACGGTCGTCGAGGGACTCGGCGAGCCGTCTGGGAGCGGTGAGACGGTAGCTGTGTTCGACGATTTCGGTGATGCGCTTCCAGCCGATGCGCTTGTCGAGGCGAACGCCGAGCCAGCCGCGGGCACCGACGTAAGGGGGGACGAAGAAGCGGCCGGGATCGGCTGCGATGACGGCGTCGCGCGCATCGGCGTCGGCATTGCACCAGAGGGCGACGTGTCCGCTTCCGTGGTGGTTGTCCATGTACATGGCGAACATCTTGCCCTTGACCCGAAAGGTCGGGCCACCCCAAGCTTCCTTCTCACTGGTTTCCGGGAGCGCGAGACACAAGGCGCGCAGTTTTTTCAGGACGTCCGACCGTGTCACGGGCCGCCGGGGGTGTGCCATGAGCGCCCAGTCTAGGCGATGTGGCGCGGGGCAACGCCCTTCGCGGGTGCCCCGCGCCTGCCCGGGGGTGCTAGGGTCGCGGGCGAGCGGGAGTTTTCGTGGTCAAGCGCGGGTCTGGGGCACGGTGGATCGCGGCCGCCTGGATCGTCAGCCAACTCTGGCCGTCGACCTCCGGGGCGTTCGACAGCGTCTTCATCGGCGGAGAGATCCTCACCATGGATCCGGCGCAACCGCGGGCGGAGGCGCTTGCCGTCGAGGCTGGGCGCATCGCGGCGCTGGGGTCCGAGGCGGAACTCCTCGCGCGCGCAGGTGATGCAGAGATCGTCGACCTGCAGGGGGGCGCTCTCTTGCCCGGCTTGATCGAGCCCCACTGCCATCCCGTCGGCACGGCGGTGCTCGGCCAGGCCGAGGACGTGAGCGGCTTTCGCTACCGCACTCGCGCCGAGGTCATGGCGGCCCTGGAGCGGGCCGTGGCTGCCGCGGGTGCCGACGACTGGGTCATCGCCTTCGGCTGGGACCCGGTGCTCGTCGAGGATCTCGATCCGCCGAGTCTCGCGGAACTCGACGCGCTGGCGCCCGACCGGCCGCTCCTGATCCTGACCCAGATGATGCACGTCGCGTACCTGAACAGTGCGGGGTACGCGGCCGCCGGCATCGACGAGGACACCCCCGACCCGCCCGGCCCCTCCGCCTTTCTCCGGGACGACGCGGGGCGACTCAACGGCGTGATCTACGAGACCGAAGCGCTGGGTCGGGTGCTCGAAGCCATGCCGCCGCCGCCGGAAGGCGGCGTGGAACTGCTCTTCAGCTGGCAACTCGCCGAGTACGCGCGCGCTGGGTACACGACCCTCGGTATCACCGGTCCGGTTTCCCGGGAAGCGGACCCGGTACGCCAGATTCAGAGCGTCGTCGACGACCCGACGAGCCCGGTGCGGGCCTTCGTCTACCTGCTTCCCGAGCAGTCCGGCGCCGAGCGCGCCGCGCCCGACACCGGAAACCCGCGCTTCGGGGTGAAGGGCGTGAAATTCTGGATGGATGGCTCGCCGTACGCAGGCGGAGCCGCGTTTTCCGAACCGTACCGGAACACGCCGCTCACCCTCGAACGTATCGGACTCGAGCGCGATCATCGCGGGGAGCCCAACTACAGCGTCGAAGAGTTCGTTGCGCTCATCACGCCCTTTCACGAACGCGGCGACCAGATCGCCGTGCACGCCCAGGGCGAGATCGCGATCGACCGGACCCTCGACGCGTTCGAGCGAGTGTTGCGCGCGCATCCCCGCGCGGACCACCGCCACCGCCTGGAACACAATGCGGCCATCACCCAGGAACAACTGGCCCGGGCCCGGGCCCTCGGTCTGACGCCGAGTTTCTTCATCGACCACGTCTACTTCTACGGGAGTGCGCTGCCCGACCTCGTGGGGGAGGAACGCGCCGCGCGCTTCATGCCGATGGCGTGGGCGCTCCAGGCCGGACACCGGGCCACGTTGCACACGGACAATCCCGCGACTCCCATCGGTCCGTTCCGCGCCCTGCGGACCGCGGTCACCCGGACTCCGCGGGGCGCGGATGCGCCCCTCGGTGCCGCGCAGCAGATTTCGATCGAAGAGGGACTGCGCGCCATGACGATCAACGCCGCGTGGCAGCTCTTCGAAGAGGACGAGCGCGGTTCGCTCACGCCCGGCAAGGCGGCGGACCTCGTCTGGCTTTCCGAAAATCCCCTGGCGGTGGAACCGGCCCGCCTGGAGGAGATCCAGGTGCGCGGCACGTGGATCGAGGGGCAGCGCGCCGACCTGTCGCGTTGGCGTCCGGCAAACCTGTGGCGGGCCGCCCGGGCCCTGTGGAACACGCTCCTCGACAAGTGGTTTCGCTGAGTACGGGAGAAGCCTCCCGAGGACGCAAATCGGTCGGGTGGCGCTGGCGCGCGGCGATCACGCGGGGGCGACGCCGTCGGGGGGCCAGGGGCTCACGCCCGCTTCGAGGGGCACGTCGAGGGTGCGCAGGATCTGGGAGATCATGCGCCAGGCCCCGAGGGCGGCGAGCAGTTCGAGTCGTTCCTCGGTGCTGGGCAGCGCGGTTTCGCACGCGTTCCAGGTTTCCGGCGACACGGCGCCGTGTTCGAGGGTCTCGTCCGTGGCCGAGAGGATCGCGCGGTCGGTGTCGGACCAGTGGCTGTGCGCCTGCCAGTCGCGCAGTGCCAGCAGGTCGTCTTCGGTGACACCGAGTCCGAGCGCGATCCGCCAGTGCTGGGTCCACTCGTACACGGAACCGGTCGACCAGCCGATGCGCATGATCACCAGTTCGCGAAGCCGCGCGTCCAGTTCTCCCCCGAGCAGCAAGGTCATGAGCAGGTCGTTCACCTGCTTGGCGAGCTTCGGGTGGCGCAGGAGGATGCGAAAGATGTTGAGCGAGGCAATGGCCTCGGCGATGCCGGCGTCGCGCGCGGCCTCCTGGGCGTCCGCCTCCGCGAGCAGGGGGATTCGGGGTTCAGCCATGGATCGGTCCTCCAACGGTTTGGGATCCGCTCGGGGTCAGGGAGGCGCGTCGCGTCTGCGGCATCACGCGCCGAAGGTGTCCACGATCGCGGCGAGGTTCTCCTGGGCGCGTTCGGGACTCAGCCCGACGCTCGGCGAATAGAGCAGCACGTGGTCGGAGAGTCCCTCCCACTGGCGGAGCCGGTCCCGGGCCTCCTCGGGGGTTCCGGTCACGGCGATCTGGTCTACGAGCGCGTCGGGGACGGCTGCTGCCATCGCCTTGAAGTCCATGCGTCGAAAGGCCTGGGCGATTTCCTCGCCGACGTCGCGCCAGCCGTGGGCGTCGAGTACCGAGTGGTAGAGGCGTGTCGAGTAGTAGAAGGCGATCTGCGCGCGGGCTTCGCGCCGCGCGCGGTCGGGGTCGTCGGAGATCGAGCAGATCACGTAGGGCGCGAGTTCGCAGCGGCTGCCTTCGAGCTCGGGAAGTACCGCGTCCGCGATGTATTTGCGCGTGTAGATGGGGTGGCCCACCAATCCGTCGGCGACGGCGGCCGCACACCGGATCATGCCCCGGTTCACGGCGGCCACGTAGATGGGAATGCTCTCGCGCACGAGCCCGGGTCGGGCGAACTGGGGAATCTTGATCGTGTAGCAGTCTCCGTCGTAGCGGAGCCCGCCGCCTTCCGCCGCCTGGAAGGCCGCGCGGATCACGCCCACAGCCTCCCGCATCCGCGTCGCCGGGGGGTGGTCGAAGGGCATCGAGTACCACTTCTCGTTCATGGTCCGGGTGCCGCTCCCCAGGCCGAGAATCACCCGGCCGCCCGTGATTTCGTCCACGTCCATGGCGGCGCTGGCCGCCAGCATCGGCGTCCGCATGAAGGCGTAGGCGATGGCGGTGCCCACCTGGACGCGCTGGGTCGCCGCGCCGACCGCTGCCAGGCGGACGAGTCCGTGCTGGTGGAAGAACTCCGTCGTCCAGACCGAGTGAAAGCCCCGCGCCTCGGCGTGCCGGGCGGCTTCGATCTGTCCGGCAATGCTGGTGGCGGTCAGGATCAGTCCGTAGCGCATGCTGTCTCTTCCATCGTCAGTGGGCTCCTTCCAGGGCGGCGCGGAGTTCGGGGTCTTCGACCTTCGCGCGTTTCACGTCCGCAATGCCGCGTTCGAGCGTTTCGCAGCGTGCGTCGCGGATGGCCTTTGTGTAGCTCGGCCGGGCCTGGAGGCGGTTCCAGTAGGCGGCCACCTCCGGGCGCTTCCCGCCGCCCCAGAAGTATGCCTCCCAGTCGACTTCGACGATGCGGTCGAGGATCACGACCCAGCTCACGTCGGCAAGGCTGAACGCATCGCCCGCCAGCCAAGGGCCGTCGCAGTCCGCCAGGTGTTTTTCGAGGGCGTCGAGGTGGGTATCCATGTCCCGGCGGCTGCGCGTGATGAGTCCCATCGCCGGGGGCAGCTTCGGAATCCGTTGGATTCCCACGAGCTTGAGCAAGCCCAGGATCACGGGCCGCCGCTTTTGCGGGTGGAAAAGGAGGCCTTCGACAAAGCGGGAGAATGGCACGTACTGGCACATGGTCGCGAAGATCGGAACCGTGAGCCCCGGGACGCAGTGGCCCGCGCGCTGTTCCGTTCCTCGGGTCGGATCGTCGCCGACCAGAGATGCCAGATCCTTCCAGTGTTCGATCTGTGCCGCGTTGCCACCGGCCATGCCGAGGAGTTCCCGGCCCCGTTCGCCCGCGTGTTGCGCGGCGTAGACGATTTCTTCGTGGGACTCGTAGATCGGGTGCCCGCGGTGCACGAGTACGGGCACGAGGCCGGCGGGATTCACGGCGAGGAAATGCCGGCTCACGTTTTCGTAGGCGCCGGTTTCGATCAACTCGATCGGATGGCTCGTATAGGGAAGCCCGAGTTCCTCCATGCAGACGCGCAGCTTCTTGGAACAAAGGGAAAACGAGTTGTGATAGAGCTCCCACTCGGTGGTGTGGGGAAGCGCGATGTCTTCGTGGAGTCCCCCGGCCATCGCCGAGGTTCGGCGCCTGCGGCGTTCGACGAGGAACGCGGCGAGTGGCACCCCGACGGCGATCCCGAGGAAGAACAACCACATCACCCGGCGGATTCTCCCATCATCGTTGGATGGTCGTCTACAGCCATGGCTTCGGCTCCGGCGGTCGTCGCAAGGACCGGCCCCGCCTGCCGGCAGGATCCGCACCGCTTCATCCGGGAATGGGAAGAAGCGCTAGCCCTTCGAACCGTAGGCCTTGTACTTCTCGAGGAGGCGCACCGGCGGGTGCAGGGCGTCTCGGCGGAAGGGTTCGGCGAGCTCCTCGCCCACCATGATTTCGAGCACCGTCGGACGGTCCGAGGCCGTTGCCTTTCGGAGCGCATCGCCCACCTGGTCCGGCTGGTCGATCCGGTGACCGTCGGCGCCCATGGCCCGGGCGATTTCGGCGAAGCTCGGGTTGTCGAGGTTGGTGCCGAGGAAGCGGTCGTCGTAGTAGTCGATCTGGTTGCGCTTCTCGGCGCCCCACTGGCCGTTGTTGAAGACCACGGCGGTGACCGGAATGCGTTCGCGCACGCAGGTCATGATCTCCGCGAGGCTCATGCCCCAGGCGCCGTCGCCGACATAGGCCACCGCCGGGCGGTCGGGGGCCGCTACCTGGGCGCCCATCGCCGTCGGCAGCGCATAGCCGCAATTTCCGAAGCCCATGGCTGCGAGGAAGCTGTTGGGTCGTTCGAAGCGGAGGTAGCTGTTGGCGACGGAGCAGATGTTGCCGATGTCGGTGCTGACGATCGCGTTTTCCGGCAGCGCTTTCTCGAGTTCGCGGAGGCAGCGGCGCGGCGGCATCGGGGTTTCGCTCCCCGACGACCACGCGTCGAGTTCCGATTCCCAGCGCTGCCTTTCTTCGGAGACGGCCTTCTGGCGTGCCTCGGAGGTTTCGAGGGCCCGGATCTTCCGATCCGGTCGCCTCAGGCGTTCGAGGATTTCCGCGGCGGCCGCGCGGGCGTCGCCGTTCACGGCCACGGCAACCGGGCGAACCAGGCCGAGCATCCGGGCGTCGGTGTCTACCTGGATGATCTTCGCGTTCTTTGGCCAGTACTCCATGTCGTACTGGGGCAAGGTGCCGAAGGGGCCGAGGCGCGATCCGAGGGCGAGCACGACGTCTGCGCGCTCGACGATGCGCATGGCCGTCTTCGAACCCTGGTAGCCGATGGGGCCGCACATCAGCGGGTGGCTCGCGGGGAACGCGTCGTTGTGCAGGTAGCTGGTGATGACGGGGGCCGCGATGTGCTCGGCCAGGGCGACGAGTTCCGCCTGTCCTTCGGCCATCACCACACCGCCGCCGGCCATGATCACGGGGAACTCGGCCTTCGCCAGCATCTCGGCGGCGGCTTCCAGGCTCTCGGCGCCGCCGGCCCCGCGCTCGATCGGCGTGGGCTGGGGCAGCGCGACGTCGATTTCGCCGTAGAAGTGATTTCGCGGAATGTTGACCTGGGTCGGTCCGCGCTCGAGCATGGCGATGGTGAAGGCGCGGTGGGTGAGTTCGGCGATGCGCGAGGGCTCGCTAACGTGCGCCTGGTACCGGGTGATCTTCGAGAAGATGGGGAGCTGCTCGGTTTCCTGGAAACCGCCGAGCCCGAGGCCCGTGCTGCCCGTCTCGGGCGTGATCGCGACCACGGGCGAATGGGCCCAGTACGCGGCTGCGATCGCCGTGACGAAGTTCGTGATACCCGGTCCGTTCTGGGCGACACAGACGCCGTGACGGTTCGAGACCCGGGAATAGCCGTCTGCCATGTGGGCGGCGTTCTGTTCGTGGGCGACGGAGAGAAAGCGGATGCCGGCCGCGGGGAAGAGGTCCAGGGCGTCCATGTAGGCCGACCCAACGATGCCGAAGACATCGGTCACCCCGTGTGCCACGAGGGTTTCAACGAACGCTTCGCTGCTGGTGATGCGTGTCATCGGTGGACCCTCCAAGCTCGACATCCGTCGAGGCGGGCGCCAGTATAGTCGGCCCTATCATCCTCGTGGGAGGGATCGATGCCGGACCGTGGGACCGATCTCAGCAAAATCGACCTGGAGAGCCTCTGGCACCCCCTTACCCAGCACAGCCAGCTGGAGGCTTCGCCGCCCCTGATGGTCGAGTCGGCGGCCGGGAGCTTTCTCTACGGCTACGACGGGACCCGCTGGCTGGATGCCGTTTCCGGGCTCTGGTGCGTGAACATCGGCCACGGCCGGGAAGAACTCGCCGACGTGGCTCGCCGGCAGATGGCAAAGCTCGACTACGTGCCGGGGACGATGTCTCACGAGTCCAGCGTGCTCCTCGCGCGCAAGATCCTCGACCTGCTCGGCTTCGACGCCCGGGTCTATTTCGCCGTGAGCGGTTCCGAGGCGAACGAGGCGGCCTTCAAGATCGCGCGCCAGTACCAGCGGCAGAAGTCGGGGGCGGGCGACCGTTTCAAGATCATCGCCCGCCACCGCGGCTACCACGGCAACACCCTGGGTGCGCTGAGTGCGACGGGCCAGGAAGAGCGCCGCCAGGGTTACGAGCCGTTCGTGCCCGGCTTCCTGCACATCGATGCGCCGGACCCGTACCGCAGCAGTGGCGACTGCGCGGCGGCGCTCGAGGCGATGATCGTCGCCGAGGGCCCCGAGAGCGTTGCAGCCTTCGTGATGGAACCGGTGATTGCGGGCGGGGGCGTGCTCATTCCGCCCGAGGACTACCTGCCGAAGGTGCGCGAGATCTGCGACCGATACGGCGTGCTGTTGATCCTCGACGAAGTGGTGACCGGGTTCGGGAGAACCGGCCGCTGGTTCGGACACCATCATTGGGGCGTGGAGCCCGACATCATGACCCTGGCCAAGGGCATCGCGAGCGGTTACATGCCACTGTCGGCGACGGTGGTGCGGAAGGAGATTTTCGACGTTTTTTCCGCGGAACCCGGCGGCTTCGAGCACTTCCGCCACGTGAACACCTACGGGGGGCACCCCGTCGCGACCGCAGTGGCACTGCGCAATCTCGAAATCATCGAGCGCGAAGGTCTCGTCGATCGGGCCGCAGAGATGGGTCGCAAGCTGCTCGATGCAGTTCGCAAACGGCTCGATCATCCCCAGGTCGGCGACGTGCGGGGTCTCGGTCTCCTCATCGGTATCGAGTTGGTGCGCGACCGTGCCAGCCGCGAACCGCTTTCCGCGGACGAAACGGCGCGCGTCGTCAAGCGCTGCGCCCAGGACGGCGTCATCGTCGGGCGTACGATCCACACGGCGCCCCGCTTCTCGAATGTCCTGATCCTCGCACCGCCGTTCACGCTCTCGGATGACGAGGCGACGCTCCTGGTGGACACCCTGGAGACGGCCATCGCCGAGGAACTCGGCACCGACCGGTCGGGGTGAGGATTCTCGTCTTCAACTACGGGAGTTCTTCGGTTCGCTGCTCCCTGGTGGAAACGGACGGTGCGCGGGACGTCCCGGCGAGCGACGGGCGGCTCGTTGCCTCGGCCTCCGTCGAGCGGGTGGGTCAACCCGGAGCGCAACTGCGCGACGATTTCGCTGGCGAGGCCCGGGTCCGGGAAGTCGTTGCCGCCACCCACGCCGAGGCGATTGCGCACCTGCACCGACTGCTCCGGGATACCGACCTGGGTGAGGTTGCCGGGATCGGCCACCGCGTCGTGCATGGCGGCGAGCAGTTCCGCGAAGCGGTTCGGATCGACGACCCGGTCGAGCGCTCGATCGAAGCCCTGGCTGCCCTGGCGCCGCAACACAATCCCCTCAGCCTCGCGGGAATTCGCGCGGCCCGGGCCAGCTTTCCCGACACGGCGCACGTTGCCGTGTTCGATACGGCCTTCCACCACACCCTGCCGCCACGCGCTCACGTCTACCCCATTCCCTACGAGCTCTACGAAACCGAGCGCATTCGTCGGTACGGTTTTCACGGAACCTCGCACCGGTACGCCGCCGAGCGCGCCGCCGAACTCCTCGGCGTTCCTCGGGATCGGTTCACCGGTATCACGTGTCACCTCGGCAACGGCGCGTCGGTGACCGCGGTCGAGGCCGGCTGCTCCGTCGATACGTCCATGGGCCTGACGCCGCTCGAGGGCTTGATGATGGGAACCCGCAGCGGCGATGTCGATCCGGGCCTGTTGGGTCATCTCGCCGCATCGCGCGGCGCGACGCCCCAGGAAGTGGTGGCGCTGCTTTCCGAAGAGAGCGGGCTGCTCGGTGTCTCCGGCGTTTCTTCGGACCTGCGCGACGTGGAGCGCGCCGCTGAAACGGGCAATCCGCGCGCGCGTCTCGCCCTCGATATCTTTGCCTACCGGGTGCGCAAGTACCTCGGTGCCTACTGCGCGGTGCTTTCACGGCTCGACGCGATCGTATTCACCGGCGGGATGGGCGAAAACAGCGCGGCGCTGCGCGAAGACATCGTGCGTGGTCTTCAACACCTGGGGATCGACCTCGACCCCGGCTTGAACGCCCAGTGCGCGGGCACCGAGGCGGTGATTTCGTCTCCCGATGCTCCGGTTCGGATCTTCGTCGTGCCGAGCCGCGAAGACCGGGTGATCGCGCGCGAGGTCACACGATTGCTGGGCGAAGCTTGAACCGCGCCATGGTTCGCATCCTGACCGTTTCCCTGCTGATGCTTTCCATTGGCGAGGTGTTGTTGCTCCAGTGGGCGGGACTCGTCTTCGCCGACGCGGGATTTTCTCTGCTCGGCGCAACCGGCGTGCTGGTGGTGCTCGGCCTTTTCAACTTCATGGCGCTCGCCTGGGCACGGCGGCGTTTGCGCTCGGGTCGCGCCGGTCGGGCGCTCGGGCGCACCTGGCTGCTCGGCAGCGTGGCGGCCTTGTTTTCCGGCATGCTTCTGGCCGGAGTCTTCGTCGCGGTGGGCGGTCTCGCCTGGGTGTCGGGTCGGGACGAGTGGACCCGCCCCGCCCTCGCGTGGATTGGCGGCGCGAGCGTCCTGCTGGGGTTCGGATCGGTGTTCTGGGGTGCCTCGGTGGGAGACCGCCGCGTGCGGGTGGACCGGGTGGAACTTCCCTTTGCGCGCCTGGCTCCCGGGAACCGGGGTGTGCGGGTCGCGCAGGTTTCGGATCTTCACATCGGTCCCCTGCTGGGACCGGAACGCCTGCGCGAGTTCGTCGCACGCATCCGCGACACGGACCCCGACCTCATCGTCGTGACCGGCGACATCTTCGACTTCGACCCGAGCTACGTCGAACCGGGGTGCCGTGCCCTGGCGGGTCTCGCAGCGCGCCACGGGGTGTATGCGGTGCTCGGAAACCACGACATCTACACCGGTGCCGACGTGGTGGCCGAAGGCCTGGCGCGGCACACGGAGATTCGCTTGCTGCGCGACGCCTGGGAGCTCGTTCGGATCGGCGAGGCCGAGTTCTCGCTGGCGGGCATCGAGGATCCGGGTGAGGGCTGGACCGAGCGCGAGTCCGAATCGCCGGTCCTCGAGCGCCTTGCCGGTGAAATCCCACCCGATCTGCCCAGCCTGCTGCTGGCCCATCGCCCCAGCTACTTCGGGCAGGCGGCACGGCTCGGGTTTTCGGTCGTGCTCTCGGGGCACACCCACGGCGGCCAGGTCGCCCTGCCCCTGGCGCACCAGTACAACCCGTCGCGCCTCATCAGCCACCGTACTCGGGGCGTCTTCGAGGCCGGAAGTTCCACGCTCTACGTGACCCGGGGCCTGGGCATGGCCGGGCTTCCCCTGCGGATCAACTGCCCGCGAGAGATCGCGTTGCTCCAGCTGGTGCCGGAAGGTGCGTGAAACCCTCCATGGGCCCGGCACGGTTTCCCTGGCGAAGATTCCCAGGCATGCTGTCGCCATGCGCCCGGCCATCGGACCCGTCTCGACCGGCTCGCGCCGGCCGGTGATGTTGGGCGCGCCTGCGGCGGTGGGCTCCGGCGGGGTCGACGGGCTTCTCAACGACACCCTGGCCCCCTTTGCGGCCTGGCTTTCCGAGATGATCTTCTACGAGGTGTCGATCGGCGGGGTCTCGTTCCCGCTCATCGTCGCCTGGCTGATCGCGGGAGCCACGTACTTCACCTTCTATTTCCGTGGCATCAACGTTCGCGGCATGCGCGAGGCGTTTGCCCTGCTCCGCCCCAGCGCCGACGAGCGCGACCAGCCCGGAGAGATCTCGCACTTCCAGGCCCTCGCGACGGCCCTCTCCGGAACCGTCGGCGTGGGCAACATTGCGCACGTCGCCGTGGCGATCTCGATCGGGGGCCCTGGGGCGATCTTCTGGCTCGTCGTGGCGGGCTTCCTGGGCATGGCGTCGAAGTTCGTGGAATGCACGCTCGGCGTGAAGTATCGCGTCCAGAACCCGGACGGCTCGGTTTCGGGCGGACCGATGTTCTACCTGCACCGGGGTCTCGCGGAGTTGGGCTGGCCGCGCCTGGGACGGGGCCTCGCCATCTACTACGCCGTCTGCATCAGCATCGGGTGCCTCGGCGTGGGGAGCATGTTCCAGTCGAACCAGGCGTACGTGCAGTTCCTGGGGGTGACGGGCGGTGACGCCAGCTTCGTCGCCGATCGCGGCTGGACGTTCGGACTCGTGCTGGCCGTGCTGGTCGGTGCCGTCACGATCGGCGGTATCAAGAGCATCGCGCGCGTGGCGGGGAAGCTCGTGCCCTTCATGGCGCTTCTCTACGCCGCGGCCGCCATGTTCGTGATCGCGGTGAACTTCCAGCGGATCCCCGAGGCGGTGTCCCTGATCCTCAGGGGGGCCTTCGCCCCCGAGGGCATGGTCGGGGGCGCCGTGGCGGTGGCGGTTCTCGGTTTCCGTCGCGCCGCGTTTTCCAACGAAGCCGGCATCGGTTCGGCCGCCATCGCGCACTCGGCGGTGCGTACGGGTGAGCCCATCACCCAGGGGCTCGTCGCGTTGCTCGAGCCCTTCATCGACACCGTCCTGATCTGCACCATGACCGGTCTGGTGATCACGCTCACGGTCTACGAGCCGGGCCTGGGGACCGGTGGGATCAGCGGCGTGGAACTCACTTCGAGCGCCTTCGCTGGCGCGATTTCCTGGTTTCCCTACGTGCTCGCCATCGTCGTGATGCTCTTCGCGTATTCGACGATGATCGCCTGGTCCTATTACGGACTCGAGGGGTGCATCTATCTCTTCGGGCCGGGGCGGGGCACCCGGGTTGTCTTCAACCTGGTCTTCTGCGCCTCGGTGGCGCTGGGGGCGGCGACCCAGTTGAAAGCGATCCTCGATTTTTCGGATGCCCTGGTCTTCGCCATGGCCCTCGCCAATATCCTGGGCCTCTACATGCTGGCACCCGTGGTGCGCCGGGAATACGAGCATTACCGGAGCCGTGACAAGACCTGAAACGCTTCCCGCTCGGACCGGGGCGGTCGTGATCGGCGGCGGCATCGTGGGCTGCAGCATCGCCTACCACCTGGTTCGGCGTGGCTACCGCGACGTCGTCGTGCTGGAACGCAAGCAACTCACTTGCGGCACCACGTGGCATGCCGCGGGTCTCGTCGGCCAACTGCGGGCGACGCACAACATGACACGGCTCGCCGGCTACTCGGCAGAGCTCTACGCCGGGCTCGCAGCCGAGACGGGGCAGGAAACCGGCTTTCGGCGCATCGGCTCCCTGTCTGTTGCGCGCGGGGCCGAACGGCTCGAGGAACTGCTGCGCGGCGCTTCCATGGCCCGCTGTTTCGGGCTCGACGTCGACGTGTTGTCCCCGGCCGATGTTGCGGAGCGCTGGCCCCAGGCCAACGTCGACGACCTGGCCGGCGCGGTCTGCTTGCCGGGCGACGGCACCGCCAGCCCGGTCGATACCACCCGGGCGCTCGCTGCCGGCGCCACGGCCGGGGGCGCCCGGATCTTCGAGGACACGAAGGTGACCGGCGTCGTCACCGAAGCCGGCCGCGTGCGTGGCGTGGTGACCGAGCGCGGCGAAATCGCCTGCGAACACGTGGTGAACGCGGCTGGCATGTGGGCCCGGGAGGTCGGCCGCTGGTCGGGGGTCAACGTGCCGCTCCATGCGGCGGAACATTTCTACGTCATCACCGAACCGATCCCCGGCTTGCCCGACGCGCTTCCCACACTCCGCGATCCGGACGGGAGCGCCTACTTCAAGAGCGAGGCGGGCGGTCGGCTGCTCATTGGCTTCTTCGAGCCCGTGGCGAAGCCCTGGGGCATGGAAGGGATTCCCGAGGATTTCGCCTTCGACGCGCTTCCCGACGACTGGGACCACATCGAGCCCGTGTTCGAGCGGGCAGCCGTGCGCGTGCCGGCCGTTCGCGAGGTGGGGATCCGGACCTTCTTCAACGGGCCGGAGAGCTTCACCCCCGACGATCGCTACCTGCTGGGGCCCGCTCCCGGACTCGGGGGCTACTGGGTCGCGGCGGGTTTCAACTCGGTCGGGATCCAGTCGGCAGGCGGTGCCGGCAAGGTGCTCGCGGACTGGATGCTCGACGGCGCGCCACCGATGGACCTCTGGGACGTCGATCTCCGCCGGATGCTGCCCTTCCAGGGCGATCCCGATTACCTCCGCGAGCGCTGCGTCGAAGGTCTCGGCCTGCTCTACGCGATGCACTGGCCCTTCCGGCAGTACGCGACCGCGCGCAACGTGCGCTGCTCTGCACTCCACGAAGAACTCGCCGCCGACGGTGCCTGCTTCGGCGAGCTGGCGGGCTGGGAGCGCGCCAACTGGTTCGATCCCGCCCACCGCCCGGGCGATCCGACGCCCGAGTACGTGTACAGCTACGGGCGGCAGAACTGGTTTTCCCATTCGGCAGCCGAGCATCTCGCGGCGCGCGAAGGCGTGGTGGTCTTCGACCAGAGTTCGTTCGCGAAGTTCCGCGTGGCGGGCCCGGACGCCCTGGGTGTCTTGAACCGCGTGAGCGCCAACGATGTCGACGTGGCACCTGGGACCGCGGTCTACACCCAGTGGCTGAACGAGCGGGGCGGGATCGAAGCCGACCTGACCGTCACGCGCTGTGGCGAGGAGAGTTTTCTCGTCGTCTCCGGGCCGGCGACGGCGGTGCGCGACTTCCACTGGTTGCGCGACCACGCGCCGGAGGACGCTGCGTTGGTCGTCGAGGACGCGAGCGAAGCCCTGGCGGTGCTGAGCGTCATGGGCCCCGACGCGCGCAACTTGCTGGCGCCCCTGTGCGCCGGTGAGCTGTCCGACGCGGCGTTTCCCTACCGCGCTTCCCGGGAGGTCGAGATCGCTGGGGTTGCCCTGCGGGCGACGCGCATCAGCTACGTGGGAGAGCTGGGCTGGGAACTCTACGTTCCCAAGGCGGAAGCGCCGGTTCTCTACCGCGCCCTGCGCGCCGCCGGCGCGCGCAACGCGGGATACCACGCCCTCGACTCGCTGCGCATGGAGAAAGGCTATCGACACTGGGGTCACGATGTGACTCCCGACGACACTCCCCTGGAAGCCGGCCTGGGCTTCGCCGTGGCCTTCGACAAGGCAGGAGATTTCCTGGGCCGGGACGCCCTGTTGCGCCAGCGCGACGCGGGGGTCGCGCGCCGAATGGTGGGCTTCGCCCTCGACGATCCGGAGCCTCTCCTGTTCCACGACGAACCGATCTGGCGCGACGGAATTCGCGTGGGCCGGACCACCTCCGGGGCGTATGGACACAGCCTGGGACGGGCCCTGGCACTGGGGTACGTCGCGTGGGGCGCCGAAGAGCGTGCGGCCTCCCTCGCTGCGAGTCGGTGGGAGATCGAGATCGCCTGTGAGCGGCACACAGCCCGGCCCAGCTTGCGGCCCTTCTACGATCCCGCGAGCCGGCGCCTGCGAGACTGACCCGCGCATTCGGAAACGAGAGATTCCCGACTGCGGTTCAGATAGGATACGCGGCCCGTGAACCGGTTGAGCCGCGCGACCAAGTTTTCCTACGGAATCGGACAGGTCGCCGAAGGGATCAAGACCCGCGGCTTCGATTACTTCGCGTTCTTCTACTTCACCCAGGTGCTGGGTCTCTCGGGATCCCTGGCGGGTCTGGCCGTCGCGACGGCGCTCGTCTTCGATGCGATCACCGATCCGGTCGCCGGCCATCTCTCGGACAACTGGAAGTCGCGCCTCGGCCGGCGCCACCCGTTCATGTATGCCGCTGCGGCTCCCCTGGCGATTTCCTGGTACCTGCTCTTCCTGCCTCCGACCGGCCTCGGCCAGGCCGAGCTCTTCGCCTGGTTCCTGGGCTTCGCAGTCCTCGTGCGCGCATCGATGACGCTCTACCACGTGCCCCACATGGCACTGGGCGCCGAACTCAGTGACGACTACGGGGAGCGGACCTCGGTCGTCCAGTACCGAACCGTGTCCGGCATGGTCGGCGCCCTCGGAATCATTGCGTTCGGCATCTACTTCTTCTTTCCCGAAACGCCCGAGTTCGAAAACGGTCTGCTGAACCCTTCCGGGTACGCGTCGTTCGCGTTCTTCAGCGCAATCATCATGTTTGTGACCGTGTGGTACTCGGCGTGGGGAACGCGCCGCGAGATTCCGCGTCTGCCCGGACCGCCCGACCAGCCGGAACCCTTTTCCCTGCGCGCCACGCTCGGCGATTTCCGCCTGGCCTGGCAGAACCCGTCCTTCCGCGCACTTTTCCTGGGTTTTTCGCTCTACGCCGTGTCCATTTCGATCGCCACGGCGCTCGGCACCCACCTGAACGTCTTCTTCTGGGGGTTCACGACGGCCGAGATTTCGTTGCTGATCTTTCCGACCGCGGCGGGTTTCATCGTCGGCGTGGTCGGCTCGGGTTACCTGCATCGCCGCTTCGACAAGAAGCCGAGCCTGCTCTTCGCGTGCCTGGTTTCGGGGGTGGCGGGCGCGGCCGCCGTCGTGGGCCGGCTCCTGGGCTGGATGCCGGCCAACGGAGCGCCCGAACTGCTCTACATCGTGTCGCTACTGCTGCTCGTGATCGGCGTGACGGCGGGTATTGGATACACGTCTGCCGGGTCGATGATGGCCGATGTCGCCCACGACCAGTTCTTGCGCACCGGGCAAAACCAGCAGGGGATCCTCTTTGCGGCCGTCGCGTTTTCCGGCAAGTTGGGATCGGCGGGCGGGCACTTTCTCGCTGGGGTGGGAATCGATCTCATCGGGTTCCCGTTGCAACTCGACCCGACCCAGGTGGCTCCGGACCTCGTGTCCCGCCTGGGACTTTTGAGCCTCACATCGTTTCCGCTGTCCGTCGCCGGGCTCTACGTCCTCTCGCTCTATCGCATCAACCGCGCGTCCCACGAATTGGCTCAACAGCCCCAGGCCGGCTGAGGGTGACCCTGCACCGTTGCTCGGTTCGGGCGAACTCTACGCGGTGATGCGCGCCCCTCTCTTTCGGCGAGAACGGGCGGCTAGGTCGCGTTCGCGGCGTCGAGGCTTCGCTGCAGGCGTTCCGTGGCCTCGACGAACTCGTCGATGAACTGGTAGATCACATCGGCGGAGCTCACCTCCTCGGTCAGGCGGCCGACGACCTGCCCGACGGGCATGCCGACGAGTTCCCGGGCCTTGGCCCCCTCCTTGCGCGCCGCCAGGCCGATGCGTGTCTGGGCCTCGGCGCAGGCCATGTACTGGAGCGGCATGGGCAGGGTGCCGGGGCAGTCGTCTCGCTCCCAGGCCTCGGTCCAGGCGGTGCGGAGCAGTCGCGCCGGCTTTCCCGAGAGAGAGCGTGAGCGCACCGCGTCTTTCGGGCGCGCGCTGAAGAGCTTTTCCTTCACGAGGGGCGAGACGTCCGCTTCGCGGACGGTAAGCCAGACCGAGCCGGTCCAGATGCCCGACGCACCGAGGGCCATGGCCGCGGCCGCCTGGCGCCCGTTGGCAATCCCACCGGCCCCGAGCACGGGAGTCGGTGCCACGGCGTCGACGATGTCCGGAATCAGCACCATCGAACCGATTTCGCCCGTGTGACCGCCGGCTTCGGTTCCCTGGGCGACGATGATGTCGACGCCGGCTTGCTTCTGCCGCTGGGCATGTTCGACGGCTCCGGTCAGCGCCGCGACCTTCACGCCGTGGGCGTGGGCGAGGTCGATCACGTCCTTGGGCGGCGGCCCGAGGGCATTGACGAGGAGCTTCACCCCCGCGTGGCGCAGGGCGACCTCGACGTGGTTGCGTCCGCCGCCGTCGGTCCAGCCGAGGAGCCCGGTGCTGCCGCCGCCGACACCGGTGTCTTCCAGCGCGCCGGCGAGGGGCGGCACTTCGTATTCTGCGAGAACGCGTTCGATCCACTCCCGGGTTTCTTCGGGGATCATCTTCTGGAAGACGCCCGCATCGACTTCGCCCGTCTCGGCGTCGCTCTTGCCGAGCCCCTCGTCCTTGCCCGCGTAGCTCATGGGCATCACCGTATCGACGCCGTACGGTTTCTCGCCGACGTTTTCGTCGATCCACTTCAACTCGAGCTCGAGTTGCTCCGGCGAGAAGGCCAGCGCGCCGAGTACCCCCAGGCCGCCGGCGTTCGTGACGGCGGCCACGACGTCGCGGCAATGACTGAACGCGAAGATGGGGACGTCGATACCGAAGAGGTCGCAGAGGTCGGTGCGCATGGGGGGCCTCCGAAATGCGGGGGGTTGACCGGTTCGCGGTGCGAGTATAGTGCCCAGCTGGCGCCCCGGTTGCGCGCAACCCCGTGGAAAGGCCCCCATGAGTCCGTCGCCTGCCCTGCCCTCGGATCCGGCCGAGATCACCCCCGAATGGCTCACCGAGGCGCTGCGCGAACGCTATCCGGCGGCCGCCGTGCGTGCGGTCGAGATCCTCGAGGTGCGCCACGGCACCAACTCCCACGCGCGCCTGCGTCTCGACCACGCGATCGATTGCGGCGTGCCCGAGGTCGTGTTCCTGAAGCTCCCGCCGCTCGACCCGGCCCGGCGCGAGGCTGTCAATGCCACGGGCATGGGCCAGCGGGAGGCTCTTTTCTACCGCACGCTCGCGGACCGGGTCCCCATGCGTGTGCCCGCGCCTTACGTCGCCCAGTTCGACGCCGCCACGGGGGCGTTCGTGCTGCTGATCGAAGACCTCGAAACGACGGGTTGCACGATTCCCGACACGGTCGACGCGCTCTCCTTCGAGCAGGCCGCCCTCGCGATGCAGGACTACGCCGCGCTCCACGTTCGCTACGAAGACGCGGCGTGCCGCGCGCGCGAAGCCGGTTGGGTGGAACGCATGCCCCGCGGCAGCGATTTCGGGACGACGCTGCTCCAGTACGGACTCGACCACCACCGAGACCGGTTGACCGACGCATTTGCCGAACTCGCGACGCTCTACATCGAGCAGCAGTCGGCCCTCGAAGAAATCTGGGAGCGCGGCACGGTTACCGTGCTCCAGGGAGATAGTCATATCGGAAACCTCTTCGAGGACCGCGGGCGACCGGGTTTCCTCGACTGGGGATTGATCCACCTCGGAACGCCCATGCGCGACGTGGGTTATTTCCTTTGCATGGCGCTCTCGCCCGAGACCCGCCGCAGGCACGAACGCGAGTTGCTCGAGCGGTACCTGGAGGCACGCCGGGAGGCGGGAGGCACCCCCCTGGCCTTCGAAGACGCCTGGCGGCTCCACCGCGTGCACGCCGCCTACAACGTGCCCGCATCGTGCCCGCTGGTGACCTTTCCCAGGAACGTGACGCCCGAGCAGGAACGGATGGGTGCGGCGTTCTTGCGCCGTGCCGAGTGCGCCATCGAAGACCTCGAGGCGCGCAAGGCGTTGAACGAGGTCGCCGGAATCTAGGGGGGGCCACGCGCTTTACGCGGCGGGAAACGGCGAGTATTTTGGTGCCTGTGTTCCACTACGCAAACCCGCCGATTCTGGTCGAGAAGCTCATCGAGAACGTCGACGAAGTCGTCGCCCTTTTCGAGCGCAACGCGCCCTACACCCCCTTGGGTGGCTGGTACCGCCCGGACCACGGTGGCGAGGCCCTCAGCCCCATGTGGTTCCAGAACGACTGGGTGCACGCGGATTTCCAGGCCGAGGGTTCCGAGCTCTTCTTGCAGAACGAGCGGTTCAGCGAGGCGGCTCGCCGCTTCTACGACGCTGAGGTCGTCATTCCGCATTCCGTCTACGTGAACCTCATGGTGGCGATCGCGGAAAGTGGGCCGGCACACACGGACAACCCCTTCTTCCGGGGTCGGAACCGGACCAATACGCCGATGATGCTCCTGCGCACGATGCTGTGGTCGGGGCTTTTCGATCACTGGGTGATCGACCAGGCGACGGCGATCTGGTGGCTCAGCGACGTCGAGGGCGGCGGCTTTTCCTACTGGCCCGACGGTCCGGACAAGCCGCCCCACTGTCACGTCGGCCAGATGGCCAACACGGCGCTGGTCGGGGACAACCACGGCATGTTCCACCAGGTGGATCCGGTCGGACCCTTCGACGAAGGGACCCGGATGGTGGCCGCCTCCTCCCAGCTGGCGCCGGCGGGCGATGGAAGCGGCGACTGGGTGGTGAACGACCGGGGTAAGGAGCGCTTCCGCGCTCCGCTCGAACAGTATCGCGCGAGCGTGTTGTGGAAGGCCCATGTCTTCTCGACGGAAGAAGAGCGGCGTGCGGTCGAAAACGACACGCTTTCTTTTGAAGACGTTGCCCGGGTCTTCAACGCAGATCTCGCGGCGCGTGATCTCGAGGTTCGCTTCGATCTCGAGCGGATCGAAGACCCGGCGCATACGGCCGCGCTGGCGGCGGTCTACCCCGAGGCGGTGCCGATCGGCGCCGGCGTGAGCGTCTTCGAAGCCCACGCTTGAAACCCTTCTCGTCCGGGGGGCAGGCGGCGGCGCTACTCTGAAAGAGCCGCTTTCTGTTCGGCCTCGACGTGTTCGAGGGCGTGCTTGGCCACGTGCCCGACGAACAGACAGACGATCACCGTGATCACGAATCCGATGAGCAGGCTGATTTCGTGGGTGGTGCTGAGGTCGTCGACGCCTGCGCTTTTCTGGGCGACGTGCCGGGCAACCGTGCCGAAGTAGACCGTCGCGAAATTGCCCGGAATCACGCCGATGAGCGAAAACAGGAACGGCGCCAACCGAACTTCGCTGGCGCCGAAGATCGCGTTGAGCAGCGAGAAGTTGAACGGGCCCAGCCGGAGCAACACCATCAGGCTGAACCCCTTTTCCGCAACAGCCGACTCGATGGCGTGGGTCCGCGGGTGGTTTTCGAGCATCTTTTCGAACCGTTTGCGGAAGATGAGCCGGTAGACGTAAAACCCGCACAAGGCCGCGGTGAAATTGGCGACGATCACGACGATCGAACCTTCCCAGAGTCCGAAGGCCACCCCCGCGGCGACAGCGAGCAAAGACTCGGGGACCTGGAAGAGGGTGAGCAGGACGAACGTGGCGACGAACGCCGCCGGGCCGAGCCAACCCAGTTCCCGGATCCACTCCTCGAAGCGGGGCAGCTCGGCGCCGATCCATTTGCCGACGACGGCGATCAGGGCGATTCCGACGCCCAGCGTCGCCAGGATCAGCAGCGTTTTGCCCCAGCGGCCCGGGCTCGTGGCCACCTTCTGGATGGAATGGAGAACCCGGTGTTTCGGTTGGGTCGTGACGGTCAAGCTGCTCTCCCCGTGGCGGACGGGTTCATCGGAACGATCCCGAACTCTCCCCGGACCTCTGCGAGGGGCTGGTGCCAGCGCCGTTCCCAGTAGGCCGTGAGCAGCGGCGCGGCGTCCCGGCCGGCACGGTAGGCGCGCCGCGTGTCCCGGGTGAGGACACGCCAGCGGCCTTCGAGCACCATGTGCTTGATCGCTCCCATGAAAATGATGCCCAGCGAGTACGGCAGCCCCGTCTGGGCGACGCTGAAGCAGTGGACCAGTACCTCCTGGTGCCCCTGGGTGCCGAGTCCGAGCAGGACGTGCCAGAGGTCGTGGCTCTGGCGCATGCGGCGCATCAGGTAGGCCTCTGCCTCGCCGGGGGTGTAGGGCGTGGGTTGGGCGAGCCCTTCCAGGCGGATGCCCTCCCGGTCGAGGAAGCGCGCGAATTCCCGGCCGAGGCTGTGCTCGGGGAGGGCGCGCAGGGTGTCCAGGTCGGTATCGGCGATTTCGGCGCGGTCGTGGAGCAGGTCGCGCCCTTCGCCCCGTTCGAAAATCCCGCTGCGCACCCAGTAGGCGAGTTGGGCCTGGGCCGTGATCTCCTCGGCCACGATGATTTCGCCGGTTTGGTCCGAGTTGCGGAGCACGCGTCCCGTCGCGCGGGCTACCCGCCCGGCCCGCGAGGGGGGGAGCCAAGTGATGTGGATCGGTGCAGCAGCCATTGCGACGAAGGCTAGCCCGGCTCCGAGTGGGAGTCGCGGACGCCGCTGCCCCCCAACGGCGCCGTGACCGGGACAATTCAGCCGCTGCCGGGTTCCTGGGCGCGGTCGGGTTGGTGGTTCACGTGCGGCGGCTTCGCCGGCGAAGACCCCGCAAGGCGAACGAGCCGATCAGAATCAGCAGGGTGGTGTAGAGCAGTCCCGTTTCGCCCAGCGTTGGAACGGCAGCTGCCTGACATTGCCCGGAAATTGGAGGATCGAAGTCATCGCAGTCCACGTCGCCATCGGAATCCTGATCCAGGCAGGCGCAACCGTTGCCGAGGTCGCCTGCTGCGGCGCAGGTGTCGAACTCGGTCTCGTTTTCGGCCCCGGTGCAGTCGCAGGGGAAGCTGGCGAAGTAGACGAGGTTCGGGGTACCGCCATCGCGAGTGAGGAAGAGCACCCGGTCGGAGTTCGCGGCGCCGAACGCGCCACAGGACGTTCGGCTGACCGCTGCGATCCCCTCGAGGTTGCCTGCCGGCATGGCGCTGTCGTAGAGGGTGAGCGGATCGATCGTTCCAACCGATGCGTCGGAAGCGAGCGTGGAGATCTCGAGCGAGTTTCCGCTCGCCGGGTTGTGCCAGATCTGCATCAGCTTGCTGCTGCGGTCGTAGTGGAGCCCCGCGATTTCGCTGGCCGCGGTGAGAAAGGAGCCATGGTTGACGAAGTCTTCCGAGGCGTCGGGGTTGATGTCGAAGACGTGGAGCCTTCCGTCGATCTGGTGCCCCACGAACATCAGGCCCCCCATGCCCAGGGTGCTGCCCGTGAACAGGGTCCCATCGGGCAGGCGAAACCCCGCAGCGAGCAGGTCCGCGTCGGGGACGAACTCGAGCCCTTCCGGGCCTGCGCCGAAGGTCTCGGGAGGCAGCGCATTCCCATTGTTCGTTACCAGCAGGTTCCAGACCCGGTCCACCGTGGGAGTACCGCCGATGCCGATGACCCGTGCGATCCGGCCGTTGTCTTCGTCCAGCGTGTAGAGCTGGTCGGTCGCCGCGTGATCCACCTGGGCGCAGGCCTCGATGTCGCTGCCAATCGCGGTCGGCAGCACCAGGGTCTGGATCAGCTGGAAAGCCGCCGCGCTCGGGTCGTACCCGTATTCCCACGCAGTGCGGTTCTGCCGCACCACCCAGAGAGACTGGCTGACCGGGTTCCAGGTTGCCCCGCTCAGGTCGTTCGAGGCCCCGGCAATCGGGATCGCAGTCTCGGACCCACCCGGCCAGGGTGCGGCGCCGGCAGGGCCGGCGGCGAGGACCGAGGCTCCCAGCACGATGGCGAGGATCAGCTGCCGGCGGTCCTCCCGTCGTCGCGACTGGCACGTCCTCGTTTGGCTGGAGCTGCTCATCATTCCGGGGGATTTCCGCTACTGCTCCGGTATCCGCCGCACGTCGGCGAGGTTGGTGAGCCACGGGAGTTCGGAACGGCACCAGACCTGGAGCCTGGGTGCGAGCGCAGCGCGCTGGGCCAGGGTTCCGACGCGGACGCTGTAGAAGGACGCCGCCGCCCCGGGCGTCGTCCCGTACAGGTGGGTGCCGCACTGCCCGCAGAAGGCAAGGCTCCGCCGGGAACCGTTTTCCGAGATTTTTTCATAGAGGGTGGGAGATCCCGACAGGAGCCGGAACGCCTCGGGGCCCACCAGAGCGCTCGTCCGGAACGCGGAACTCGAGAACTGCTGGCAGTCGGTGCAGTGACAGATCCCGACGCGCGCCGGATCGAGTTCGGCCTCGTATTGAACGGCTCCACAATGGCAGCTTCCGTTGACTCGCATCGTGGGGACCTCCGGACGAAACCGGAGGATACCCGTCCCCTGGCCCCAAGCCGCCGGGGATTCGAGCGGGTGATGGGTCGACAAAAACAGCTGGCTGGGTCGTGTGTCCCCGGAGTTCCAATTTTCTACCGCGCGAGGAAAAATTTTTCCGGGAAGTGGCAAGGCTTTGCCGCGCGAATGTGTATCGGGTTGCGCTAACCCCCCGAAATTCGGCGGTCTCCGGATTGGCTCCAATTTTGCGATCGTAACGGCTGACCCCGGGGAAGGGACAGGGAGACGCCACCCCTATGCCTTCTCGTGTCTTTGCCATTCTGGCCTTCCTCGTGTGGTTGCCCGGCAGCGCGGCCGCCATCACGACCACCGAGTCGCAGCCGTACCTGCTGATCGGTAGCTCGATCAACGACGCCGTGATCGTCAGCAATTTCGAGATCGGCGCCAACCAGTCCGCGACGCCGATGTCCGGGCTGACCCTGGTCGAGCCCTTCCCGCCGGCGAATACGCTGCCCGTCTTCCAGGGGATCTCCAGCGATGGCAACGTGGCCGTCGTCGATCCGACCGGGCAGTTCAACTTCTCCGACCTCGACATCTACGCCGACCCCTTGATCGGCGTGCGGTGCGCCGGCTCGACCGGGTCCTGCAACAACGGCGCGTCGAACACGAGCTTCAACGGGCTCGGGTTTCCTGCCAACGGACTGACCGGCAACGTCGATTTCAGCGCGCTCATCAGCGAGTTGAACACCGCCAGGACCGACATCAACGCGCTGACGGCGACGGATACCATCAACCTCACCTCGACTGGGGGAAAGATCTCGGATCAAACCAAGCTGATCACGCTGTCCACTGGACTCAACGTGATCGACATCATCACGGACACGGGCGGTTCCACGGACTTCCTGCTGGAAAACTCGAATCTCATCATCGACGGCGGCGCCGACTCTTCGGTGATCTTCCGCGTCGAAGACGACGCGAACATGCTGGTCAGCCAGTCGGCCATCATCGTCGGCGACGGGGGAATCGGCCTCGACGACGTGATGTTCTTTTCGGACAAGGACGACAACGACACCCACTTCAGTCTCAGCAACGCAGTCGTCAACGGCGTCGCTTTCTGGGACCTCTCGGATTTCGCCGATCCGAGCGAGATCAGCTTCAACAACGTGCAGGGTTGTACCCAGGCGGTGGGAAACAAGTTGAACACGGGACAGAACGTGCGATTGACACGCTGCAGTTTTGCCCCGGTGCCGGAACCGAGCACTGGTCTGCTGGTGGCGCTGGGCATCACCACCCTGGCGCTGGGCGGCCGCAAGCTGCGCCGGTAGGCGGGCGCCCTATTCGCCGCTCGCCATCTCTCGCGTCACCCGTTCGGTCGCATCCGGCGGCATGTGCAGGAAGGCCTCGTCCCGCAGCCAGGCCGCGAAGGAACTGTGCAACTGGGTGAGGCGCGCCATTGTCCGCCCCTTCGACACTACATCCTCGGTGCGTTTCTTGCGGGCGGCTTCGAAGTCTTCGAGCGTGGTCTCGACGGTCGGGCCACGTTCGAGCCCGGACACGAGCACGCCCACGTCCTCGATCGTCATGTTCGCGCCCATGGCCGCGAAGGGGGTCGTGGCGTGGGCTGCGTCCCCGATCAGAACGATCCGTCCCTTTCGCCAGGTTTCGATCGGCGGAATGTCCGAGAACTGGTGGTGACCGATTTCCGATTCTCGGGTGGCCGCGACCACCGCGGCCATGACCGGGTCCCAATCGCGAACCGCGTCGAGGATCTGGGCACGTGTCTGGAGCTGGGTGTCGCGCTTCAACTTCCAGGTCAGGTACCAGCGCGCCCACCCGCGGCCGATGTCTGCGATGCCCGCCTTGCCCCCCTTGCCCCAGATGTCGATGTGGTGCTTGGCGGGCAGCTGGTCGCTCGAAAACTCCGCAACGGCCGAGCAGCCCCGGTAGCCCGAATCGCGCAGGGCGGTCGGCCCCGCGACGGATTCGCGTAGCTTGGAGTGGATCCCGTCGGCCCCGATCACGAGGTCGGCCGTCACCCGGGAACCATCGGCGAGTTCGAGGGATGCGGTCTCGCCCTCGTCGTGGGCCGCCACGCATTCGCAGTCGCGTCGGACCGTGCCGGCCGGGAGCCTGGCTTCCAGGGTTTCGAGGAGCACGGGACGGCGAACTTCGTAGCTCTCCGCTCCCAGTTTTCGCGACACCTCGCCGACGGGCATCTTGGAAATCAAGCGGCCCGCCTGATTGCGGATCTCCGTGATTTCGACCGCCGACCCCACCCGGTCCATGTCGTCGGTACCGATCCCCAGCGTCGCCAGGCGGGCGACGGCGTAGGACCAGAGAGTGAACCCGGTCGTATGGTGCTGCTTGCCGGGGTACTTCTCGTAGACCTCTACCGAGACCCCGAGCCGGTGGAGTGCCAGTGCTGCGGTGAGGCCACCGACTCCGGCACCAGCGATGACTGCTTTATCGATGCATGCCATGCCAGGAGTATAGAGAGTCTTGCGTGGCCAACTCTTGCCTTTGGAGGGAGCCGGGACCCGCCGTTAGCGGCGCCGGAACCAGTTTCCCGCTACAAGCGCCAGAACGATCGCAATTACCAACGCTGTCAGGGCGGATTTCGACAAGGCCGGCACGGACACGGTGACGTCACTGATTGCCTCATCGGTCTGGGTTTCAATCTCCGGGTTCTGTGCCAACAAGAGGGCGCTCGTTGCCACGAGTGTGGGGTTCCCATTGTATTGATGCTGGAGTTCCGCAAGCTTTGGGAGCAGGTTGCTGGCGCACAGCACCATTTCGTCGGACCCGGTAAGTGCGAGCGCCCGCTCTGCTGCGGGGAGTCCGGGACTTTCAACTTCGAGGTTCGCTTCCCAGTCGAAGTCGACGACGCGTTCCGCCACGGTTTCCATCTTCCAGCGCATCCGGCGCGTCAGCTCTTCAGCTTCGCTTGTCGGCAGAGCGCTCGCCGCGGGGAGAACCTTGAACGGGAAAAGCGCTCCCGCGAGGCCGTCTACCGTAACCTGGATATCGACGTTCGCGGGAAGCCCCGTCAGTTCGAGCGGGATAAGAATGGACATGACGGTGTTTGTCGAGAGAGGGAAGATCTGTGCTGCCTTGCCGCCAACGGTCACCGACATGTCCGCGACCGTGAAACTAAAGTTGTTTCCAAGCAACGTGACGACACGGCCCCTAGGCGCTTCGGTGATGGGATCTCCGCCTACCAGGAGTGCGTCCGTGCCGGGCTGAAGGCCGGCGGGGGGGCCCGCGTAGACCTTGGTGATGACAGCACTCGCAACCGGCTGCGGGTCTACCACGGCCGAATAGATCGATGCGCCGAAGCTCAGGCAGCCGTAGAAAATCGAGGTAACGGGTGTCACCGGGTTGGGAACCGCAAGGCTCAGGCCTGCGTGCAACAGGGAGGCTCCGCCGGATGAAATCGCAACGGCATCTGCCGTGTCACTCGCCCGTGCAGCGTGCACGGGGGCAAACAGGATCGCAGTGGCAAGCAGCGGGGTGAACACTCGAAAGCGAGATCGAGCCATGGCCAGTTCTCCCGTCGCCGGAGCCTATCGACCTAACCAGAGTAGCAGGTGTGACTGCTTTCAGGGGCCACAAGTGGAGTTGTTGTTACGCCGAGGGAGAAACCCGCAGCCTGTTCGGCGGGAGGCACGTTCTCATCTCGGTTTATTCGTTTACCACTTCTCCCAAGCTTCGCGCGCGTTCGATCCGGCTCTTTTCATCCCCGGGCAGGTGGCGCCAGGCCAGTGTGAGGAAGACGAGGCTCGCGACGAAGATCAGCAGCGACGACGTGATGGCCAACTGCAGCGACGCCGCGGAGTCCATGCCCTGGGCGGTGTAGAGGTCGGAGAGCTTCCCCATCGTGTAGGGTCCGATGGCCAGGCCGATGAAGGTGTTGACCAGGATGTAGTACGCGCCGGCGACGGCGCGCATCCGCGGCATGACGAGGTCGGTCGCGGTGCTGGGCGGGATTCCCGGCCATGATGCGCTCGGGATGTGGTAGAGGAAGTTCAGGGCGAAGGCGAGCATGAGGTTGTCGGTGTAGATCATCCACAGCACGAGGGGAACGGTGCCGAAGACGGCGAAGTAACCGATCAAGAGCCGCCCGTTGGGCAGGCGACGTTTGAGCCGGTCGGCGCAGTATCCGCCCAGGGTGACGCCGAGCAGGCCACCGAGGGCGCTGCCCAGGCCGATGTAGAGTCCCACTTCACCGGGGCTGGTGTCGTGCAGGCGGAGCAGGAGTGGCGCGGTCCAGAAACCCGCGCCGTAGGTGAAGAACGCGATCGTGGGAAAGGCGAGCATCGTGTAGACCATCGCCTTGGATCGGAAGATCATCGCGAAGGTCGCCGGGTCGCGTTTCGCGAGAGACTGTCCCCACGACACCGTCACGTAGGCGCCCAGTCCGAGTGCCACCCACTGGGCCACGCTGCCCGTCGCCGCAATCAGGATCCCGGCGATGACGGCAATCGCGGCCGCCGCTGCGGCATTGGCCCGCAGCGAAGCGCCCACGCGACGCAGGCCGACGAGATTGAAGACGGGCAGCATCGCCGCCAACTCGGTCGCCAGCACGCCGAACGGCGCGGGATGCTCCTCGGCCACGATGCCTTCGCTGATGCCGCGCCGGGGTTCTCGCAGGGTGCGTACCCAGGCGGCCATCGCGATCCCGGGCAGGCCCACCGCCAGGAAGGCGACGTGCCAGCCGCGCAGGCCGAACGGCGCCTCGCTGGGTTGGGGATAAAGATCGCCCCATGCGCCCAGGATCCAACCGCCCAGGAAGAGCCCCACGCCGCCGCCGACGTAGACCCCGCCCGAATAGATCGCGAGCACGGTCGCGCGCAGGCGCGGGGAGTAGTAGTCCGACAGCATCGAGTAGGCGGCTGGGGACGCGCTGGCCTCGCCGATGCCGACACCGATCCGAAAGCCCGTCAGCATGGGAAAGGAGCGCGCGAGCCCGGACAAGGCCGTCATCAGGCTCCAGAAGAGGAGACCGGCCGCGATCAGGCTTCGCCGCACCCAGGCATCGGCAAAACGCGCAAGGGGGATGCCGAAGACTGCGTAGAAGACCGCGAACACGGTGCCGTAGAGAAAGCCCATCTCGGCATCCGTGACACCGAGGTCGCGCTTGATGTCCTCGGCGAGGATCGAAAGGATGTTCCGGTCGATGAAGTTGAAGACGTAGACAATGACGAGGACGAACAGCACGTAGTGTGCATACGGTCCTCCGACTCGCGTTTCTCTGTGTTGCATTGCCTCGGGCCGGGAGCTCCTGTCTGCCATGTTTGCCCACCGCGTTCGTGCCGTCTACTGTCGCGGCCGACACGGACTGCACGCGGAACCCGCCTTGGTCGATATCTTGAGTCTTCGCCACACGAGCGCCGCGTTGGAAACGGATGCGGGCGCGGTGCTGCCCTGACACGGGCGCCGAGGAGTCGAAAACGAATGTCCCGGATCACGCGAAGCATGTCGACGCTCGGCTTCCTGGCAATCGCCGGGCTGCTCGTTGCCTGCGAGCCCCAGGACTACCGCCCGGGTTTCTGGCTCTCTGGCGAGGTCGCCCCGGACCCTGTGGAAGACTGGTCCTTCACGGAGTCGGTGCCGGAAATCTTCGTCGAGACCCGCACCTGGTACGGCATCCCGCATTCCGTGACCACCGTGTGTGTCGCCTACGGCGGTTCCCTCTACGTGCCCTCGGTCTACCTGGATGGGGGAACCTTCCCGGACGCTCGCTTCTGGAACCGCAACGTGGTGCGGGATCCCCGGGTGCGTCTGAAGATCGGCGATCGACTCTTCGAACGCAGCGCCGTCGTGGTCGAAGATCCCGGGGAAAGCGCCGAGGTGCTGGCCGCCTTCGGAAGGAAGTACGACTTCTGGAACGATCTCGCGGCGAAGCCGGCTTCGGAGCGTCCCGCGATCGCGTTCTTTCGCATGGATCCTCGGCCCGGCGCCGCTCCCTGAAACCCAGCCGGGCACCGGGAGCGAGAGAATCCTGGTTCCCCCGCCCTGAGGGGCTTGAAGCGCGGGAAGGTGGGTGGTTTTCACCTTCCACTCGAGCTTCGAATCTCTCATTATTGCGGGCCTCAAACCTCGTGGTCGGGAGTCCGGTCACCCTTCGACGAATCCATGGGAGAGTTGACGATGTTGCGGATGCAGTGCGTGGGTGGGTTGTTCGTTGTGGTCGCGATGCTGGCGGGGCCGGCGTGGGGAGACGGGGGCGAGCGGAAGTGCGTCGCCAAGAAGATCCGCGCCGCAGGAGATTTTTCCGAGTGCCTCGCCCGCGAGTCGGCGAGTGCGGTGCGCGGCGACTTCGAATCCCGTTCCTGCGCGAGAAAGCTCACCAAGAAGTTTCGCAAGGCGGAGCGAAAGAACGAATGTCCCGTCGAGGGGGACGCCGAAACGGTCGAGGTTTTCCTGGGAGAAGTCCAGGTCGTCCTGGACGACGCGATCGCCACGGGTGCGGAGCTTCCCGATGTGATCGAGCCCGAGTGCAACCCGGACGAAGTCAACCTCCTCGACTTCGAGTTCTTCCAGAACGATGCAGGCTATTGGTGTGGCGACGCGACGCTGCTGAACGCAAACGGCACGCCGTTGGAATCGGAAATCTTTCCCTATCCCTATGCCAACTACAAGCTCTTCTGGGTCAACGACATCCAGGGGAACGACTTGCAGACCCGCACGTTGGCCATGTACCCGCCGCTCTCTCCGGAGCGCTGTGCCGCACTTGCTGCAGCCGGGATTCCCAACGCGTTGGGAAGCGGCGTCTGCGGCGAGAACGGTGCGGGAAAGATCTACATCGGCGACCAGACCGCATCCGACTGTTCGGGTACGCTTCAGGGCGTCTTCCCGATCGGAAGCACCCCGCTCTTCAGCGAGTCGACGCTGCTCACCCAGCAGATCCAGACCTACCGCCAGGAATTCGTGGAAGGCGGTGTGCTGCTCCTCGACGGCATTACGACTCTGCAGGACAGGGCGCTCGTGACGAACGGGCAGATCTGGGATCCCCGCCAGCCTCCGGGGCTGCCCCAGTTGTACGGTTCCTACTTCGATCGCATGCGCCAGTGCAGCGCGGCCGAGTTCTTCGCCGAGATCCTGTTCTGGAGCAACCATTACAACATCCCGGCCGGGGAAACCTGCGGACTCGACAGTGCGAACCAGCCTTCGGGAACGACCTGCGCCGAGTTCTTCGACGTGGGGCTGCCCGCTCCCGAGCGGCTCGATGAGCTGCCGGAATGCCCGGAGGGGACGACCCGGCGGTTCACGTTCCCGCCGGGCGCTACCTGCGACTGAGTGGGTCGAGGGGGCGGCGCCCCCCCCCGCGCGCCACCACATAGGAGCCCGCGCACGGGGGCCCCGCGCGCACCCCGTGGGACACC
>JAYZFQ010000039.1:0-7516 GCA_036336695.1 Myxococcota bacterium
CGCGAAGCGTTCCACGCTTCGCTGTGTTGCGGGCTGGAAGCGGCACGCTGCGTGGCCGGGAGTGGAGGTTTGCGCGCGCGCGTTTTTTCGGGGGCGTGTTGTCGCTTTCGCCCGCCGCAAACCGGTGGGAAGCGGCGCCGCGCGCTGAAGAAGGGCTAACTACTCTGCTAGGATCGCGCGCGTGCCCAAGCCCGCTTCGCGAGACGAGACGGCCGCGCGCAACCGCGAGCGGCTCCTGGATGCTGCGGGGAAGGTGATCAGCAAGTCGGGTCTCGTGGGTGCGTCGCTTCAGGAGATCGCCGCCGCGGCCGGCTTGACGAAGGGAGCGGTGTACTCGCAATTCGATTCGAAGGAAGATCTGCTGATCGCGCTGCTCGATCGGCGTTTCGAGGTCGGCCATGCGCAGCTGAGCGAGGTGCTGTCCGGTGACACCCCCATGGGCGATCAGGTTGCCGAACTCGACAACTGGCATCGCGGAGAACGGGGCAGCGGGCGACTCTGGGCGATTCTCGAGCTGGAACTCAGTCTCGCGGCCGTGCGTCAGCCCAGGCTGCGCCGCAAGCTACGCCTGCGGCAACGCCGCTCGCGCGAGTTGCTCGGCAGCCTGATTGCCCGAATCGCCGAAGAGAACAACCTCGAGTTGCCGGTGGAGCCCATCGACTTCGCGGTCATTCTTTCGGCCCTGAGCGACGGGCTCCTCGTTCACTGGCTGAACGACAACAAGGCCGTGCCCCATGACCTGTTCGCGCGCTTCCTTATCTCGACGGTTCTGGCCGCGAACAAGCAAGCCGGGAGCTGAGTCCCCTCAATCCTTCAGCGGCGCGAGGTTGGCGTAGGCGATGAGCTGCCAGCCCTGGGCGGTTTCGAGCCACACGGCCATTCGCTCGTGGGTGCCGTCGCCGACCCGCTTGCCCCCGAGGATCTCGCCGGGTGCGTTGACTTCGAAGGTGACGACGAGGGCCGGCCCGTTCCGGGTGGTCTTGAAGTCGGTCAGCGTCGACTTGCCGATCTTTATGTTGCGGATGAGTTCGATTTCGGCGGCGCGGTCGCGCATCCCGTCGGTGTGTACCGACTGGAATCCCTCGCCGAGGGTGCGTTCGATGGCGGCCTGGTCGCCGCTCTTCGCGTCGGCAAAGAACTGACGGATCAGGGTTTCGCCCAGGTCCGGGTCGGCCCATGCAGCGGGGGCAAGCAGCAGTGAAAGAGCCAGCGCCGCCGCCAGGCTCGTCTTCGGGGAACTGTACTTCACAACGAAACTCCTAAGCGTTGGTGTGGGGGAGGGCTTTCCGCCAGTTTAGTCGCCCGAGCGGGCACGCACCTGGGGGTTGTCCGCCGGGCTTTCATTGGCGCTCGGAGGGCGCCGCGCACAGGATGGCGTGGAGCGCCTGTTCCAGGCTGCGCCGGGCCGCCGGCACCGAGAGCCGCTGGTGGGTGCGCAGTTCGTCCCAGTAGGCCGCCGAAAGCAACGCGGCAAGCGCCTCGAAGCGTTCGCGGCGCTCCGCTTCGGGCAGCGCGGCGAGTTCGGCGGCAAACACCCGGCGCACCTGCTTGCGCACCTGCCCCCGGAGCCAGTGGTGTCTTTCGCGCACGACCTTCGAGGCGTGGGCGAACAGCAGGGTGGCGCGCCGCACGGGCGCCGCCAATTCGTAGCCGTGGGTCGTCCGCCGGACGATCCCGCCGATCCGCTCGCGGAGGCTCCCGGCGAGGACCAGGGGCGGCAGCTCGCGCATCACCCGCTCGATCTGGAGCTCCGAGGCGATTTCGAGCAGGGCCTCCATGTTTTCGAAGTGCCGAAAGACGGCCCGGATCGAGACATTCGCCGCCTCGGCCACCTCCTTGGCCGACGGGCGCAGCGCGCCGGCCTCGAGGCAGTTCAACATGGCCTCGGCAACCGCGGCGCGGGTGCGTTCGGAGCGGGCGTGGCGTCCGTCGGTTGTGGCCATCTTCGGATCCTGTATCGTCACTCTACGTGACAATAAGGCGAAACGCCGCCAGGGTCGAGGCCGAGCCATGAGCAAGCGCGGAAAATGGGTCGTCGGGGGGATCGCGGTTCTCGGGCTCCTCGCCGCGGTGGTCTATGTCAACCGGGCAGAACTCGCCCTCGCCGTCATTCGCCGCGTGGCGGAGACGCGCATGGAGGTGGGGCCCAACGAGCCGGTGACCTGGGCCGTCGGCGGCGATTCCCTGGGCCGCCCGCCGGGTGACCGTCCGCCGAACATCGTGCTGATCCTGGCCGACGATCTCGGCTGGAACGACCTGACCTTTGGCGGGGGCGGCGTCGCGGGCGGCACGGTACCGACGCCGCACATCGACTCGATCGCGGCGGGAGGGGTGAACTTCACCAACGGCTACGCGGCCAACGGCACCTGCGCGCCGTCTCGGGCGGCGCTCATGTCGGGGCGCTACGGAACGCGCTTCGGCTTCGAGTTCACGCCCACGCCGCCCGGCATGATGCGCATCGTTCCCCGACTCGCGGGAGATTCCGGCGACCGCCTGCGGCCGCCGATCCTTCATGAAGGCGTCGAAACGGTTGCGTTCGAGGCGATGGGGATGCCGCCGTCGGAAGTCACCATCGCCGAGTTGCTGGCCGAGCAGGGGTATCGAACGGGGCACATCGGCAAGTGGCACCTCGGCCGCACCGGCGGCATGGGGCCCCACGACCAGGGGTTCGACGAGAGCCTGCTGATGGAGAGCGGCCTCTATCTGCCCGAAGACGATCCGAACGTGGTGAACGCCAAGCAGGACTTCGACCCGATCGACCGCTTTCTGTGGGCGGCGGTGCGCTACGCGGCTTCCTTCAACGGCGGCGACGCCTTCGAGCCGGCGGGCTACCTGACCGACTACTACACGGACGAGGCGGTCCGGTTCATCGACGCCAACAAGGACCGTCCCTTCTTCCTCTACCTGGCTCACTGGGCGCCGCACACGCCCCTCCAGGCGACCCGGGAAGACTACGACGCCTTGTCCCACATCGAGACCCACCGCGAGCGGGTGTACGCAGCCATGATCCGGGCGCTCGATCGGGGGGTGGGCCGCGTGTTGGAAGCCCTCGAGCGCAACGGCCTGGAAGACGACACCCTCGTGTTGTTCACCTCGGACAACGGGGGTGCCGGCTACCTCGGCTTGCCCGACGTGAACGCGCCTTTCCGAGGCTGGAAGATCACCCTGTTCGAGGGAGGCATTCACGTCCCGTTCTTCGCCAAGTGGCCCGCGCGCATTCCCGCCGGCAGCGAGGTGGCGGCGCCCGTCCATCATTTCGACCTGTACGCGACCGCGGCGGCGGCCGGGGGGGCCCCGTTGCCGAGCGACCGGAAGGTGGATGGCGTCGATCTCCTGCCCTACGTGCGGGGGGAAGCCGAAGGGGTGCCCCACGACGCGCTCTTCTGGCGCAGCGGAACTTCCCAGTCGGCGCTCGTCAATGGCTGGAAACTCAACGTGAGCGACCCGCCCGGGCGGGCCTGGCTCTTCGACTTGAAGAACGACCCGCGCGAGCAGCACGATCTCGCGGCCGAGCGCCCCGACAAGCTGGCCGAGTTGCAGGCGGCGCTGGCCGCCCACAATGCCGAGCAGGTGGCCCCCGCCTGGGCTGCCCAGGGCTCGTTCGCGGTCAACCTCGACAAGGATTTGAGTCTTCCCGATGCGCCGGACGACGAGTACATCTATTGGTCGAACTGACGCATCGCGGCCGTGCGGGCGCCGGGACGCCGGCGGAACGGGAAACGGCCTTCAACCGGGAGAGCACAGCCCTATGAAGCAGCGGAATCGGTTCGCGTTTGCGGCTCGGGTGGGGCTTTGCCTGGCCCTTCTCTGGGGGGTGGGCTGCGATCGCATCGTCGACACCATGATGCAGCGGGGCATCCAGCAGCGCACCGAGTCGGTGCGGACCGATCTGCTCGAAGATGACGCGCTCAACGTCTTTTTCTGCGGAACGGGCGCGCCGCTTCCCGATGCGAGCTCGGCGGGCGCCTGTACGTTGGTGCTTGCCGGCGGCCAACTCTACGTGGTCGATGTGGGGCCCGGTTCCCAGGAGGTGGCCCAGATCGCCGGCATGCCCACGGCGGCGCTCGGTGGCGTCTTCCTGACCCACTTCCATTCCGACCACATCGGGGAACTCGGAGAATGGGCAATGCAGAGCTGGGTGGCAGGACGCGACCAGCCCCTGGACGTCTACGGCCCGCAGGGTGTCGACCAGGTCGTGAACGGCTTCAAGCAGGCCTACCGCCAGGACGACGCCTACCGGCTTGCGCATCACGGGGACGACTACCTGTCCGTCGCCGCAACCGAGTGGCGCCCGCACGCCGTGGCGGTTGCCGAGGGACCGGGGCAGAAGATCCTCGAGAAGAACGGGCTGGTGGTGACCGCGTTCGCCGTGGATCACCGTCCCGTCGAACCCGCTGTCGGTTATCGCTTCGATTACAAGGGGCGTTCGGTCGTGATCAGTGGGGATACGGACCAGTCGGCCAACCTCGAACGCAACGCCCAGGGCGCAGATCTACTCATCCACGAGGTACTCCTCAAGGAACTGCTCGAGCGCATGAGCGGGGCGCTGGGCGAGGCGGGCCACCGGCGGCTGGAAAAACTGTCGGCCGACGTGGTCGATTATCACACCAGCCCCGCCGAGGCCGTCGAGTCGGCGAACCAGGCCGGTGTCGACACCGTGGTGTTCACCCACCTGGTGCCCCCCGTGCCGGGGCCCATGCGGAGCTGGCTCTTTACCAACGAGATCGATCCCGGGGAAGTGGATGTCGTGGTGGGAGAAGACGGCATGTTGATCCGGCTCCCGGTGGGAAGCCGCGAAATCGAAATCGACTGAGCCGCAGGGCGCCGTCGGGGCGCCCCGGTCGGGAGCCTGGCGGGAGGGGTTTCCGGGCTTGCGCACCCCGGTGGCCCGGTAGAGAATTGCGACCCGCAAGGCCGGGTGTCGGCAAGGGGGCCCGCTTGGTACCGGGGACTTTCCTCGGGAGAGCAGCGGCCCGTCATCGAGGAGCAGGAAAGCGACGATGCGATTGGTCCGCCGGGGACAGGAACAGGAGGCCGGAACCGCAACGGGAACGGAGTGGATCGACGTAGACCTCGATGAACCCGGCGCCGAGGAATGGCTCGCCGAGCGTCTCGATCTCTGCGAGTCGACGCGGGAACTCCTGGCCGAGGAGAACACGAACAGCCGCCGGGCGCGGGTTCCCGAAGGGCTGGCCATGCGGGTCTGTTACACGGGAGAGGAAGGGGAGGCGATCGGCGAGGATTCCGTCCTGCGCATGGGCCTCATCGTGACGGCCGAGCGCATGGTCAGCGTGCGGCGCGGCCCGAACCGGGAGCTCGAAGCGGTCTGGCAGGGGGTGTTGCGCGGGTCTCTCGAGGCGGACGTGGGCTGGAACGCCCTGGCCCTGCTGATCAGCGCGGTGTCCGACCGCGTCGAGAGCACCCTGGACCACCTCGCCGCGACCCTGGACGAGCTCGAAGACGTGGTGTTCGACTCGGGGAACAACCTGCCGATCGACGAATTGGGCAAGGTGCGGCGACGGCTGATCCGCGACCGCCGGCGCATTTCGGCGCTGTCCCGGGCGATCGAAGAGGTGGCCGGCGATCGCTCGGTCGCCATGCGCGCCGCGAGCAGCGAGGAACTGACCGCGGTGGCCCAGGTGATGGGGCGCCACGAGCGCACGGCCGCGTTCTACCTGGAGCGTGCGAACCTGCTGCGCGACCAGATCCAGAGCCAGCTCTCGGAGCGGATGAACAACGCGACGCTTCGGCTCGGGTTGGTCGCGACGGTGTTTCTGCCCCTCGGCTTCCTGACCGGCCTGCTGGGGATCAACGTCGCCGGCATTCCAGGAACCCACGATCCCCAGGCGTTCTGGTTGGTGTGCGTGATCCTGACAGGGCTCGCCCTGGGCGCGTGGATGATCATGGCGCGGATCTACCGGCCCTGACGCCGTGCCGTCGCCCGGCGCTAGCATGGGCAAATGGAGCAAGAGCCCCCGGCGCACGGGATCGTTCTTTCCCCCGACGCGCTGAGCCCCGAGGCCTTGCGGGGACTCGTGGAGGAATTCGTGACCCGGGACGGCACGGACTACGGCGCGGTGGAGCGCAGCGTGGAAGAGAAGATCGCCGGTGTGATGGCACAACTGGCGGCGGGGGAGGCGCGGATCGTCTTCGACCCGGAGACGGAGAGCACGAACATCGTGATGGCCCGCGACCTGGGCGACGCATGAACGGGCGCCGCCCGGAACCGGTGCACTGAGCCGTGTCTCCGCCCCGGTACATCACGCCCGAAGGCGCGGCGAAGCTCCAGGCGGAACTCGCGCGGCTGTGGAACGAGGAGCGTCCGAAGGTGACCCGCGAAGTCGCCGATGCCGCAGCCCAGGGGGACCGCTCGGAGAACGCCGAGTACATCTACGGCAAGAAACGCCTGCGGGAAATCGATAGCCGGGTGCGCTTCCTGCGCGGGCGACTCGAAGAGATCGAGGTGGTACAGCCCGGCGCGGTACGGGACCCGGAGCGGGCGTACTTCGGCGCCTGGGTCACCCTCGAAGACGCCGAGGGCGCCGAGCACCGCTATCGCCTGGTCGGCCCCGATGAGTTCGACGCTGCGCGCGGCTGGGTGAGTGTCGAGTCGCCCATCGGGCGCGCCTTGCTCGGCAAGGGCGAGGGCGACGAAGTCAGCGTGCGCGGCCCGGCCGGCACGGCGCATTACGAAGTGCTCGGGGTCGATTACGAGGGCTGAGGTTCAGCCGTCGCCGTAGCCCTGGACCAGGAGCTTCGTCCCCGCCGGAAAGAGCACTTCGACCTTGGTCGTGCCGCGCGTTGCCTGCACGACGCCTTCGCCGAAGGTGGGGTGCACCATGCGCTCCCCCACTTCGTAGGTATCGCTCGGCCGGAACGAGCGTGCCGGCCGCCCGAGATCTGCTTCAACGGCGGGCGCCGTGCCGGGTCGCTTTGCCCGGGTCCCGTTCTTGCGCGTCGCCTTCGGGCGCGGGTTTCCCCCGGCAGTCACGCCGCCCACGGGCCGGTAGCGGTGGCGCGCGCCGCATTCTCCGCACTGGACCTGGGCAATGTGTGCTTCGGCGAGGGCGATGACGACGTGCCAGGCTTCGCCGCATTTACCGCACCGGGCTTGGACGTCGCTTCCGACTCGTCCCTCGGCTCCGGTCAACGCTCACCCCGTTGCATTACGGTTCAAGGTAGCAGCGGGGCGGCACGGTGCTCTCTTCCCGACGAGAAAATGTGTAAAACGTCGTCTTTCCCGCGTGTCAGAATGGGCGGAATCAGTGGCGGTATGCTTGCATGCGCCGCAAGCCCGCGATTCCCAGGAGCAACATCAATGGGAGGCGCAGGGGCAGGGTGCTGGCGGGCGCTGCGCAGTGCGTATACTACGCCGCCCATTCCCCAGGAGCCCCCGTGAAGACCCTGCGCACCCCCGATGCCCGTTTCGAAAACCTGCCCGGCTTTCCCTTTGCGCCGCACTACACCGAGATCGCGGACGGGGAGGGGGGGAGTCTCCGGATTCACCACGTGGATG
>JAYZFQ010000040.1:0-20696 GCA_036336695.1 Myxococcota bacterium
CTGGCGGAGAGGGAGGGATTCGAACCCCCGGACGCTTGCACGTCAGCGGTTTTCAAGACCGCCGCCTTCGACCGCTCGGCCACCTCTCCAGGGGAAAAGCGTAGGGGGGCGCGGGCGCCCGCGCACGGCCGCCGCCCGACAACGCGGCCGATCAGATGCCGTCGCCTTCCGGCGGCGGGACCGACTGGTCCATCTCGAGCGCGGGGTGGTCCGCCGCCGGACTCCCCACCACCCGCGCGGGAACCCCGACGGCGGTGGTGTGGGGCGGGACGTCCCGCAACACGACGCTGCCTGCGCCGATCTTGGCGCCCTCGCCGATCTCGATGTTGCCGAGAATCTTCGCCCCGGCGGCAATCAGCACGCCGGCCCGGACCTTCGGGTGGCGGTCGCCGGTCTGCTTCCCGGTTCCCCCGAGCGTCACCTGCTGGAGCAGGGAGACTTCGTCTTCGATCACCGCGGTTTCGCCGACGACGACGCCGGTCCCGTGGTCGAGGAACACGCCCTTGCCGACGCGCGCGGCCGGATGGATGTCGACGCCCAGCACCTCGGAGCTCCGGTTCTGGAGGAACTGGGCCAGCCCCCGCCGCCCCGCGGTCCAGAGCACGTGGGTAATGCGGTGGGCCTGGAGGGCGTGGAACCCCTTGAAGTAGAGCAGCGGCTCCGAAAGCCGCTCGCAGGCCGGATCCCGGTCGCGCACCGCCTCGAGGTCGGCCCGCACCGCTGTGCCGAGCGACGCGTCCCCCGTCAGCACCTTTTCGAAGACGACGCGCAGGGCGTCCGGGCCGACGCCGACCCCGGCCAGCCGCTCGGCCAGGTGAACGGCCAGGGCGGACTCGAGCGAGCCGTGGTTCAGGATGGCCGTGTACAGGAAGCTCGCGAGCACCGGCTCGCGTTCGGCCTCTTCCCGCGCCTCGTCGCAGATCTTCCGCCAGACCGCGTCCGCTTGACTCATCCGTCCGCTCCTTCACGGAAGCACCGGCGCACGGCCGGTGCCGTCCAGTCGCCGGGGTGCATGGCCCTCCTCGGTTCCGGCCCCGCATGATCGTATAATGGCGCGCCACGCGCCCCTACCCCCCGGAGGATCCATGATCGATCTCTACACCGCTCCCACCCCGAACGGCTGGAAGGCCTCGGTAACGCTCGAAGAACTCGAGCTTCCCTACGAGACCCATCCCATCAACATGATGGAAAACGAGCAGAAAGAGCCGTGGTTCCTGAAGATCAACCCGAACGGACGGATCCCCGCCATCGTGGACGACGGGGTCCCGGTCTTCGAATCCGGCGCGATCATGATCCACCTGGCCGAGAAGACCGGCCGCCTGCTGCCCACCGAGCCCGCCGCGCGGGCCCAGGTGATCTCGTGGCTGATGTTCCAGATGGGCGGCGTCGGGCCGATGATGGGCCAGGCCAACGTCTTCTATCGCTATTTCCCCGAGAAACTCCCGGCCGCCATCCAGCGCTACCAGAACGAGGGCCGCCGGCTCTTCGAAGTGCTCGACGGTCACCTGGCCGACAACGAGTGGCTCGCCGGCGACTTCTCCATCGCCGACATCGCCAACTGGTGCTGGGTGCGCACGCACAAGTGGTCCGGGATCGACGTCGAGGGGCTCGACCACATCCAGCGCTGGCGCGGCCAGTGCGAAGCGCGGCCGGGCTGCCAGCGCGGCCTCGAGGTGCCGATGAAAATGCCGAACCTCGGAGAAAACGAAAAAGACGCCGCGCAGTTCGCGAAGAACGCCCAGAAGATCCTGCAGCGCTAGGGCGTCCGCGGATTCCACGCATGCGGGCGCACCGGACGCCGCGCGCACCCTCCCCGGGGCAACCGGCCGGCGGTGCTAGCCTCCCCGCCCGGGAGAAATCAGCGTGACCGAATTCCAGCACCAGCCCCTCTTCGAACTTTCCGACGACGACACGCCCTACCGAGCGCTCGGCTCGGAAGGGGTCGCCCGCGTCGAACTCGACGGCAACACGTTTCTGCGCGTCGACCCCGATGCGTTGACACGGCTGGCCGCCGAAGCCTACGGCGACGTGTCCTTCCTGCTGCGGCCCGGCCATCTCGCCCAGCTCCAGCGGATCCTCGACGACCCGGAAGCCTCGGACAACGACCGCTTCGTCGCGCTCGAACTGTTGAAGAACGCGAACATCGCTTCGGGCCGGGTCTTGCCGAGCTGCCAGGACACGGGAACCGCCATCATCCTCGGCCACAAGGGCGAACGGGTCCTCACTTTCGGCGACGACGAAGCGGCCCTCGCCCGTGGCGTCCACCGGGCCTACGCCGAACACAACCTGCGCTACTCCCAGATGTCCCCGCTCGACATGTACACCGAGAAGAACACCGGCTCGAACCTCCCGGCACAGATCGAACTCTACGCGGATCCCGGCGAGGCCTACGAGTTCCTGTTCGTCGCGAAGGGCGGCGGCTCTGCGAACAAGACGTTTCTCTACCAGGAAACGAAAGCATTGCTCAACCCGGACTCCCTCGTCCGTTTCATTGCCGAGAAGATCCGGACCCTGGGGACGTCGGCCTGTCCGCCGTATCACCTGGCACTCGTCATCGGTGGACCGTCGGCCGAGTTCACGTTGAAAACCGTGAAGCTCGCGAGCTGCCACTACCTGGACGGTCTTCCCCGCGAGGGGAACGAATCGGGGCGCGCGTTTCGGGATGTCGCGCTGGAAGAACAAGTGCTCGCGCTCTGCAGCGAGACCGGCATCGGCGCCCAGTTCGGCGGAAAATATTTTGCCCACGACGTGCGCGTCATCCGTCTGCCGCGGCACGGGGCCTCCTGTCCCGTGGGCCTGGGCGTCTCGTGCTCCGCGGATCGGCAGATCAAGGCGAAGATCAACGGCGACGGCATCTTCCTCGAACAACTCGAGACCAACCCCGCCCGCTTCCTGCCCGACGTCACCGAGTCCGAGCTGCCGGCGGACGTGGTACCGATCGACCTGCGCCGGCCGATGCCCGAGATCCTGGCAGAACTCCGCCAACACCCGGTCACGACGCGGCTCTCGCTGACCGGACCGATGGTCGTCGCCCGCGACATCGCCCACGCGAAACTCAAGGAGCGGCTCGACGCGGGCGAGGACCTGCCCGGCTACTTCAAGGAACACATGGTCTACTACGCGGGTCCGGCGAAGAAGCCCGAGGGGCTCCCGTCGGGTTCCTTCGGCCCGACCACGGCGGGACGCATGGACTCCTACGTCGACCTCTTCCAGTCCCGGGGCGGCAGCATGGTGATGCTCGCCAAGGGCAACCGGTCCGCCCAGGTACGCGACGCCTGCAAGGCGCACGGCGGCTTCTACCTCGGCTCGATCGGGGGGCCGGCGGCGCGGCTCGCCGATCACTCCATCCGGAAGGTCGAGGTCCAGGAGTTTCCCGAACTCGGCATGGAGGCGATCTGGCGCATCGAGGTCGAAGATTTCCCCGCATTCATCGTGATCGACGACAAGGGAAACGACTTCTACGCCGAACTCGCCACGCAGCGCCCCGCCGGCCTGGTGCAGATCGCGGACTCGGAATCGGCGAGCGCCTAGTCGCGCAGGAGCACCTCGCAACCGGTTCCAGCCAGGACCGCGTCGACCCCTTCGCGGTCCCCCGTCGACAGGCCCGCGTACCCGGCACGCAGCGACTGGAGACACTTCCCCTGGTAGGGGAACGGTTTCTGCACCCAGGGCTTGCCGTCGATCTCGCAAGTCACTTCGTCCGCCCCGTTGCCGAGGGCCTCGGCGTTCGCGAGCAAGAAGGGCGCATAGACCCGGCCCACCTCGGCAAGCAGCGCGCGCAGGGTGTCCGGCACCGCGTCACGCGGCGTCCAGCCCGTTGCCGCGGGCTCGCTCCCCGAGAGATCCTCGACGACTTCGACCCAGGCGACGATGCGGGGCGCCGTTGCCAAGGTCACCGCTGCGGACGTGGGGTCGAAGAGGGCGAGCTGGGTGAGCTGTCCGTAGGCGCCGAAATCGCTCGACGCCGGGCGGGCGCCCAGGAGAAAGGGCTGGCTGCTCAGGTGCGCGTCGAGGAGTTCGAGATAGCGGCGATAGCTGGCTTCGATGACCGATCCCGTGGTCTCGTTCGACCCCACGACCCAGAGTCGCTCGATCTGGCGCGCGCTGAACATCTCCGAGAACGGCGCCACCTGCTCGTCCGAAACGTCCCAGCGCCCCCACAGCGGAAGCACGCGCTTCGCCTTCTCGACGTCCGGTGCGAAGGCCCACCGGTAGTGAAACATCGCCTTCGTCAGCCACTCGTCGGCGTAGTCCTCGAGAAGTGCGTCCACGAAGGCCATGGCCGGATCGTCGGGAATCACCGAGCGCTCGGGGTATTCCGTCTCCAGGCGGCGGATCAGGGGCGTGGTGTCGATGGCCGCCGTATCCGGCTCGCCGTCTTCGCCGGGAAACACCAGCACCGGAATCAGCTGGACGGGCACCGGCGGAATGTCCTGGGCATCGCGCGAGGCCTGCTGCACCCACAGGTGGGGAATGCGTCGATAGCGCAGCACGGCGCGCAGCTTCCGGCTGTAGGGAGAACCGGGCGCTCCGACGATCTTGAGGGTGTAGGGGGTGTCGGGAGCACCGACGAGCGTGCGCGGGCGGGAGGGCATGACAGGGAGGCCTCGAGACGTTGAGAATTGAGGCCCGCGACCATGCCATAGCCGCGCCGGGAGAGCGACCGCGGGTGGCGGAAGCCGCCGGAGCCGCGTGGTATCGTCGGACTCCCGCGATGACGAAACCCTTTGCGTTCCTCCCCATCGACCCGGCGGTACGCCGCGACCCCTACGCCCTCTATGCCCGGGGACGCCGCGAGTTCCCGGTCTTCGAACACGAGGGACTCCCGGTGCGACTCTTCTCGGTCTTCCGCCACGCGGATTGCGAGGCCATCCTGCGGGACGCCGACACCTGGTCGAACAGCATTCGCTCCGATCAGTTCACGGACCACCTGGGTGGGGAAGAGCTTCCCGAACTCCCGCCCCCGAGCATGCTCGGCACCGACGGCGCCGAACACGCGCGTCTGCGGGCGCTGGTCAACAAGGCCTTCACGCCGCGGATCATCCAGCGCCTGGAACCCCGCATGCACGCCATCGCGTCGGAACTGGTGGAAGCAGCGGTCGAACGGCGCGACGTCGACCTGGTCCAGGCGCTCACCTACCCCTTGCCCGTTACGATCATCGCCGAGATCATCGGCGTTCCCGCCGAAGACCGGGAGCAGTTCAAGCGTTGGTCCGACCAGGCCGTCGCGCTGCTCGGCACCGGCTTCTTCGGCAACATCGACCGGGAGCGCCTGGAACGGCAGGCGGCGCTGATCGGGGAAATGCACGACTACTTCATTCCCCTGGCCGAAGAGCGGGCCCGCGCACCCCGGGAAGACCTGCTCACCGGGCTGGTCCAGGCGCGCCACGAGGGCTCTCGGCTCAATCACGACGAGATGCTGGCGATGCTCGTGCTGATCCTCGTCGCCGGCAACGAGACGACGACGACCCTGATTGGCAACGCCGTGCTCGAACTGCTGGCGCACCCCGAAGAACTGAAGCGTCTCCGCGGCGATCCCGGTCTCCTGTCCACGGCGATCGAAGAAGTGCTGCGTTTTTCCTCTCCCGTGCAGTTCGACCCACGGCGGGCGACCCGCGACCTCGAACTCGGCGGTCAACAGGTGCGCGAAGACGACTTCGTGCTCTGCTGGATCGCCTCCGCCAACCGCGACGAGTCGGTCTTCGAACGGGCGGACGTCTTCGACGTGGGGCGCCCGAAGGGACCCCACCTCGCCCTCGGTTTCGGGGCCCACTACTGCCTCGGCGCCAACCTGGCGCGCCTCGAAGCCCGGGTCGCCCTGGACGCACTCCTCGCGCGAACCCGGTCGTTCGAACGAACCGACGACGACGAACTCCCCCTGCACGCAAGCCCGGTGTTCCGCGCGGTGACGCAGCTGCCGGTGCGCTTGGAACCGGCGTGACGCTTCCCGCGGACGCCCCGCGGTGGGCGCTCGAGATCGACAACCCGTATCTCCACGGCGTGCATGCCCCCACGGTGCAGGAAAGCACCGCAGACGACCTCCCCGTCGCGGGCGAACTCCCCGCAGATCTGTGCGGGGGCTTCCTACGCAATGGCCCGAACTCCGTCCTGCCGCCGAAGAACCTCTACCACTGGTTCGACGGGGACGGCATGGTGCACGCGGTCTACTTCCGAGACGGGCGCGCGAGCTATCGCAGCCGCTTCGTACCCACGGTCGCGCTGGCCGACGAACAACAGGCCGGGCATGCCCTCTGGCCCGGCGTCATGGGCCCCTTCGACTTCGACGCGCCCCGACACTACCTGAAGGACACCGCCAACACCGACGTCCTCTTCCACCAGGGCCACTTGTACGCCCTGTGGTACCTGTGCGGCGCGCCCTACCGGCTCGACCCCCAGACCCTCGAATCCCGGGGAATCGACACGAGCTTCGACACCACGGTGTCGGCCCACGCGAAGGTCGACCCGCGCACGGGAGAACTCGTCTGGTTCACCTTGGGAGAATTCGAGCCGCCCTTCATGACCTATGGCGTCGTGGACGCCGAGGGCGCCCACGTGCACCGGGTGCCCATCGACCTCCCCGGCCCCCGGGCGCCCCACGACATCACGATCACGGAGCAGTACACGATCCTCCACGATTTTCCGCTCTTCCACGACGTCGACGTCCTGCGCAGCCAGGGGTACCGGGTGACCCGTTTCCACCGCGATCTGCCCAGCCGCTTCGGTGTCCTGCCCCGCCGCGGCGATGGGGACCGGGTGCGTTGGTTCGAATTCGAACCGGGCTACGTCCTGCACATGGTGAACGCCTGGGAAGAGGGCGACTGGATCGTGATGGACGGCTGCTTCCAGCCGGACCCGACCATCCGGCGGGACCCGGAAGAGGGCGCCCTCGCCTCGATGCTCGGGTACCTGCGTGTTCGCGCGCACCTCCACCGCTGGCGCATGAACCTGCGCACGGGCGAGACCCGAGAAGAGCCCCTCGACGACCTGAACGTCGAATTCTGCCTCCCCGACACGAACCGCTACGGGCAGAAGACCCGTTACTCCTACCACCACCACCTCCCCGAGGACATGCACACCGTCGACTTCCGGGCGCTGGTGAAATACGACCACGAGTCGGGCGCGGCAACGCGCTACGACTACCCCGACGGCTGGCGCGGCGGGGAGTCGCCCTTTGCGCCGCGCCAGGGAGCGGCCGACAGCGAAGACGACGGATACGTGCTCTCGATGGTCACGAACGTCGACACCCTGGCCTCGGAGTGCTGGGTCTTCGCCGCCCGCGACATCGACCGCGGACCCATCGCCCGAGTCGCGCTACCCGCGCGCGTCCCGACGGGTTTTCACGCCCAGTGGATCCCGGGCGCGCAGCTCTGGCCCTAGCTCCCGGCGGCGACGCGCCCGGCGCACCGCCCGAAGAACGTGCCGTCGCCCAGGGAAAGGCCGCTCGAGTAGCCGCGGGAGGGCACTCCCGAAGTCGCGCGACCGGCACCGAACAGGCCGGGGATCGGTCGTCCTTCGGGGTCGAGAACGCGGGCGTCCACGTCGGTCACGAGTCCGCCCAGGGTGAACGCCGCGTAGAGACTGTTTTCCGTGGTGCAGTCGATGGCGCCGAACGGCGGTTTCTCGAGGGGCACCAGGTAATCGTCCGCCTTGTGAAAGAGGGGGTCGGCGCCGTTTCGCGCGTGGCGGTTGTAGAGTTCCAGGGTGGCTTCGAGCGCGCCCTCGGGGAGCCCCAGCTCCCGCGCCAGTTCCGTCACCGTGTCGCCGACAGCCGCAACCGGGAACGGCTCGTAATCCGGCTTTTCGTAGACCGCGTCGTCGACCACGAGCCAACAGCGGCCGGCATGGCGAAAGAGCGCCCACTCCCCGACGCGTCCGTAGTAGTCGTCCTCGTTGTGAAACCGCTGGCCCTGGGCGTTCACCATGATGCCGCGCTTGAGTCCCCAGGGCTGACACACGGGCAACGAGATCGAAGCCTGATCCATGTTCGCCGTATCCGCCCCTGCGGCGATGCCCAGCTTGATGCCGGACCCGTCGTCCCCGTCCGCCGCAACGCGCAACTGGCAGCGGCGGGCAAGCGGTACATGGGCGTCGAGCATGGCGTCGTTCAGGATGAATCCGCCCGTCGCGATCACGATGCCACGTCGCACCCGGACGTTCCGCGACTCGCCGAAGCTCTCGGTCACCGCGCCCACGACGCTTCCGTCGGGCTCCTGGAACAGGGCGGTCGCCCGGTGGTTGGCCGCAATGCGCGCCGGGCTTTGCTCCACCGCCTCGCAGAGCTTCTGCATCAGGAGCGGGCCGGCCTGCTCCGGACGTTCCGGCACGTGGCCGCGGGGCGCCGGCTTCGCGATGTCGACGAAGGGATGGACGCGCTCGGATCCGGACCAGACGAGGCCATCGGTATTGGGGGGCTCACCGCTACAGCCGTAGTGGAAGACCGGTTTGAAGGGCACCCCCTGGGCCACGATCCAGTCGTAGTGCTCGACCGAACCTTCGCAGTAGCGTCGGATCTTCTCCTCGTCGGGGGCGTCGCCGACCGACGCCATCAGGTACTTGAACATCTCCTCGGGCGTGTCTTCGAAACCGCAGGCCTTCTGGAGGGCCGTGCCGCCCCCGAGATAGAGAACGCCGCCGGACATGGCCGAGGTTCCGCCGCCACCACCGGCCCGCTCCAACACCAGGGTCTCGGCACCGGCACGGGACGCCTCCAGCGCCGCGCAGGCCCCGGCAGCGCCCAGTCCGAGGACCAGCACGTCCACTTCCTCGTCCCAGTGCGAAATCTCTCTCGGGTCCCGGACTGCACTCGCCATGTCACCTCCGCGGTCCCATTCTGCACGCTTCCACCGGAATCGGCGACAATGGGGTCCCCATGAGCGAACCCGAAACCCCCGAAGAACCCGAACCCGCCGCCAAGGGGGCCGTGGGCGAGGCCCTGGGGCACTACGTGCGCGACCCGGCACTCTGGCCGGTGCTGGCGGTCCTCGTGCTCGTCGCCGCCACGCTCGGCGCAGCGATCGTGCTCTTCGCGCTGGTCGACCGCAACGTGCCCGCCATGGGGGCGCTCGCGCTTCTCGTCGGGATGAGCGTCCACGCCATCTTCGAGGATCTCCGACAATCCCGCTTCGGCATGGGCTGCCGCGTGGTCCTCTTCCTCTGGGTGGCGGTCGCAGTGGTGGCAGTCAGCTTCCACCGACTCGGTGTCTTCTGAGCCCCCGCTGAAGGCTGTCCCGCCGGACGGTATCGTCGCCCCGTGTCGCAGCCCGAGAAGCCCCCGCCGACGAAACCGAGGGAAGACGCTCTGGCGAGAACCTTCGCGCTGGATGGGAGCGTTTCCATCCGCGTGCTCGCCGCCACCCACCTCGTGCGCGAAGCCGTCGCGCGACACGCGGCCTCGCCAACCGGTGCGGTCGCACTGGGGCGGGCCTTGATGGGCGGGCTGCTGCTGGCAACGGAAGGCCAGGACGGCGAACGGGTCCAACTGCGCATCCGCGGCAACGGTCCGCTCGGCGGACTCCTGGTGACCGCAGATGCAGCGGGCCGCGTCCGGGGTTACGCCCGCAACCCGGCCACCGATGCGCCCCTGCTCGGCCGGGAGCTTGGCCTGTCCCAGGCACTCGGCCTGGGCGAGTTGGCAGTCGAGCGGAACCACCCGAGCTGGAAGCGGCCCTACACGGGCATCGTGCCCCTGGTCTCCGGGGAGATTGCCCAGGACCTGGCGCGCTACCTCCTCGAGAGCGAACAGAAGCCCTCGGCCGTGGCCCTGGGCGTCTACCTCGGCCCGGGCGGCGAGGTCGCCGCCGCCGGGGGCTACCTGGTCCAGAGCCTGCCGGGCGCGGACGCAACGGTCGTCGCCGAATTCGAGGCGCGCGTCGCCCAGACGCTCCACCCCTCGGAACTCCTGCACGCGGGCGCCACCGTGGACGAGATCCTGGAGCGTCTCGTCGGAGCGGTCCCCCGCGACCGGGTGGAGGTTCTCGCCCCCCGCTTCCACTGTCCCTGCGACCTGGACCGGGTGATTCGCGCGGCGCTGCTCCTCGGCCGCGAAGAGATCCGGGAGATCGTCGAGCGCGACGAAGAACTCGAAGTGCGCTGCGAGTTCTGCGCCGAGGTCTACCGGCTCCCCGCCGACGAACTCGGGAGGCGCTGCCTCGACGCGTGAGGCCCTCGTTCAGGAATGGGGCGAGGGCTGCTTGCGCGCCCGGGCCCGCCGCAGTCCAGCAACGGACAGGGTCACGGCCAGCACCCCGAGGAGCGGTGCGACGAGCACCGGCACCTGGACCGGGAGGCCGAAGGTATCGACCACGAACGCCGCGGGATTGCCCGGCGACAGGGCGGTGAGGGCAAGCGAAGGCGGATCCTCTTCGCACGCGAGCCCCAGGTCGAGGAACGACGGGAGGACAGACACCATGCCCGCGAGGGCGCCCTCGAAACTCGCTGCGGGACCGAGCGACGCGCTGCAGGTCGCCCCACAACTCGACGCGTCCTCGCCGGCCGCACTGCACGCGCCGGCGCACCCGCCGAATTCGCCGAGCACCCCGGAAATCGTGTCGGCTGCGGAAAACTGTCCGATCGGTGCGGCGAACTCGCCGAATTCCAGACGGGAATCCCCGCTGGTGTCGAGGGACGCGAGAACCGCCTGGGTCGTCGCACCACCCGAATTCGCGAACAGCGACTGGGTGAGCTGGCCCGCTTCCATCCCAAAGGAACCCGCCAGGCTCTGGGCCATGCTCGCCAGGAACATCTCGATCTCCGTGTTCTTGGCGGCCTGGAGCGCGGGCGTGGTAGGGACGACCTGGCTCGGGGCCACGCCACAGGTCACGGGATTCGCCGGCATCGGGACGGGACCCGCAGGATCGCCTTGGGAACTCGGCACCAGGGCGCTCGCCTCGGTCGCAAAACCCGACGCACTCGCCCGGATCTCGCAATCTTCCGGAGGGGACGTCCCGCACTGCAGCCGGAAATTGCGCGACCCGGTGGCCGGCGACGCCGGCACCGCATGAACCGTGTACTTGTCCGCTTCGACTGTGTCGATGAAGTGGAACCCGAATTTCGCGCCGGCGCCAAAGGCCGCGTCGATGAGTCCCACGGTCGCGAGATCCGCCAACGTGCCGAAGTCGAGCGCCTGGTCCTCGTCGAGGTCGCCGTCCCGGAACAGTTCCTGGGAAATGGCCACCGCACGCAACCCGCCGATCGCCCCTCCTTCGTTGTTGTGCTTCCGAGCCTCGATGAGGTTGGGGATCGCAATGGCCGCGATGACGGCAATGATCGCGATCACGATCATGAGTTCGATCAGCGTAAAACCGGAGTGGCGTCGCATGGTCCGTTCCCGGGAGCCGAAACGCGCGAGGGCACCGGTCGCCCGCGTCCGCGAACACCCGTCCCCGTTGTCGGCGACTCCCAGACCCACGAATCGGCCATCCGGAGGCAGGGCGTGAGCAGAAACCGGCGCCCCCCGCGGGGGATCAGCCGCCCGAGACCGCCGCCGTCCGGGCGAGTTCGTCGGCCGGGGGCGTCGCGTCGCCCAGCGCGTCGAGATAGCCGTCGGGCAACGCAACGGTCTGCCGGCCACCGCTCTTGCCCCGGGCAACCCGCATGGCATGGGGCGGGAAGGGCGTGGCGGGATCGGCCTCCGCCAGGATCCGGTCGAGGTCCTGGAGCGTCTCGATCCGGATGAGGTCCCCCCGGAGACGCGCGCTGCCCGGGAAACCCTTGGTGTACCAGGTGGCGTGCTTGCGGAAGTTGCGAACCCCCAGCTCGGGTCCCATCCAATCCGCCAGGCGCCGTGCATGTTCGCGCATGACGCCGGCAATCTCGCCAAAGCGCGGGGGATCCCGGGGTTCCCGGCCCGCGAACACGTCGGCGAGGTCGCGGAAGAGCCAGGGGCGCCCCAGGCAGCCGCGCCCCACCACGACGCCGTCGCAGCCGGTTTCGCGGAGCATGCGCAGGGCGTCCCAGGCTTCCCAGATGTCGCCGTTGCCCAGCACGGGAATGCTGCGGACCGCGTCCTTGAGCGCCGCGATCACCGACCAGTCGGCCTCCCCGTCGTAGTGCTGTGCCGCCGTCCGGGCATGGAGTGCGACGGCGGCGCAGCCCTCCTCTTCGGCGATGCAGCCCGCGTCTCGCCAGGTGTGCCAGCGCTCGTCGATCCCGATGCGAAACTTCACCGTCACCGGCACGTCGCCCGCGGCCTGGACCGCCGCCCGGACGATGCTCCGGAACAGGTTCGGCTTGAGCGGCACCGCGGCGCCACCACCGCGGCGGGTCACCTTGCGCACGGGGCAGCCGAAGTTGAGGTCCAGGTGATCCACCCGGCCTTCCCCGACGAGCCAGCGCGTGGCCTCGCCCGTGTAGCGGGCGTCGACACCGTAGAGCTGCAGGCTCCGGGGCGTCTCCTCCGGGTCGAAGCCCGCCAGGCGCAGGGTCTTGGCGTGCCCCTCGACGAGCGCCCGGGCCGTGATCATCTCGCTCACGTAGAGCCCGGCGCCGAAACCCCGGCACAGCGTCCGGAACGGCGCATTCGTGATGCCGGCCATCGGCGCCAGGACGACGGGGGGATCGACGACCAGCGGACCGATGCGCAACGGCGGAAACTCGCCGGGCGCCGCGGGCGCCACCCCGCGGTTGCGTTCTCCCACGTAGATCGGGTCCACGCCGCGAGAGTCGCAGATCGCGCACCGCGATGCCCTACCGGCGCTCTGCCGGGCAGACCCCCGAGCCGACGCTCCTGCGTGGTGACCGTGTCGGCGCTGTGCTTCCCTTGGCCCCGATGCTGGATCCCCGCGAACTCGCGGAACGCCGCGACGAGATCGCCGAAAGCTGCCGTCGCCGCGGTGTCCGGGCCGACATCGATGCCGCCGTGCGGGCGCGGGACGAGGCGGTGCGCCTGCGCACGGAACTCCAGGAATGGAACCAGCGCCGCAAGGAACACCAGTCAGCGGGGAAGAAAAAGCTCGCTTCCGACGAGCGCGAGGCCCACACCGGCGAAGGGCGGCGCATCAAGGAAGCAGTGGGCGCTGCAGAAAAGCGACTGGCAGAGGCCGAGCGCGTCCTGCACGAGCAGCTGCTCGACCTGCCCAACTTCGTCCACCCGGACGTGCCCCAGGGCGGCGAAGAGGATTTTCGGGAACTCCGCCGCGTCGGCGAGCCCCCGCGCTTCGCTTTCGAGGCGCGAGACCACCTGGCACTCGGTCAGGCGCTCGATCTCTTCGACTTCGAGGCGGGTGCCAAGGTGAGCGGCCAGAAGTTCTACTTCCTGAAGAACGAGCTGGCGCTCCTGGAACTCGCCCTCCAGCACTTCGCCCTCGACGTGGCACGCAAGGCGGGCTTTACCCCGCACAGCACACCCGACCTGGCGCGCCGCAGCATCGTCGACAGCCTGGCCTTCAGCCCCCGCGGTGACGAGACGCAGATCTACTCGGTCGCCGGGACCGACCTCGACCTCGTGGGCACGGCTGAAATCACCCTCGGCGGCCTCGGTGCAGACGTGATTTTCGAGGAGTCCGACCTGCCGGTGCGCCTCGCCGGCCTCTCCCACTGCTTCCGCACCGAAGCCGGCTCTCACGGCCGGGAGAGCAAGGGGCTCTACCGGGTCCACCAGTTCAGCAAGGTCGAACTCTTTGCCTTTTGCCGTCCCGAAGACTCGGACGCCCTGCACGAAGAACTGGTCGGGATCGAGGAACACATCCTCCAGGCCCTCGAGATCCCCTACCGCGTGATCGACGTCGCGAGCGGGGACCTCGGCGCACCCGCCTACCGGAAGTTCGACATCGAGGCCTGGATGCCCGGGCGCGGTGAGGGCGGCACCTACGGCGAGGTGACGAGCGCCAGCAACTGCACCGATTTCCAGACCCGGCGCCTGAAGACGCGCTTCCGTCGTGCCGGGACCAAAAAGAACGAACTGGTCCACTCCCTCAATGGCACGGCCGTCGCCATGCCACGCCTGTTGATCCCGCTGCTGGAAAACCACCAGCAAGCGGACGGGTCGATCGCCGTGCCGGATGGCCTGCGCACCTACACAGGCTTCGACCGCATTGGACCGCGGTAGCGAAGCGTCCGCGCCGAGCCTGGTGCTGGGCACCGCGGGGCACATCGACCACGGCAAGACCGCCCTGATCGGCGCACTCACCGGCGTCGACACCGACCGCTTGCCCGAAGAGCGCGAGCGCGGCATCACGATCGAGCTCGGTTTTGCTCCCCTCGACCTGGCCGACGACCTGCGGGTCGGCGTCGTAGACGTGCCGGGCCACGAGGGTCTCGTCCGGACCATGGTGGCCGGAGCCACGGGCATCGACCTCGTGCTCCTCGTGGTTGCCGCCGACGAAGGCGTGATGCCCCAGACCCGGGAGCACCTGGCGATCTGCGAGTTGCTCGGGATTCAGGGAGCCGTCGTCGCGCTCACGAAGATCGACGCCGTCGAGCCGGAACTCGCCGAACTCGCCGAGGCCGAAACCCGGGAAACCCTCGCCGGCACAGCCCTGGCCGACGCCCCCCTGATCCGGGTCTCTGCCCGAACGGGGGAGGGCCTCGACCCGCTGCGCGACGCCCTGAAGGCGGCCGCCCGGCAAGCCCAGCCCCGAACCGCCCGGAACGGCCCACCGCGGCTCGCGATCGACCGCGCGTTTGCGGCCCGGGGCTTTGGCGCCGTCGTCACTGGCACCCTGGTCGGCGGTTCCCTCGCCGTCGGAGATGCCGTCACCGTTCTTCCGGGCGACTCCCGGGGCCGGCTTCGGGGCCTCCAGCGTCACGGCGTGGCTTCGGATCGCATCGGGCCGGGAGCGCGCTGTGCTGCCAACGTCCAGGGCCTGGAACTTTCCGACCTTCCCCGCGGCAGCGTCGTGACGCGGCCCGGCGCCTTCGAGCCCACGACCCGCCTCGACGTCGCACTGAACTGGCTCGAAGTCGCGCCGTTGGTGGAGCGCGCTTCGGTCGAACTACTGAGCGGCACGGCCGAGCGCCGGGCACGGCTCGCGCCCATCGGCGCCGAGCGCCTCGTCCCCGGCAACAGCGGCTTCGCCCGCGTGCACATCGACGGCGAGCCCCTCCCGGTCGTTCCGGGCGACCGCTTCGTGGTGCGCGGTTTCGCCCGCACCAGCATGGGCGGCGCGACCCTGGGGGGCGGAATCGTCCTCGACACGACACCGCCCCGCGTTCGCCGCAGCGACCCGGCCCTGGCACGCGATCTCGCCGAATTCGCCACCGGGGCGCCCGCACGCGGGCTCGCAGCGCGCATCGCGCGGGCGGGTCTCGCCGGCGTGGGGCGCGCGCAACTGCTGCGAGACGCAGCGCTCGACCCCACCCTGCTGGACGGGGCCCTCGAGAGCCTGCTCGGGTCGGGGAGCGCCCTCTCGACACCCGGCGGGACCTGGCTCGGCACGGACGCAATGGGGCACCTCGAATCCCAGCTCGTGGCGGCGCTCGACGCCTTCCACACGCGGGAGCCCCTCCTGCCCGGCATGCCGACCGGAGCACTGCGGGGCGCGCTGCCCGGCAACGTACCGGGGGACGTGGTGGAGCTCGCCCTGCGCCGTCTCGTCGAGCGCAAAGCCGTCGAACTTTCCGAAAAGGTCGCGCGGCGCCCGGAACACCGACCGGCCCTCTCCGACGCAGAGAGCGAAGTCGCCGAGCGCCTCCTCGGGCGCGCGCGCAGCGCGGGCCTCGAGCCGCCGAATCTCCGCGACTGGGCCGGCCAGGAGGAAATGCCCGCCGAACGCCTGCGCGACCTGCTCGCGTACCTCGAACGCGCGGGCCATCTCGTCCGCGCCCGTGAAGACCTCTGGTTCGACCGCAAGGCAGTCGACGCACTCCGCGACCGTGTCGTCGCCCACCTGAAGGCGCACGGAGAACTCGAAACGCCGGACTACAAGGCGCTGATCGGAACGTCCCGACGCACTGCCGTTCCGCTGATGGAACTCTTCGACGCCGAACACGTCACCGTGCGACGCGGCGACGCCAGGCGGCTGCGCCGCTGAATTACTGGAAGAGCGTGCCGACGGACGTCCGCGCCCAGTCCATGACCGGCAGTTCGGCGCCGTTCGGGAAGACCCCGAGGTAGAGCACCGCCACGGCGCACAGGGCGAGCACGAAGACCTCTCCGGTAGAGGTCGCGAGCCGGGGCGCTTCGCCCGACGGCTCGCGCATGTACATCAGCACCGGGATTCGCAGGTAGTAATAGACGGACACCGCACTCATCAAGACCCCGATGATGGCGAGCCCCACGAATCCCGCGTTCACCGCCGCCATGAAGATGCTGAACTTGGCGAAGAAACCGACCGTTGGCGGAATCCCGGTGAGCGCCACCAGGAAGAGGGTCATCAACGCAGCGAGACCCGGACGGGTGCGCGCCAGGCCGGCGAAGGAATCGACTCGCTCGCAGTCTTCGCCCCGGTTCGCCAGCACGATCACCACGCCGAACGCACCCAGGTTCATGAAGAGGTAGGCCACGAGGTAGAACATCACCGCCGACCAGCCCTCGATGCTCCCGGCGACGATGCCGACCAGCATGTACCCGGCGTGTCCGATGCTCGAATAGGCCAGGAGTCGCTTGACGTTGTCCTGGATCACGGCCATCAGGTTCCCGACGACCATCGTGAGGACCGCCAGTCCCCAGAGCACACCGACCAGGACGCTTTCTTCGCCACCGAGACCCAGGCCCAACACGCGGAGCAACGCCGCCACCGCGGCCGTCTTCACAGCCACCGACATGAAGGCCGTCACGGAAGAAGGCGCCCCTTCGTAGACGTCGGGCGTCCACTGGTGGAAGGGCACTGCCGAGATCTTGAAGCCGAAACCGACGAGAACGAGCGCGATGCCGATCATCGCAAGCGGGTTGGACGGATCGAACGCCGCGCCCAGAACCAACAGGGACGTGGAGCCCGTTGCCCCGTACAGCAGGGCCACGCCGTAGAGGAGCACCGCGCTCGCAAACGAGCCGATCAGGAAATACTTCATGGCCGACTCGTTGCTGCGCAGCCGTCGGCGATCGAAGCCCGCCAGCGCGTAGACCGGGATGCTCATGAGTTCGAGACCCAGGAAGATCGCCAGGAAGTCGACCGCCGCCACCATGGTCATCATGCCCGCCGTGGCGAGCAACAGGAGCGCGTAGTACTCGCCCCGGTTGATGTGGAGCGCATCGAGGTAGTAGATGGCGAGGGCGCAGGACAGCAGCGCCCCGCCGGCGATGAGCGCCGTCGCCAGGGAAGAGAACGCATCGAGGCGCACCAGGGGGTGCTGGGGATTGAAGACCTCCGCGTTGCCGGCAGCGAAGGCCTGGCACGCGACCGCCAGGGCGAGGAAGAGGAAGAACATCGAAACACCCGCGAGCAGGCTCCCGACGAGGCGGTCGTCGACCTTCCGGCCCAGGAAGCTGTCCGAGCGGGAGAGGAACACCTCGAGCAACAGCACCACCATGCTGCCGATCCCGACGAACCCGATCGGCGCGAGCACGTGCAGGTTCAGGACTTCGGGAATCACGGGGCCTCCTCCCCGGAGTCGTCGGTCGTTTCGGGAGACGCTTCGTCGGCCACGGCGACGACACTGCGCGCCTCGACCACGCGCTGCAGTTCCACCACCGAGGGCTCGATGCGTCGCAGGAGCGGGTCCGGGTAGAGGCCAATGCCCACGATCGGAACGGCCATCAGGACCATCACCAGCTTTTCGCGCCAGTCGAGGTCGAGAAGGCCGAGATTCTCCGGGTTCTCGAGGGGCCCGAACATGATCCGACGGAACATCCACAGCATGTACGCGGCGGCGAGGACGACCCCGGACGTAGCAATGACCGCGACGAGCGGCGAGGCGAAATAGATGCCCACCAGGATCAGGAACTCTCCGACGAATCCGTTGAGCCCGGGCAGACCGATGCTCGACATGGTGACGAGGCCGAAGAAGGCCGCGAAGACGGGCATCGGCTTGGCGATGCCCCCGAACTGTTCGATCAGACGGGTATGGCGCCTGGCGTAGAGCATCCCGACGAGCAGGAAGAGCGCCCCGGTGGAGAGACCGTGGTTCACCATCTGGAGGACGGCGCCGTTCAGGCCCGTCGTGTTGAGGGCGAAGATCCCGAGCATCACGAAGCCCAGGTGCGCGACCGACGAGTAGGCCACCAGTTTCTTGACGTCGGGCTGGACCATGGCCACGAGGGAGCCGTACACGATGCCGACGACCGCGAGTCCAAGCAGGACCGGCGTAAACGTTACCGCCGCATCGGGAAAGAGCGGCAAGGCGAAGCGCAGGAACCCGTAGGTCCCCATCTTGAGCAGCACGCCGGCCAGCACGACGGACCCGGCCGTCGGCGCCTCCACGTGGGCGTCCGGGAGCCAGGTGTGGAGCGGCACCATCGGCACCTTGATGGCAAAAGCCAGGGCGAACGCGGCGAAGAGCCAGTCCTGATTCTTCCACCAGGTCGGGTCGTTCACCGGGATGACCGTCGAGAGCAGCGCGGGGCCGTCGGTGCCCGGCGGCACCACGAGGTTGAAACCCAGGGCGCCGGCTTGTTCCCAGGTGAGGGAATAGACGACGAGCATGGCCACCAACATCAACAACGAGCCGACCATGGTGAAGAGGAAGAATTTCACCGCGGCGTAGACCCGACGCGGTCCGCCCCAGATTCCGATGATGAAGTACATCGGGATCAGCATCACTTCCCAGAAGACGTAGAACTGGAACAGGTTCAGGGAAACGAAGGCACCGAGCATCCCCGTCTCGAGGAAGAGCATGAAGAAGACGTAGCTGCCCACCGAGTCTTCGACGTCGTTCCAGGACGCCAGGAGGACGACGGGCATCAGGAACGTCGTGAGCAACACCAGGAAAAGACTGATGCCGTCGATCCCCACGAAGTAGTCGATGCCCCAGGCGGGCAGCCAGGGTGCGTGCTCGACGAACTGATAGCCGGGATCCGACACGTCGAACCCGGAGAACAGGAGAAGCGAAACCAGGAACGTGAACGTCGTACTCGCGAGCGCGACGCCCCGCCAGACGGACTGGGGAAGCCCGCCACCGCCAGACCACTGGACGAACAGCGACCCCAGCAACAACACGACCCCGGTGGCCAGGGGCAGGAAGGTCACGATGGACAGAAGGTGGGCTTCGAACATCCGCGCCTACCGCAGCAGGTATCCGACGACCACCAGCGCACCGACGATCATCAAGAAGATGTAACTCTGGGTGAAACCGGACTGCGCGTATTTGAGCCCGTTGGCGGCAAGGCTTCGAATGGCACGCGCAGTGCCGTTGATGCCGGCACCGTCGATGAGCCGCGCATCGACGACGCGGTAGAGCACGTGGTCCGAAAAGGCGACCATCGGCTTCACGATCGCCGCATCGTAGATCTCGTCCACGTAGTACTTGTTCTTGAGCAGCGTGTAGGGCGCGGAGAGCGCCGCGGCGATGCGGCCGGGAAGCTCGGGGCGACGCACGTAGAGCAGGTGCGCGAGGCCGATCCCGCCCAGGGAAACCAGAACCGCGAGCAGTGCCATCTGGAGTTCGGTGCTGTGGTCGAGCGCATGAGGCTCGGCAGCCACCAGGGCCGGAACCAGGAAATTCCCGAGGCTGTTCGAATCCTCGATGCCGAGCACCAGGTCCGCCCAGACCTGCGGGAGGCCGACGAATCCCGCCAGCGCAGCGAGAACCGCCAGCACGTACAGGGGGTTCATCATCCAGCCCGTGGGATCCTCGATCTGCTTGCGGAGTTCCGCGGGACCCCGGTACTTGCCGTAGAAGACCTTGCACTGGAGCCGCCACATGTAGAAGGCCGTGAAGCCGGCGGTCACGACCCCCAGGGCGTAGAGCCACAGCCTGCCCGGCACATGGGAAGCGACGACGGCGACGAGGATCTCGTCCTTGGAGAAGAAGCCGGACATGCCGGGAATGCCGGCGATGGCGAGCACACCGACGAGAAACACCCACCGGGTCGCGGGAATGAACTTCTTGAGGCCCCCCATCTTCTCGATGTCCTGCTCGTGGTGCATCGCCAGGATCACCGCACCCGAGCCGAGGAAGAGCAGGGCCTTGAAGAACGCGTGCGTGCCCAGGTGGAACATGGCCGCCGAGAATCCACCGCATCCCGCCGCCAGGAACATGTAACCGAGCTGACTCACCGTGGAATAGGCCAGGACCTTCTTGATGTCGGTCTGGGTGATCGCGATCGTCGCGGCAAAGATCGCGGTGAGGCCCCCCACCCAGGCCACCACGGCCGACGCTTCGGGCGAGGCCGCGTAGAGGAACGAAAGACGACAGACCATGTAGACGCCGGCCGTCACCATCGTCGCGGCGTGGATCAGGGCGGAAACCGGGGTGGGGCCCGCCATCGCGTCGGGCAGCCACGTATACAACGGGATCTGCGCGCTCTTGCCGCAGGCGCCCAGGAAGAAGCAGAGCGCGACAACCGTCACGACGCGGGACTCGCCGAAGAAGGGAACGTTCAGCGTCAGGTTCACGATCGAGTCGAACCCGGCCTCGATTTCGCGGAAGGAAAGCGTCGGCGTGCCCACCGACGAATAGGCCCAGAAGAGCACGAAGATCCCGACGAGGAAGCCAAAGTCGCCGATCCGGTTGACGATGAAGGCCTTGCTCCCGCAATAGGCGTTGTAGCGGTCCCCGTACCAGAAACCGATCAGGAGGTAGGAGCAGAGCCCCACCCCTTCCCAACCCAGGAACATCAACACCAGGTTGTCGGCCAGGACCAGCACCAGCATCGCGAAGGT
>JAYZFQ010000041.1:0-7822 GCA_036336695.1 Myxococcota bacterium
CGAGGCCATCGTCGCGCGGGTTTCCGGCCAGGCCGGCGAGGCCAGCGAGACGCGCAAGCCGTCGCGCGAATCGGCTCCGGCGCTCTTCGACCTGACGAGCCTGCAGCGCGAGGCGAACCGCCGCTTCGGCTGGTCGGCGCGCCGTGCGCTTTCGGCGGCCCAGCGCTGTTACGAGCGCCACAAGATCCTGACCTACCCGCGAACGGCATCGCGGTGTCTCCCGACTGACTACCGCGCGGTGGTGGACGAGGTCCTGGCCGCTCTCGCGGGAGCGGGTGGACGCGACGACGACGGCTTCGCGGACTATGCGGCCAGTGCCGCCCGGTTGCAGAACGACGGCCTCCAGAACGAGAAGCGGATCTTCGACGATGCCGGCGTCACGGACCACTTTGCGGTCATTCCCACCGGAACGCTGCCGGCTGAGCCACTCACGGGCGACGACCGGCGCCTGTTCGACCTGGTAACCCGGCGTTTTCTCGGGGCGTTCCACCCGCCTGCGGTCTGGGAGCGCGTGGAACGCATCTGCGTGGTGGAAGGCGAGAGTTTCCGCGCCCGTGCTCGGGTCCTGAAGGAACCGGGTTGGCGTGCCGTGCTTCCCCCCGCGAATCCGGAGACCGAGCAGGAAGAACTCGTGGCCCTCGCGCCCGGACAGAGCGAGGTGGAGGGGGTTGCGGTGACGGCGCCGAGCGCCGAGGTGGAGGCCGACCAGACGCGTCCGCCGCCGCGGGTCACCGAGGCCCGCTTGCTCTCGCTGATGGAAAACGCCGGCAAACAGATCGAAGACGAGGATCTGGCGGCGGCGATCGACGACAAGGGCATTGGCACACCGGCGACGCGAGCGGACATCATCGAGAACCTCATCGCGAAGAGCTACGTCGTTCGCGCGGACAAGGCGCTGCGACCGACCGTGAAGGGCATCCGGCTGATCGACACACTCAACCGGATCCACATCGAGCGCTTGACCTCGCCGGAACTCACTGGGGACATCGAGTTCAACCTCGGCGAGGTAGAGCGGGGGGCGCGCACCGCCGAGGACTTCATGGCGGAGATGGCGACCTACGCCAGTGAGATCGTCGAAACGGCGAAGCATTTCGAGTACGAAGCCCTCTACGACTTGAACGAGGACCTCGGGAACTGTCCTGCCTGCAAGCGACCGGTGATCGAAATGGCGTGGTTCTACCGTTGCAAGCCGGAGCCCGACGTGAGCCAGGAGGACGATTGCCCGGTTCGGTTCTGGAAGGACACGTCGGGTCGCTATCTCGATCGCGGGACGGCGCGGACCCTGATCCAGGCGGGCAAGACCGGCGAACTCGACGGTTTCACGGCGCGCAACGGGCGTACCTACCGCGGCATCCTGGAACTACTTCCCGACGAGGACTGGAAGGTGAAGGTCCGGTCCCTCGGTTACAACGAGGGCGCTGGGGTCTCGGACCAGCCCGAGTACGAAGTGAACCCGGAGCCCGTCGGGGTTTGTCCGTTCGAGCAGGAGTGCCGGGTCCAGGAGTCCCCGACCCAGTTTCTGTGCGAGCGCGCGCTGAAGCGGGCCGAAGAGGCGCAGGATGCCAAGGCCAAGGCTGCCAAGGAGGGGGAGGATTCCAAGGCGGTCAAGGGAAAGGCTGCCAAGAAGGGAAAGGCCGCCAAGACCGAGACGGACGTCGCGGAGCAGGGGTGCGGTTTCGTGTTGCCCCGCACGGTGTGCAAGCGCGAGATCGTCCGGGACGAAGCCGAGCTCTACCTGAAGACCAAGAATACGGGCCTGCTCACCGAGTTCACGTCCCGTTTCGGACGGCCCTTTGCCGCGACCCTGGTGCTCAAGCCCACCGGGCGCCATGGCTTCGAGTTCCAGCCCCGGGAGGGGGGTCGCAAGAAAGGCTCCGGCAAGAAGAAGGCCGCCAAGAAGGCCCCGGCGAAGAAGGCCGCGGCGAAGAAAAAGGCCAAGAAGGCCCCGGCAAAGAAGGCCGCGGCAAAGAAAAAGGCCAAGAAGGCCGCGCGGAAAAAACCCGCCACCCCGCCTCCTTCGACCGACTAGCGCCCCATCGGAGACGGACCTGTCTCCGCGTCCGTGGCGTCCGCGGGGGTTCTCGCCCCCGGGAAGTCGCAAAAACCCATTGATTTTCCACACATTGCCGGAGTAAAAGGGACGCGCCGCCCGGCGTGGCGGGCTCCCGCGTGGTGTGTCGCCCGACGCATCTGGCCCATTTGGGGGTTGTGCACCGCCGCGGGGGGATGCGATTCGGTCACGCTTGGGGAAAGAGCGCCGGCCCTGCCGGCGTGGGTAGTCATCTTGGAGGTGTCATGGACGGTCTTGGTGCCGGGCGCAGGTTCGGATTCGTTCTCGTGGCTGTCGTCTTGCTGTGGGGCTTTGCCGATCGCGCTCAAGCCCTAGAGGCCTTCGACGGGCGTCTCCAGGCCCATGGCTTCGTCGAAATCCAGGCACGGGGTCTCGACCGGAGCTACGCGGAAGAGTTCGATCTCTCCCAGTGGTACAACGTTCTGAATGTCGAGGTCGAGTTCGATCTCGTCGAGGACGGCTGGGGCCCCTTCGACCTGCTGTCCGGGTTCATTCGCGCCGAGGGTCGTTACGACTGCATCTACACCGGCGGCTGTGGGATGTTCCCGAGCGTCAATACCTACGGCAACAAGTCGCGTGACCTTCCCCTGCGCCTGCGCGACGGGGAGACCAAGGTCTTTTCCGGCGTGGTCGACATGACGAACCGGGCCGACCCGCCCGGCGTACTGCCGCTCGTTCCCCCGGATACGCGTGACCCGGTGCAATGGAGTGTCGCCGAGGTCGTCGAAACGGAGCGAAGCACCGACCTGAGAGATTCGAGTACGTTCACCCCGACGAACCTTCTTTGCCCGACGACGAGATTCAGCTCGGGCGAAAACCAGGCGCCGCTTGCGCCCGGAACTTGGACTGGGTGCGTAGACAACCGGCCCGACCACACCGAGATCGTCAAGCGCAAGGGTTTTCCGGGGTTCGACACCCTATTCGACCTGGAAGGGGCGGATGGGGAACTCCACGAGTTCCAGGATTACGCGTCGGTCAACAGGCTCTTCGCAGACCCGACTTTCCAGGCGTTCCAGCCTAACGCGGCCAGTTGGTCGTTCTACGACGAGCGGATCAAGGATCCGAATTTTGTCATCCCAGCGAGTTTTCCCGGAGACATCAACCAGAGATGGAGATTCGGGTACGGAGGGCTCCTTCGGGGTCTTACCGATGAGCGGGACGATCCGGGCTACTACACCCTGCTTCCGGTTTACGACTGGCGGTTCACGTTCCGGTCTTTCCCGGGTCCGGAACCGAACGGCGAATTCCTGCCCATGGGACCGTGGCTCCCCGAGAATTACTTCACCACCACCGCAGTCCTCGCCGACCGGGCAAACCCACTGCGCGGCCGGAAGACTCCGACGCTGATGGTGGTCAACAACCAGCTAGTGCGCTCGGACGGAACCCGGTACAACGAATTCGATTGTGGCGCGGGGCTCGGTACGGCAACGGTCGACTGTAACAACACCACCCTCGTGCCCACTGTGGATCCCGTTGATCCGCGGCTCTTCCGGCTAGAAGAACTTCTGAATGAGATCGACGGAGCGGGCTTTGGACTCCGTGACTTAACTCAGAACGAGGGCGTCGGCGCCAATTGGAATCTCGGCCCCTATCCCAACGGCAGCGCGTGGAACGGCGTGTTCGGGACTACCCGTTTCGGCGGGGACTACAGCGGGATCATTCCCTGCTGGGACACGAACAAGACGGTCGCCAACCGTGACCCTGGGGTGACGGCCAACTCCCAGTTCGTCGATCAGTTGACGTCTAGCGGGACGACCGGTTTCGCAAATCGCCAAGCGCGTTTCGGCTGCATCCCCCTCACCAACGTTCGCGTCACCGGTGGAGACGGCGAATTGCCGATGCGTGTGGCGCCCGACTTCTCGAACCTGACCAACACCGAATACGGACGTGCCCAGGGCTTGTACCTGCCGAGCTACGCCTTTCTCGATTACATCGAGAACGGCGGGAGCATCAACGACCACCAGTTCAACCTCAGCGAGATCGATCGTTCCTTCAACCGGGGGTATGCCCAGCGGGAGACCTACGAGTTGAAGGAGGCCTACCTGGACATGGAGTTCCTGGAGAGCCGGCTGTGGGTTCGCGCCGGGATCCAGAACATCGTCTGGGGCAAGACGGAACTCTTCCGTACGACGGACCAGTTCAACCCCCAGGACTTTGCCCTTTCTTCCCTCCCATCTCTCGAAGAGGCCCGGATTGCGCTCCTCTCCGCACGCGCCGTCTATTCCTTCTATGACGTGGGTCCGCTCGAGGACGTGCGGTTCGAGCTCGCCGTGAACTTCGACCGCTTCCAGCCCACGGATCTGGGATCCTGCGGCGAGCCCTACACCCTGGACGTGGTCTGCGCGCTGACGCTCGGAACGGCGATCCACGGCGTCACCGGCCTGGGCGTTGCCGGCATCGACGCCTATCCCGACGGCTACAAGGATGTAGATGGCCTGGAGTTCGGCGGCCGTCTCGAGTTCCGCTGGGACCGCTTCAGCTTCGCCATCATGGATTTCTACGGTTACAGCGACTTCCCCTACCCGGACGTGATCACGTACTACGAGCGCAATGTCGACCCGAGTACGGGCATGCCGCGAAAGGGCGGCGCCACCGGTCCGTGTGAAAACCGTGCCGGCTGGGTGGCGACCGACGTGTTCACGAGCGGGCCCAATGCAAACCCCGCGACACAATTCCTGCTCCAGGGGGGCAACCCCAGGTTGGAGGCCGCAAATCCCACCGAGCGTGCAGTGCAGCCGACGGGCCTGCGACCAGTGGTCGAGGGGACGCCCGGTAACTCGGGCCAGGTGGCTTCGGGCGGTCTCGATGCTGCCAAGGATGACTGGTGGCGGACCAAGGAGTCGTACGGGCTGCTCGGGATCGGGACGGATCCGGATTGCCTCAAGCCCGGCGGCGCGGCCGGCTACGCCAACGAGAACGGGTTCTACACGGTGCTGGCTCCTTCGCTCGACGAATTCCTGGAGACCAATCCCGTCAGTGACTACAGCTTTGCTACCGGTCCGGATGGCGACCAGTTGAGCGAATCGGCCAGCACATTCATGGTCCAGACCGTGGGGGGGACCGCCGGGGACCAGATCCAGTGGACCAACGTCGGCGTGTCCGAAGACTACGCGCTGCGGTACCACCCGGCGAACCAGCAGCTCTTCCATTTCATCTGTAGCGCGACCGTGAGCATCGCAGTGGCGCTGGCCCCGGGTGCGTGCGCGTGGAACCTCTGGGGAACCGACGCGAAGTTGATCCAGGACTTCGAGGGGCCGCCCTTCGGCGACCTGCTCGGTGGCGGCTTCGCCGGGAATCAGACGAATGGTTACTACTTCAAGTTCTACAACCAGATCATCAGCGCCACGAAGGGACGTACGATAACGGCGGCCCTGACCACCCCAGTGGCGCCGCTGAACAGCGATGTTCGAGACGGTCGGACCACCTCGATGGTCAGCAATTTCGACGATACGGATCTCAATTTCCGTGGGAATCTCTTCGGTCAATTTCGATTGAAGGATACCCCCCGGGACACCCTGGACTTCCTGACCCTCGACAACACCCTGACCTGGCAACAGAAGGCCACCCTGGGGTGCGGTCCGGCTTACGGATCGCGCTGTGATACTGGAGAGGCGACGGTCCGGGTGAGACTCCTGAATGCCGGCTCCCTGACCGGTGAGATCGACGTCGAGTCCGAGTTCACCGCACGGACGCGGCCCGACGAGTACGAAATCGTTGACGCGAATGGAGTTGCGTGCGATCCGACGAACCTCGATCCTTGCCGGGTCTGGAGTCGCGGCGGTGGGGTCGATTTCCTGAACGCAGAAGCGAGCGTGATCCTCCAGTCGATGCCGGGTTTCGAGGGGACCGAGGGGGGGACCAACACCCAGTACACGGACGACGGACTCCCTACCGGCAACATCCTCTTCCCGAACCAGTGGATCACCTGGGCGGCGGACACGGCCCAGCCCGGGACGATCGGAATTCCGGGCAGGCAGGAAGACGACGGCGCGGGCGGCAAGACCGTGACGCGCGCCACCCAGCCCTTCGTGGGCGGGGTGGTCTGCACGCGTTACGTGCCGGGCCATCCCGACGCCGATGCAAACGGTCTCGTGATCCTGCCCGGCTGTCGCGGTGCCATCAGTGCGACGGTCGACGACAACGATCCGCTCAACCCGAACGACAACGTGATCGATGTGCGCTTCGACGAAGGCTACAGCCCGCATGTCGACGGGTGTGTGTTCGGCCGCAAGATGGTCGACGTGTTCGTGACCTACTGGGTGCGCCCGGTGAATGCCGACGGAAGCCTGAACGCCGAGTTGAACGACGAGCTCTACGAAACCTGCTTCAACGCGAACCGGAATAAAATCGAAGGTGCGGGGCTGCCGCTTGACCCCGATATCATGCCGGGGACCGAAGAGCTCGATAACGACCACGTAGGCGACGTGACCTGGTTCTCCTACTCCCGGCGACCGGTCCTGTCATCCGCCGGAACTGCGGTCCTGGACTCACGGCTCAGCTTGCGGGATGGCGTCGGGGCCGGCCACCTCTTCCACCCGCTCGCGGGCTGCGAGAAGAGCAGCGCGTTCAATCCTGAACTCCCGAAACAACCCGGAACTAACCTCCCGATCCCGGGTCCCGATACGCCCGAGCGCCGGGTTCAGTTGGCCCAGAATCTGTGTCAGTCCACCCTGCGGAATTTCGAAGATGAGTTCATCAAAGGCGACGCCTCGGTCTTCCGGAACGAACTGGCGGCGATCTCGTACAACTTCATGAGCTTCCTGGTGATCTCGAGTTGCAACTCGGTTTCGGGAGGTGACGACCTGGCCGAGCGGGAATGTTTCGAGCCGGAGAGGCCCTGGACGGTCGGCCGCTGCTCTATGTCTACGCCCCAGTATTGCCGGAACGTCCGGAGTTTCCTCGGCGTGGGTGGAGTCGGGCGCAACGACGCCCGCGCCGGCGGCAATCCGCAGTTCGGTCGCCGCGACTTCCTCTGGCAGAGCGGCGCAGATCTCTCGCTCAATTACGCCCGGCGCAACGTCTTCGGCATCTCCGCCGACTTCGCCGAGGACAACACCAAGACCAACTGGGGGGTGGAGTTCACCTGGATCGCCCCGACCCCGTGGGTCGACAACAATTCCATGACGTCCACGACGGATAGTTCGGCGTTCAACCTGACGATTTCCGTCGACCGCCCCACGTTCATCAACTTCCTGAACGCCAACCGGACGTTCTTCTTCAACACCCAGTGGTTCTTCAACTACATCCCCGAACACAACGACGGGTTCACGACCTTCGGAGACCCGTTCAACGTGCTGTTCACGTTTGCGGTGTTCACCGGCTATTACCAGGACCGCCTGCTGCCCCAGCTCGTGACGGTATACGACTTCGGCTCCAAGTCCGCCGGGTTCCTGCCCCAGCTCGGCTACCGGTTCACGGAGGCGTTCTCTGTGACCTTCGGCGTGAGCTTCTTCGTGGGCCGGAGCGAGTACGTGCCCATGCCGGTGCGCGGTTTCGCGCCGCGGGCGAACCGGGCCGGGCCCCACAAGTACGAGGACGGCGTGCAACGGCTGCTCGCGAACTTCATGCGTCGCGACGAAGCCTGGATGCGCCTGCGCTGGACGTTCTGAGCCGCGGGGCTTAGTGGCCCCGGACCAGGAAGTCGGTGGACGTGAAACGGCGCCGGACCCGCTCCTCGGCGGGGGTGGAACGCACGTCGTAGGATTCGCGACGCCAGCCGCTGTCGTCGACGACGCGGTAGGACACCTCGGC
>JAYZFQ010000042.1:0-24163 GCA_036336695.1 Myxococcota bacterium
GCGTTCCGCCTGGCGGTGCGGCACATGACCCCGGTCGTGGTGCTGTCCGACTCGTACCTGGCGAATAGCGCCGAACCCTGGCCGATTCCCGACGTCAAGGCCCTCGGCAAGGAGCGCGTACCGCTCCGCGTGGACCCGGAGGGATTCCAACCCTACGCACGGGACGCACAGACCCTGGCGCGACCGTGGGCGATCCCGGGCACGCCCGGCCTCGAACACCGGATCGGCGGCCTGTCGAAACAGGAGGGTTCCGGCAACGTCGCCTACGACCCGACCAACAATATGCGGATGCACGCACTGCGCCACGACAAGGTGGCGCGTATCGCGGACGAAATTCCCGCAATCGAGGTGCTGGGACCCGACCGGGGAGACCTGATCGTCGTCGGCTGGGGCGGCACCCGAGGCGCGATCGTTTCGGCCTGCGAAGAGGCGCGGCGCGACGGTCTCCCCGTCTCCAACATCCACCTCCGCCACCTGAACCCCTTCCCGGCGGATCTCGGAGAAGTTCTGTCGCGCTTCGACAAGGTTCTCGTGGCCGAACTCAACGCAGGGCAGCTGGCGCTCCTGATTCGCGCAGAATTCCTCGTCGATGCCCAGAGCCTTTCCAAGGTCGAGGGCCAGCCGTTCCGTGTCGAGGAAATTCGAGCGCGCATCGAAACGGCGCTGCAGGAGAAGTGACCTTGGCGCAGCGGCCCTCACTCACTCAGAAGGATTTCTCCTCGGACCAGGACGTACGGTGGTGCCCCGGGTGCGGGGACTATTCCATCCTGGCCAACATCCAGCGGGTGATGCCCGAACTCGGCGTGCCGCGCGAGAACTTCGTGTTCGTTTCGGGGATCGGATGCTCCAGCCGGTTCCCCTACTACATGAATACCTACGGCTTCCACACGATTCACGGACGTGCCCCGGCGTTTGCAACGGGGATCAAGTGCGCTGAGCCCGAGTTGTCGGTCTGGGTCGTCACCGGCGATGGGGATGGCCTCTCGATCGGCGGCAACCACCTGCTCCACACGATCCGGCGGAACGTCGACCTCCAGATTCTCCTGTTCAACAACCGGGTCTACGGACTCACCAAGGGGCAGTACTCTCCCACCTCGCGTGTGGGCATGCGCACCAAGTCCACGCCGGACGGTTCAATCGACCACCCCGTGGACCCGCTCGCCTTCGCCCTCGGATCCGGTGCGACCTTTGTCGCCCGTACGGTCGACGTGGACGCCCAGCACCTCCAGGAAACGCTGCGCAGAGCACACGCCCATCGGGGCACCGCGTTCGTCGAGATCCTCCAGAATTGCCCGGTCTACAACGACGACGAGTGGATCGAAGTCGAAGACCGCAAGCAGCGCATCGAAGCCAGTCTCAAGCTTGAAGACGACAAACCCCTGGTATACGGACCTCCGGGCGATCTCCGGGGAATTCGCATCGAAGACGGGGTGCCGTCCGTCGTCGAACTGGCGGACGACCAGGACCCGGTCTCCGCCGGCGTCGCCGTCCACCACGACCGGCACGAAACCCCGGCCTACGCCTTCGCCCTCGCCAGCCTGCGCCGGACGAAGTTCCCGATTCCCATCGGCGTGTTCCGCGCGGTGGAGAAGCCCACGTACGAGGCCCTGCTCTCGGGCCAGGTCGCCGCCGCGCGGACCCGCGTCGGCGAGGGCGACCTCGAAGCCCTGCTCGATTCGGGAGATACCTGGACCGTAGAGGCCTAGGACCCCGCGAGTTCCGGGACGTTCTTCGCCAGGGTTTCGGCGATCTCCGCAGGCGACGGCGCAACGAACACCCCGGCGGCTTCGAGCGCAGCGATCTTGTCGCTCGCGCGGCCCTTGCCGCCCGCAATGATCGCACCGGCATGGCCCATGCGTTTGCCGGGCGGCGCGTTCTGGCCGGCAATGAAGGCAGCCACCGGCTTGCTCATCTCGTCCCGAATGAACGCGGCCGCTGTCTCCTCGGCAGAGCCGCCGATCTCCCCGATCATGATCACGGCCGCCGTATCCGGGTCGTCCTCGAACAGGCGCAACGCGTCGACGAAGGTCGTGCCGATGATCGCGTCTCCCCCGATGCCGAGACACGTCGACTGGCCGATTCCAAGCCGCGAGAGTTGGTCCACGGCCTCGTAGGTCAGGGTGCCGGACCGGGAGATCACCCCGACCGGGCCGGGTCGCGTGATCTGGGCGGGCATGATGCCGATGCGACACTGCTCCGGCGTCACGACGCCCGGGCAGTTCGGGCCGACGAGGCGAAGCCCCGACCCGGCGAGGGACCGCTTCGCACGCAACATGTCCAGGGCCGGAATTCCCTCCGTGATGCACGCGGACAGGGCGATCCCGGCATCTGCGGCCTCGAGAATGGCGTCGGCTGCACCCGGCGGAGGCACGAAGATCACCGAGGCATTCGCTTCGGTTTCTGCCATCGCGTCGGCAACGGTATTGAAGACCGGGATGCCGTCGATCGTCGTGCCGCCCTTGCCGGGATGCACGCCCCCGACGACCTGGGTTCCGTATTCGAGCGAAAGCCCCGCGTGGAACCGCCCCATGCGGCCCATGCCCTGCACGAGCAAGCGCGTTTCGGCGTTGCAGAGGATGGCCATCGTCAGGCCCCCCCGACCGCTGCGACCGCCCGCTCTCCGGCTTCGCGCAGGGTCTCTGCGGGCGTGATGTCGAGACCCGACGCCGCCAGGATCTCGCGTCCGGCCTCGGCGTTCGTTCCCTGCAGCCGTACGACCAGCGGAACCTCGATGCCAAGTTCGGCCGCGGCTGCCACCACGCCCTCGGCAATCAGGTCACAGCGGACAATGCCCCCGAAGATGTTGACGAGAATGGCCCGAACGTTCTCGTCGCGGAGGATGATCTTGAAGGCTTCCTTGACCTTCTCCTTGTCCGCACCGCCCCCGGCATCCAGGAAGTTCGCGGGACTCCCGCCGCAGTACTGGATCATGTCGAGGGTCGCCATGGCCAGCCCCGCGCCATTCACCATGCAACCGATGTTGCCGTCCAGCCCGACGTAGGCCAGGTCGATCTCCTGGGCCGCCCGCTCCCGGGCGTCCTCCTCTTCGGGGTCGCGCAGTGCGGCGACGTCTGCATGCCGGTAGAGCGCGTTGTCATCGAAGTTGAGCTTGCAGTCGAGGGCGAGGAGGTCGCCACCCTGGGTCAGGACGAGCGGATTGATTTCGGCCAGAGAGCAGTCTTTCTCGACGAACAAACGGAAGAGGCCGGACAAGAAGACTTCCAGCTGCTTCACCTGCGCCCCATCGAACCCGAGACCGAAGCCGACCCGGCGTGCGGCGTAGCCGGGCAGCGCCGCGTTGCCGTCGACATTTACCGTGATGATGCGCTCGGGAGTCTCCGCAGCGACCTGCTCGATCTCGACCCCGCCCTCGGTCGAAGCGATGATTGCGAGCTTTTCTTCCGCCCGATCGAGGACGACACCGAGGTAGTACTCGTGAGCGATCTCCGAGCCGGACTCCACGTACACCTTGCGTACGAGCTTGCCCTCGGGCCCGGTCTGGTGGGTCTTGAGCTGCATGCCCAGTATCTCGCCGGCAACCTGTTTCGCCTCTGCCGGCGAATGGGCCAACTTGATCCCCCCGCCCTTGCCGCGCCCCCCGGCGTGCACCTGGGCCTTCACGACGACCAGCCCCTTGTCCAACCCGCGCGCCACTTCCTCTGCTTCGGCAGGCGTCGCGGCCATTCCTCCGGCGGGAACGGCGACGCCGTACTGCCGGAGAAGATCCTTGGCCTGGTACTCGTGAACGTTCATGGGACTCGACTTCTCCGATCTCCTCGCTGCTGGAGCCTATGGGCGTGTGCCCGACCTCAGAGCTGGATCTGGTCGACGAGGGTGCGGACGTGGTCGACCGACGCGTCGAAGGCCTTCTTCTCATCGGCCGTGAGGTCGATCTCGATCACGCGTTCCACGCCATCGGCGCCCAGCACGCAGGGCACCCCGACGTAGAGGCCATCCACTCCGTATTCTCCCTCGAGCAGACAAGCGCAGGCGAGCACCCGCTTCTTGTCCTTGAGGATCGACTCGGCCATCTCGATCGCGGAGAGCGCCGGAGAAACGAAGGCCGAGCCGGTCTTGAGCAGGCCCACGACCTCGCCCCCCGCCCCCTTCGTTCGCTCGACGATCGCCGCGATGCGTTCCTCCGAGATCAGTTTCGTCACCGGAATCCCGGCCACGGTGCAATAGCGAACCAGGGGAACCATGGTGTCGCCGTGTCCCCCGAGCACCAACGCAGTCACGTCCTCGACGGAAACCCCGAGCTCCCAGGCGACAAAGGCACGGAAGCGCGCGGAGTCGAGCACCCCCGCCATTCCGACGACGCGATTCTTGGGAAAACCGGAAACCTCCTTGAACGTGTAGACCATCGCGTCCAACGGGTTGGACACGACGATGACCGTGGCGTCGGGCGCGTTGTCACGAACGCCCTGGGCGACCTGGGTCATGATCTTGAGGTTCGTATCGAGCAGTTCGTCCCGGGACATCCCGGGCTTTCGGGCCAAGCCCGCCGTGATGATCACCAGGTCTGCGCCGGCGATGCCCGAATACTCGTTCGTCCCGGTGATCTCCGCGTCGGCACCCGCCAGGGGGGCACCCTCGGCCATGTCGAGCGCCTTGCCCTGGGGCAGGCCTTCGACGACATCGAAGAGAATCGGATCGCCGAGTTCGCGGTAGGCCACCTGCTCGGCGAGTACGCCGCCAATGTTGCCGCCCCCGATGAGGGCGATCTTGGGTCGTGCCATGGGGGGCTCCTTCTAGTCCATGTTCCGGATGATGGCGTCACCAAACTCCGAGCACTTGAGCTTGGTGGCGCCGTCCATCAAACGTTCGAAATCGTAGGTGACAGTCTTCTCCGCAATCGACTTCGTGATGCCCTTTTCGATGAGTGCCGCAGCTTCGGTCCAGCCGAGGTGCTCGAGCATCATCACGCCCGAGAGAATCACCGAACTGGGATTCACCTTGTCCTGCCCCGCGTATTTCGGCGCGGTTCCGTGGGTTGCCTCGAAGATCCCGTGGCCCGTGTCGTAGTTGATGTTTGCGCCCGGTGCGATTCCGATCCCGCCAACCTGGGCCGCCAGCGCATCGGACAGGTAGTCGCCGTTGAGATTCATGGTCGCGACTACGTCGAATTCACGCGCGCGGGTCAGGACCTGCTGAAGCGTGATGTCCGCAATCGCATCCTTGATCAACACCTGGCCTTCGGGCGGCTTTCCATCGCAATCGTCCCAGCCGACGGCCTGTCCGGCGAACTCCTCCCGCGTGAGCTGGTAGCCCCAGTCACGGAAGGCGCCCTCCGTGAATTTCATGATGTTTCCTTTGTGCACGAGCGTCACGCTTTCGCGCTTCTTCTCCACCGCGTAGCGAATCGCCGCACGCACCAGGCGGTAAGTACCTTCCTGGGAAACGGGCTTCACGCCGAGACCAGAGGTTTCCGGGAACCGGATCTTCTCGACGCCCATTTCCTTTTGCAGGAAATCGATGACCTTCCGGACCTCGGGGGTTCCGCTCTGCCACTCGATCCCGGCGTAGATGTCTTCCGAGTTTTCACGGAAGATCACCATGTCGACATCCTGAGGATTGCGTACCGGGCTCGGGACCCCGGGGTACCACTTCACGGGGCGCAAGCAGACGTAGAGATCGAGGATCTGGCGCAGCGCGACGTTCAGGCTGCGAATCCCACCGCCCACCGGTGTCGTCAGCGGACCCTTGATGCCGACGAGATATTCCCGGAACGCGTCGAGGGTCTCGTTCGGAAGCCACTCGCCCGTAGCGTCGAAGGCCTTCTGCCCGGCGAGCACCTCCATCCATGCAATCTGCCGCTGCCCGCCAAATGCCTTCTCGACGGCGGCGTCGAAGACACGCACCGAGGCAGCCCAGATGTCGGGCCCCGTCCCGTCGCCCTCGATGAAAGGCACGATCGGGCGGTCGGGCACACGCAGCGTGCCGTCCTCGTCGTGGGTGATCTTTTCCCCCGCGGCGGGGGGCGTCGGGGCATGGTTCGGCATGGGACTCGCGGTATACGCGATCCGCGCCCGTGCCGCTACTCGCGCGGGGGCGCGACGCGGATCGCCAACTCGTCGAGTTGGTCGGCCTCCACAGCCCCCGGGGCCCCCATCAACAGATCCTGGCCCCGCTGCGTCTTCGGAAACGCCACCACGTCCCGGAGGCTCTCCAGACCCGCCAGAACCATCACCCAACGGTCGAAGCCGTAGGCAAAGCCGCCGTGCGGGGGCGCGCCGGCATCGAGTGCGTCGAGCAGGAACCCGAAACGCGCCTCGGCCTCTCGCCCGGAGTACCCGAGCAGCTCCAGAATGCGGCGCTGAACGTCCGAACGGTGGTTGCGCAAGCTTCCCGAGCCGAGTTCCACGCCGTTGAGAACCACGTCGTAGTGCGTCCCCCGCGCTCGGTCGGGATCCGTCTCGAGAAGCCCGAGATCCTCGTCCAGGGGAGCAACGAACGGCTGGTGGGCGTAGGTCCGCGAGCCGTCGTCTGCGCGTTCGAACAACGGAAAGTCCACGACGAACAGGACGTCGAAATCGCGACCGTCCACCCGTCCGAGCCGCTCCCCGAGGTCGGTCCGCAGGCGCGAAAGCACGGCATTGGCGCGATCGGCGGCATCGGCCTGGAAGAAGATCAGGCTGCCCGGGCGGGCCCCGGTACGCTCTGCGACCGTCGCCCGCTCTTCTTCGGAAAAGAATTTCACGATGGGCGACTGCCAGGAACCGTCCTCGCCGACACGGATCCACGCCAGCCCCTTCGCTCCCAACTCCTTCTTCACGAAGCTCTCGAGGCGGTCGACGTCGCCCCGCCCGAGCTCACCGGCATCGTGGATGGGCAGACACTTCACGATCCCGCCGCCGTCGACGACGGCGCGAAAGGCGCGAAAGTCGCTCTCGCCGAAGGCGTCGGTCAGGTCGACGAGTTCGAGTTGAATGCGGGTGTCGGGGCGGTCCGAACCGAACCGGTCCATCGCCTCGGCGTAGGCGATGCGGCGAAACGGCCGGTCGAGGGTGACACCCGCCGCTTCGGCACACCCGCGAACAGTGACCTCCTCGAGAATGTCGAGCACTTCCTCGACCCCGACGAAGGACATCTCGAGATCGACCTGGGTGAACTCGGGCTGCCGGTCCGCGCGGAGGTCTTCATCGCGGAAACAACGCACGATCTGGAAGTAGCGTTCGAACCCCGCGATCATCAGCATCTGCTTCATGATCTGGGGGGACTGGGGCAGCGCGTAGAATTCACCCGCGTGCAGTCGACTCGGGACCAGGAAATCCCGTGCGCCTTCGGGTGTCGACTTCGCGAGCATCGGGGTCTCGATTTCAAGGAAGCTGCGTTCGGAAAGGCAGCGCCGCACCGATTGCGCCAGCGCGTGACGAAGGCGCAACGCTCGCTGGAGCGGAGGGCGGCGCAGATCGTGCAGCCGGTGGCGGAGCCGCGCTTCTTCCTCGGCCTCCGCGTCTTCTTCGATCGCGAACGGCGGCGGCGTCGAGCGATTGAGCAGCCGCAGCTCGGAAACCTCGACTTCCACCTCGCCGGTCGCGAGGTTCGGGTTCACGGTATCCGCCGAGCGACGCATCACCGTGCCCTTCACGAGAATCACGTACTCCGACCGCAGTTCACCGGCCCGGTCGTGGGCTTCGGGCGAAGCGTCGGGTCGAAACACCACCTGGACCCGCTCCCCGCGGTCGCGGAGGTCGACGAAGATGACGCCGCCGTGATCGCGCCGCCGGTGCACCCAGCCCGCGAGCACGACCTCGCGGCCCACGAGCTCCGCGGTCACCTCGGACGCCGCATGGGTCCGGCGCAGTTCCCCCATCGCGTCCAACGCGACGTCGTCGCGGCTCACAGTCCCCCCCCCACTCCGGAGAATTGCAAAAAAACTTTAAAAATCAGGTATTTGGATAGCAATCGGGTTCTGCCGTGTCAATCCTCGGAAAGGTCCGAGGCCGACGCGCAACAGTCCCGCCCCCGGGACTTGGCGCGGTACATCGACTTGTCGGCCGCATCGAGCAACGCCTCGCGGCCCCGCCCATGGGCGGGATACGCCGCCACGCCGATGCTGATGGTCAAGCGAACGGGTCGCCCACCGCCTCCTTCGAAAAGCGTCTCGGCGACAGTTCGCCGGATGCGTTCCGCAATGGCCATGGCCTGGTCCAGCCCGGTATCCACCAACAGGATCGTGAACTCGTCGCCGCCGTAGCGCGCCAGGGTGTCCACTTGCCGGATGCACTCCTGGAGCACCCCGGATAGTTTGCGGAGTACCTGAGAGCCGACCAGGTGCCCGTGCTCGTCGTTCACCCGCTTGAAACGGTCCAGGTCGAGGAACAGCACGGACAGCGGCTTGCCGTAGCGCTCCGCGCGCTGGATCTCCCGGTCGGTCGCCTGGAGCAGGAACCGGGCGTTGTAGACATTGGTCACATCGTCGACGAAGGCGCGTTCCTTCGCCTGCCCGTAACGCTCTGCGTTGCGAAGCGCGAGTTCCGCGTGATCCCGCACCATGTCCGCCCGGGACCGGAGCACCGTCTCCAGTTCTGCCCGGTCTCCGAACACCCAGAGCACCCCCCGCTCGGTGTCGGGACCGGTGAGCGGAACCGCGAGAGCTGATCCGCAGACCACACCGGCCTCTGCCAGCACGTCGTGCAAGGCACCGTCATCGAGAATCCGGGGCGCGTCAAAGGATTCGCGTCCGAGGAACTTCTCCAGGACGAGCACCTCGCGCAACCGGAGTACTTCGAATTCGTCGAAGCCGCGGAAGACCATGCCGTCCGAGGTGTGCAGCGAGCGCCGGAACAGCGCCAGGCCCCGCGTCTCGCCGGACGCCCCGAGCAGCACATCGAGCGCAACGGCGAAGATTTCCCCGGGCTCCAGGCAACTCATGAGCACCTGGCTCGCCTCGAGCGTCCGAAGCGAATTGCGCAGCTGCTCGTTTTCCGCGAGAAGCCGCTCGCGTGCGCGATCTCGAGACCCGCTGCTCATGAGGAATGCACCCCCAGGAAACGGTTCGGCTCTTGGAGTTGCCGGCTTGAGAGCCTCATGTGGTGCCTTTTCCCTACAACTAGAGGGAGCCTTGCCCGCCAACGTAGCCGCATCGGTGAGACACGGGGAGAAAAACCTTCCCCCGCGGAAACCCCCGCGAGCCGCGTCGCTAGGATGGGCACCGCGGGTGCAGGGCGCGCGGGTGGGGTCCCGCGGCCGGCATCGCGCCGGAGGGACGATGGCACCGTCGGACTCGGGGCTCGCCGCCTGGCGCGAAACGTCAGCGGCCTTCCAGTGGGACGTCCCCGACCGGTTCAATTTCGGCCGCGACGTGGTCGACCGCATGCCCCCGAACCAGCCGGCGCTCCTCTGGCGCAACGCCACCGGCACCCAACGGCGCTTCACCTTCGGCGAAATTGCAACCGCTTCCAACCGGGTCGCGCACCTGTTTCGGGAACTCGGCATCGGACCCGGCGACCCGGTGCTCCTCATGCTGCCGCGCGTCCCCGAGTGGCACGTGGTGTTGGTGGGTGCGCTGAAATCCGGCGCACTGGTCATCCCCTGCTCCACCACCCTGCGCCCGAAGGACATCGCCTACCGCGCCCGACATAGCGGCGCCGTCGCCGTCGTTACGGATCCCGCCCAGTCCGCTGCCGTCGACGCTGCCGGGAACGAGACCGCCGGCCTTCGACACCGGATCTGCGCCGCCCCGGCGGAAACCGCAACCCCGGAGGGCTGGACGGACCTGGCCGCGGCCTTGGAAGGAAGGGACAGCGGTGCCGACGCGGCGCGCGACACGTGCGCCGACGACCCCGCCCTCGTCTACTACACCTCCGGCACGACGGGACCGCCCAAGGCGGTGCTCCACACCCACGCCTACACCTTCGCCCAGCGCTACACGTCCGAGTTCTGGCACGGCGTTCGCCCGGGCGACCGGGTCTGGACGACCAGTGACACCGGGTGGGCGAAAGCCGCGTACGGCGTCATCTTCGGCCCGTGGAGCCTCGGGGCAGAGATCGTGCTCCTCGACGCGCGCTTCGACGCGAGAACCGAACTGGCGCTCCTGGAGGAACTCGCTCCCCAGGTCTTCTGCGCCCCCCCGACGGAGTTCCGTATGCTCGTCAAGGAAGACCTCTCGGCGCTCTCCCTGCCACGACTGCGCGAATGCGTCTCGGCCGGGGAGCCCCTGAACCCCGAGGTCATCCGCGCGTGGCACGACGCCACGGGTCTCAGCATCCGGGACGGGTATGGACAGACCGAAAGCATCCTCCTCGTCGCCAACTTTCCCGGGGTTCCCGTACGGCCGGGATCGATGGGACTTCCCATGCCGGGCCATCGCGTCGAGGTGATCGACGCGGAGGGGAACCCGGCGGAACCCGGCGAGGTGGGCGACATCGCCGTCCACGGGACACCCCCGGGCCTGTTCCGAGAGTACTGGAAGGACCCGGAGGCCACCGGACGAACGCGACGCGGTGACTGGTATCTCACGGGCGACCGGGCGACCCGCGATGCGGACGGTTATTTCTGGTTCGTCGGCCGGGACGACGACGTGATCATCTCGGCGGGCTACCGGATCGGCCCCTTCGAGGTGGAAAGCGCGCTCCTCGAGCACGCAGCCGTCGTCGAGGCGGCCGCCGTGGCCGCTCCGGATCCCGACCGCGGCGCCGTGGTGAAGGCCTTCGTCGTGCTGCGTACCGGCACCTCACCTTCGGAGGCCCTCGTTCGTGAACTCCAGGAACACGTCAAGCGATCCACGGCTCCCTACAAGTACCCGCGCCGCATCGAATTCGTGGCGGACCTGCCCAAGACCGTGAGCGGAAAGATTCGCCGGGTGGAACTCCGAGCCCGGGACTGAACAACGGCCACCGAGCGGAACTCTGCGCCCGGGACTGAGCAACGGCCACCGAGCGGAACTCCGCGCCCGGGACTGAACAACAGCAACCGAGCGGCAACTCCGCGCCCCGAAGTGGAAGCCCGAGGCTCAGAGCATCCGGCCGATACCGATTTCCTCGGACGGAAGCACCTGGGACCAGCTGCGGCCGCCGTCGGTGCTCCGGAGAATCATGCCCTGCTGGCCGACGATGTAGCCCACGTCGCTCTCGCGATCGAAGTCGACGTCGCGCATGAAGGTGAAGACCGTGGGGAACTCCTCCTCCGTGGGCTGGCTCCACGTCTTGCCCCCGTCCTTCGAGACGCGCACCAGCCCCTTCTCGCCGACCGCGACGCCCCGCGCGTCGCTACCCACGGAAAACAGCGCCTGCTTCCGGTCGAGCGTGACGTAGCGCCAGGTCTTGCCCCCGTCGATGCTGCGAAGCACGACGCCGCCGAGACCGGAAATCAGCCCCTCGTCCTCGTTGCTGAAATCGAGGGTGAACAGGTAGGGGTTCTGGATCACGGAAACCTTCACCAGGGCCTCGTCGGCCACCCGGCCCTGGAAGTACCGGTCGAGGAACGTCGGGTCGTGCTCGAGGAAGTCCTCGTAGTCCCACGGCGGCTTGTTCGGCATGCGCATGCGGTCCTGGAGGATGCCCGCCTCCTCGAGAACCGCCTTCGTCTCGTCGATCCGAGCCGAAATCAACTCGAACAAGGGGTACGGATCTTCGGGATTGCCGAACTCCGCGAGCTCACGCGGCGTAACCGTGACGTCGATCAAAACGTTGAGATGGGTCTCGTCCTCGATCTTCGAGGCGAACTCGTTCAACGAGCTCTTGGCGGCGTCGTCCAGGGCGATCACGTTGTGACCGAGTTCCACAGGATCCATGAAAACGTCGCCGACCACGTCACCACGCTGCCAGGTCTTGCCCATGTCGTCGCTGTGATAGATGTAGCCGAACTCGCCGATGATCCAGCAGCTCTGGCTCGGCGGGTCGAGACATTTGACGTAGTTCAACCCGACGTCTTCGTAGACCTTCTTTCCATCCCGCACACGCTCCTGGTCCTTGGGAGACAGCCAGACGAACATCGGGTGATCGAGCGTCACCAGTACCGAGTCGTCCTGCCAGGTCGCGCCGCCATCTTCCGTGAAGATCCGTGTCCCCCATTCCCCCACGGCCCAGGCGCGATCCGCGTCGATCGCGTGGACCCCGAAGAGATGAACGCCTTCGTCGGACTTGAGGTTCGGCTGCGCCTGCCAGGTCTCGCCGCCATCTTCGGTGCGGAGGATCGTGCCGAGCTGCCCCACCGCCCAGCCGTGCTGCCCGTCGGCCATGGAAACCGAATAGAGCAGCATCTTCGTGCCGGTATCCCCCTTGTGCCAGGTCTCGCCACCGTCGTCCGTCCAGTAGGCGGCGCCGTGGTAACCGACCGCAACCGCGTGCTGGTCGTCACCCGGCGACACGGAGAAGAGGTCGTCGTAGATGTCGATTTCGCCCTCGCTTACCCGGGGACCGAAATCGAGCTGATGGCACCCAATGGACGCGAAGGTAACGATCACGGCCAAGGCCAGGAAACGCTGGAACTGGAAGGGCATGGGGATCCTTTCTCGTGCGGGTGCCTAGACTACTGCGCCCGTCCCGGCGAATTCAACGCCGGCCCGACAAGCGCAGCCCCTGGAGGCGAATGAACCCGGTGGCATCCGTCTGGTCATAATCATCGGCATCGCCGGCGTCGTCGAACGTCGCGAGCGCCTCATCGTAGAGCGAAACCGGCGAGCGGCGGCCGGTAACGCTCACCGCGCCCTTGTACAGCCGCACCCGGACCTCTCCGGTCACGTTGGCCTGGGACGCCTCCACCGCCGCGCGGAGAACGTCCATTTCGGGGGAAAACCAGAACCCGTTGTAGATGAGTTCCGCCAGCCGAGGCGACAGCCGATCGCGCTCATGCATCACCTCCCGATCCATGGTGATCGACTCCATGGCGCGGTGCGCCACGTGGAGCACCGTCCCGCCCGGCGTCTCGTAGACACCGCGCGACTTGAGCCCGACGAAGCGGTTTTCCACCAGGTCCACCCGGCCCACGCCGTGCTCTCCAGCCACCGCGTTCAGCCGGGAGAGCAGCGCGACGGGTTCGAGCGCCTCTCCGTCGATCGAAACAGGTGTTCCCCGTTCGAAACCGATCACCAGTTCCGACGCCGCGTCGGGCGCGTCTTCGGCAGAGCGGGTCAAGAGGAACATGTCCTCGTCCGGGGCGCGCCACGGGTCTTCGAGCACACCGCCTTCGAAGGACACGTGCATCAGGTTCCGGTCGATCGAATAGGGCTTCGTCAACGTCGCGCTGACGGGAATGCCGTGCTTCTGGGCGTAGGTGATGCAGTCCGGCCGGGAGCGGAGGTCCCAGGCGGAATCGCGCCACGGCGCGATCACCTCCAACTCCGGCGCGAGCGCGCGGAAGGTCAACTCGAAGCGAACCTGGTCGTTGCCCTTGCCCGTAGCTCCGTGGGCCACGGCGTCGCACCCCGTCTCCCGGGCGACCTGGGCCTGGTCCTTGGCAATGAGCGGCCGCGCCAGGGCGGTTCCGAGCAGGTAGAAACCCTCGTAGATGGCGGCGCCCCGGACCGCGGGGAAGACGTAGTCCCGCACGAACTCCTCGCGAAGGTCGCGCACCACGCAATCGACGGCGCCCGTCTCCCGGGCCTTTTCCGGCAAGCCGGCGAGCTCTTCCTCCTGGCCCACGTCGGCCGTGTAGGCCACGACCTCGCAGCCGTACTGCTCGATCAGCCAGTGCAGGATGACGGAGGTGTCGAGCCCACCGCTGTAGGCCAGGCACACGCGTTTCACCGGACGCCGGGGGGGCATCGCCAGTCCTCCGGCGCGCGAGTCTACCGACTCTGGGCGTGCAGTCGAATGGCGGTCGTTCGGCCGGCTCCGGGTGCCGCCGAAACCCGGACGTCGCCGCCCAACACCGACAGGCGGTCGACCAGGCGCTGGGGCGGTTCGTCGGGCTCACCACCCGGAGGGGGCTCCTTCAGCGCCAGGACGACCCAGAGAGTCCCCTCACGTTCGATGGTGCGCGCCGCGAGCACGAGGGACGTGCCCGAGGCCAGGCCCGCCAGTCGCGCGCGGAGCAGACCGTCGAGTACCTCGCGAAAGGCCGCGGCATCTCCTTCGATGGCCGGTAGCGTCGCGGGCATGCGGACTTCGATCCCGACACCCGCCGCTGCAAACTCCTCGGAGAGCCGAGCGGCGAGACCCGATGCCACGCGCGCCGGGTCGAAGCGCTCGGCGTTGGGCACCACGGGGCGGCTTCCCGACAGCACCTCGCCGAGATCGGCCACGCTGCGGTTCAATTCCCCGGAGACCCGCGCCCCGGCATCGAGCAGCCCGCGCAGTTTCTCGTCCCGCGTATCGCCCAGGCACGAGGCCAGTTCCTCGAACACGCCCTCCAGGGCTTCGGATGCCGACCGGACGTCGCGCTGCACGCGGTGCGTCCGCTCGTCGTCCGGGGCATTCTCGTTGAACAGGATCACCACGCCCACCCGGGCATCTTTGGCCACGATCGGGGAGGCGAGGGCTGCGTAACCGACCCCCGCATGCCGGACGCGGAAGCGGCGGCTGGAACCCGAGTGGCAGACCTGGGCCACTGCATCGAGCACCATCTCGCGCACCCCGCCCTCGAACAACCGGGCCAGGGGTGCACCGATCACGGACTCGGCAGCCACCGAGAAACGCCCCGCAAAGGCGGGATTCACATACGCAGCACGTCCATCGGGGTCCCCCACCACGAGGGGCGCATCCAGGAACGACAAGAGAGACGGGAAACCCACGCGATCACTTCTCCTCGGGAAGCTCGAATTCCGCGTGCTCGCGGCCGAGGGCCTCCACCTCTTCCTCACTGAGGGTTCCCCGGGCGCTCACGGTGATGGACTGCTCGCTCTGGGTCGCCAGGTCCCGGGCGGAAACGCTCACGATCCCGTTGGCATCGATGTCGAAGGCGACCTCGATCTCGGGCTCTCCCTTCCGCGCGGGCGGAATGCTGTTGAGAATGAACTCTCCGAGCAGGTCGTTGTCTGCGGCCAGCGTGCTCTCGCCCTGCATCACCCGGATCTTCACCGCCGACTGCTCGTCGCGGGTCGTCGTGAACACGTGGGACTTCATCACGGGAACCGTCGAATTCCTGGGGATGAGCGCCGCGAAATGCCCGTCGAACGTCGCAATTCCAAGGGAAAGGGGAGTCACGTCCAGGAGCAGCACGTCGGTCTCGTCCGTCGTCAGCACGCTGCCCTGGATGCAGGCTCCCACGGCAACGACTTCATCGGGACTCACACCGCGATGGGGGCGCTTGCCGAAGTACTCCGCCACCAGCTTCTGCACCAGGGGCATGCGCGTCTGTCCGCCGACGAGAACCACGTGGTCCACGTCCTCGACGCCCAGTTGCGCGTCGTCCAGGCACTGGGAAACACAACCGAGCGTCTGCTCGACGACATCGCGCACCAGTTCTTCCAGGGTCTCCCGCTCCACGCTGAGGTTGAGATGCCGGGGACCGCTGGCGTCGTTCGCGATGAACGGCAGGTTGACCTCCGTGGTCTGCATGGCCGACAGGTCACACTTCGCCTTCTCCGCTGCATCTTTGAGGCGCTGCAGCGCCATCGCGTCGTGGCGGAGATCGATCCCCTCCTGGGCCTCGAATTCCTTCAGCAGATGGTCGACGAGCCGGAGATCCAGGTCCTCACCGCCGAGAAAGGTGTTGCCGTTGGTGGCGAGTACTTCCACCACGCCTTCGCCGAGTTCCACGATCGAAATGTCGAAGGTCCCGCCACCGAGGTCATAGACGGCGATCTTCTCCTCCACCTCTCGACCGATGCCGTAGGCCAATGCCGCGGCGGTCGGCTCGTTGAGAATCCGCAGCACGTTGAGGCCCGCGATCTTTCCCGCGTCCTTCGTGCATTGGCGCTGGGTGTCGTTGAAATGCGCCGGGACCGTGATCACGGCATCGGAGACTTTCTCCCCCAGGTACTCTTCCGCGACGTTCTTCATATCTCGAAGCAGGATCGCCGCGATTTCGGGACAGGTGAACGTCTTGTCGGAGATTCCGATCCGGGGGTCGTCGTTCTCTCCGCGAACGATCGAATACGGGCACAGCTCAACGGAGCGCCGGACTTCCTCGGAATCGAAACGACGGCCGATGAGGCGCTTGGATGCGAAGATCGTGTTGGTCGCGTTGGTGATGGCCTGGCGCTTCGCCAGGTGACCAACGAGACGCTTTCCGTCCTGGGAAATCGCGAACATCGATGGGGTCGTCTTGTATCCCCCCGGGTTCGGGATCACGATGGGCTTGCCCCCGTCGATGACGGCCACACAGGAATTGGTGGTGCCGAGATCGATGCCAATCACACGGCTCATGAATTGCCTCCGGGTGTGCGCTCCGAACGCTGTCGGAGCTTTCGAATCTCTTCCTGCGCACGCGGATCCTCGGGATCCAGTCGGCGCGCGGCGTCGAAGGCTTCGATGGCCTTCTTCCTCATACCCCGGCGCCGCAGCACGCGGCCACGGGTAAAGTGGTGGGAAGCGCTCTCGGGCGAGAGTTCGCAGGCTCGCTCGGCATACTCGAGCGCCCGCTCGAAGTCTTCGAGTTCGAGGGCGAGTTGCGCGGCGCGGCCATGGGCTTCCGCGTCCGCGGGACGGTAGTGGAGCACTTCGTCGTACAGCGCGAGCGCTTCCGAGCGGGAACGCGCGTCCCAGGCACCGTCGGCTTCGGACAGCAGTTCTTCGGCCCGCTGGCGGTTCACTTCGACCTGGATGTCTCCGAAGCTCTCCTTGTAAGCCTCGGTCCACGGGTCGAAAGCGATGGCGAGCCGAATGCACGCGGCGGCCTCTTTCCAGCGCTTCTGGTGCCCGGCGACCAACGCCGACTCGCAGAGTTGCCGGGCCCGGAACTTTCGCTCGGCCAGGATCTCTTCGGGAATCTGGAACTGCCGGCGCATCCGCTCCAGCCAGCGCCGCTTTTCGGACGACCCGGCGTTCGATGCACCCCGCGGCTGGCCGGCGAGGGACCGCGCGAGTTCCGCCCGCGTCGACGGGTCCTGCAGGAGTTCATAGGCCAGGGCGATCTTCTTGAAGATCCGGTCGAGCCGTGGACCGAAGTGGCCCAGCTCCCGCCCGAAGTAACGGTCCGGGTGGAAATCCTTGGAGAGCCTGAAATAGGCGCGCTTGACCTCGCGGGCATCGGCATCCTGGGAAACCCCGAGGAGCACGTGGTAGGGCCGGTCGAGCCCCCTCTCGAACGCGAGGATCCGCTCCTGGAACTCGGCGGAGAGGTCGAGAGAGGGGTCGATACCGCCGCCCGCCGGGTCGTCCCGAACGGGGCGACCGAGGGCGGCCAGCGTCACGGCGCCGTCCTGGAGCCAACGCTCGAGGCATTCGTCCACCCGCTCGGAAGCGACCCCGGAAACGGCACGCAACCCGGCCCAGGACGTCTCGCCATCGATGCGCGAGAGCAGGAAGCCCTCCTCGGTGCTCAGTACGGAGGCCTTCTCCTCCCAGCCGGGGACGAGCTGGGGCACCTGATCCTCCCGCTTCCCGTCTGCGGCAGCGTCCGGCACAACCCCCCCACGGCGCAGGCGCAAAACGCCCGCATGCCTAGGGTTGATCGGCAGACGGGAGCGGAAAATGAGGCGCAGCCGCCGGGCTTTGGGCAGATGGCGCGCCGACGCGACTCCCCGCGGGGAGGGCGATCAGCGGGTCGGGGAAAGCAGGCGCTCCAGGATCGCTTTCTGGGCGTGCAGGCGGTTTTCGGCCTGGTCGAAGACGATGCTCCGCTCCCCGTCCAGCACGTCGTCCGTGATCTCCTCGCCGCGGTGCGCCGGGAGGCAGTGCAGCACGAACGCCTCGGGAGCGGCGCTCAGGAGCGTCGCATTCACCTGGTAGGGCGCGAAGATCTCCCGGCGGCGTGCGCCCTCGTCTTCCTGGCCCATGCTCGTCCATACGTCGGTGTAGACGAAGTCCGCCCCCGCGACCGCCTGGGCGGGCTCCTCGGTCCAGGTCAGGCGAGCGCCACTGGCCCCGGCGAGACCTTCGGCCCGTTCGCGAATCGCCGCCGGAGGCCGGTGGCTGGCCGGGGTGGAAAGCCGCAACTCCAGGCCGAGCACGGCTGCACCGAGCAGCAGGGAGTTGGCCATGTTGTTGCCGTCGCCGACGTAGGCAATCGCCGAATCCTTGAGCGGCCGGCGCTCGGCCACCGTCTGGAAATCTGCCATCACCTGGCAGGGATGCAGCAGGTCGGTGAGCCCATTGATCACGGGAATCGTCGCCGACGCCGCCAGGTCGGCCACCAGATCGTGACGGAAGGTCCGCGCGACGAGGCCGTCGACCCAGCGCGACAGGTTCCGCGCGACGTCGGCGGCAGACTCCCGCGTGCCGATCCCAACTTGCTCGGGCCGCAGCAGGATCGCGTGGCCGCCGAGCTGGGTCATCCCGGCCTCGAAGGTCACGTGCGTGCGCAACGAGGGCTTCTCGAAAAAAAGCGCCAACACGCGACCCTGCAGGGTCTGCGGGCGCTGCCCGCCGCGGTCGAGTTCCTTGAGTTCCCGAGCCCGGTCGAGCAGGCCCCACAACTCGTCTGCGGGCCAGTCCGCGAGGCTGACGAAATCCTTCGGCATGGCTCCTCAGTTCGTGATCAGGGTGCCAACCCCGACGTCCGTGAAGATTTCGAGCAGCAGGGAGTGAAGCACACGACCGTCGATCACGTGAGCCCGGGACACCCCGCGATCCAGGGCATCGATGCAACAGCGCACCTTCGGGATCATGCCCTCGCGAATCGTGCCTTCGGCGATGTGCTTGCGGGCCTCTTCGGCCGTCAGCTGCGGCAGCAGGTTTTCCTGGGCGTCTCGAATCCCCTCGACGTCGGTCAGGAGGATGAGCTTCTCCGCGGCCAGCGAAACGGCGATGGCGCCGGCAGCCTCGTCGGCGTTGACGTTGTGCGTGGTCCCCGCGTCGTCCACGCCAATCGGCGCGATGACCGGGACGTATCCTGCCTCATTGACCGCGACGATCGGCGCAGGGTCGACGGAGACTACCCGCCCCACCCGTCCGAGATCGCGGTTTTCTTCGAGATGCCGTGTCACCCGGATCATGCCGCCGTCGCTGCCCGTAAGACCCATGGACTGGCCGCCGCCCTGCTGCACCAGGGCCACGATCTCCCGGTTGACCTTGCCCCCGAGAACCATTTCCACGACCTCCATGGTTGCGTCGTCGGTGACGCGGAGCCCGTCGACAAACGTCGAAGTCTTCCCGAGCCGCTCGAGCGTCTCGCCGATCTGCGGCCCTCCGCCATGGACGATGACCGGCCGCAAGCCGATGTACTTGAGCAGTACGATGTCCACGGCGAAGGAAGCGCGCAGCGCCTCCTCCCGCATCGCGCTGCCGCCGTACTTCACCACAACGGTCTTGTCATAGAAGCGCCGGATGTAGGGCAGCGCCTCGACCAGGACCTCGGCTTTGTCGATGAGTTCCTTCATGCGCCCCGCCTGCCGCTCTCGCGGGCTCCTCCCGGCGCCCCGCTCCTACCCGTCGGGAGCGCACCGCGCGTTTCGGGATCCGAGCCCTCAACGGTACCGGAGGACGTCGCGAAGTGCCGCCAACCGCGGTCGCTACAGGATGTAGCGCGAGAGATCCTCGTCCTCGACGAACTCCAGCAAACGCTCGCGAACGAAGACCTCGTCGACCACCTGCTGCGACGGACCGAGGTCGGGCGCCTCGAAAGACAGGTCCTCGAGCAGGCGCTCCATCACCGTGTGCAACCGCCGCGCACCGATATCGTCGGCCTGGCGATTCACACGAGCAGCGAACTCGGCGAGCGTCCGAATACCGTCCTCCTTGAACTCGAGCTCGATGCCCTCGGTCCGCAGGAGTTCCGTGTACTGGCGGACGAGCGAGTTGCGCGGCTCCGCCAGGATCCGGACGAAATCCTCCTCGGAGAGACTCGTGAGTTCGACGCGGATCGGGAAACGGCCCTGGAGTTCGGGAATCAGGTCCGACGGCTTCGCGACGTGAAATGCTCCGGCAGCGATGAAGAGCACGTGGTCGGTGCGGACGACGCCGTGCTTGGTCTGCACCGTTGAACCCTCGACGATCGGGAGCAGGTCGCGTTGAACGCCCTCCCGGGAAACGTCGGCGCCCTGCCGCGCTCCCGCCCCCACCGCGACCTTGTCGATCTCGTCGATGAAGACGATGCCCGACTGCTCGACCCGGGCGATCGCCTGCTCGCGCACCGCATCCATGTCGACGAGCCGCGCCGCCTCTTCGGCCACCAGCGCCTCCTTCGCCGCGGGTAGCTTCAGGCGACGGCGACGCGTGCGAGCGGGCAGCATCCCTCCGAGCAGGTCCTTGAACTGCATACCCATCTCCTCGACACCCTGGGGCGTGAAGAGCGAGACGGTCTGACCGGCACCGGCATCCTCGAGTTCGAGTTCCACTTCGCGGTCGTCGAGTTCTCCCTGGCGCAAGAGACGGCGCAGCTTCTCGCGGGTCTCGTTTCCCGGTGCCGCCTCTCCCTCCACGGCCGAATCGGCCGGCGGCAACAGCGCGTCGAGCAGACGCTCTTCCGCGCACTCCTCGGCGCGGGCCTGCACGCCGCGTTTCTCCTCGTCGGTGACGATCTGGACCCCGGTCTCGACCAGGTCTCGCACGATCGACTCGACATCCCGGCCGACGTACCCGACCTCGGTGAACTTGGACGCCTCCACCTTGACGAAGGGCGCCTGCGCCAGCTTGGCGAGCCGACGGGCCACCTCGGTCTTGCCGACTCCGGTCGGGCCGATCATGATGATGTTCTTGGGAGCGATTTCGTCGCGGAGTTCCTCGGGAACCTGTTGTCGGCGCCACCGGTTCCGCAGGGCAATGGCCACGGCGCGCTTCGCTTCGCCCTGCCCCACGATGTAGCGGTCGAGTTCCGAGACGACCTCCCGCGGCGTGAAACTGCGGAGCGCACTCACGGCAAGGTCACCACGGAAACATTGTCGTTGGTGTAGATGCAGATCTCCGCGGCAATGCCGAGCGCTTCGGTGGCGATCGCCTCAGCAGACAGCGCCGAGTGCCGGGCCAGCGCCCGAGCAGCTGCGACGGCGTAGGAACCCCCTGAGCCCACCGCCGCAATGCCATCGTCCGGTTCGATCACGTCGCCGTTGCCCGAGACCACCAGGACACTCTCGGCGTCTCCCACGACGAGCAGGGCCTCGAGCCGCCTCAGGGCACGGTCGGTCCGCCAGTCTTTGGCCAGTTCCACGGCGGCGCGCCGGAGGTTGCCTCGCTGCTCGTCGAGCTTCGCCTCCCAACGCTCCCCGAGCGCCATGGCGTCGGCGGCTCCGCCCGCAAACCCGATCAGCGCCTCGTGCCCCGCGACCTTGCGAACTTTCTGGGCACCGCGCTTCACGACGGTCTCTCCCACCGTGACCTGGCCGTCGGAGGCCATCGCGATACAGCCATCGCGCACCACCGCGACCACCGTCGTCGACCGCACACGTACTCCTCGGCTTGCATCACTCATGTGCGGTTCCGCTGCTGTTTGCCGGCGCGTTTTCCACGCGCTCTCGGGTGTGCGCGATCATACACCTCCACCAGACGCTCGGCGGACACCGCGGTGTATTTCTCCGTCGTCGAGAGACTTGCATGACCGAGGAGTTCCTGGATCTCCCGGAGATCCGCGCCCATGTCGAGCAGGTGCGTCGCGTAACTATGCCGCAAGCGATGCGGGTGGACCGATCCGGCGATGCCTGCCCGTTGCGCGCGACGCCGAAGCACCCGGCGCACATCGCGATCGAGAAGCCTGCGACGCGACGGCCGCAGGGCGATGAAGAGCGGCTCGCCCAGAACTCCCGGCGCGCGCCGGTGATCCAACCAGGCGCGAAGCGCTTCACGAGCGGCAGCGGGCAACGGCACCACCCGCTCCTTACCCCCCTTGCCGAGCACGCGAACGTCTCCCCGGTGAAGATCGACGTCCCGGACGTCGAGTCCGACGAGTTCCCCCACGCGGAGACCCGCGCCGTAAAGGAGTTCGAGCACCGCGCGATCGCGAAGATCCGCCGGTGCCGTACTGTCCGCAGGAATCGAGTCGAGAAAGCTCTGGCAATCGTCTACCGGAAGCGGCCGGGGCAATCGCTTCGGCGTCCGGGGCAAGGGCATGCCCGCCGTTGGATCGAAGCGACAGTCGCCTTCGCGCACCAGGAAGCGGAAGAAGGCACGGACCGACGCCAGCTTTCGCGCCAGTGTGGCCGGGTTGCGACGGCCGTGGAGCGCCGTCAAGAACTGGCGGACGTCTCCGGGCGCCACATCCCCGGGCGAGACCCCGGACGCGAGGGTCGCCGCAAACTGGCGCACGTCGGCCGCGTACGCACGGCGGGTATGGTCCGACAGGTTCCGCTCCGCCCGCAGGTGGAGGTCGAAACGGCCCAGGCTGGCCTCGAAGCCGCGCGCCGTCACTCAGGGCCCCCGGCCCGGGAGTCCTGTGGCGCCCGGAGCGGAAAGGAGCGTCGCCGGAGCGCCCCGGCGCCTCTGGTGTAGAACGGCGTCATCCTCCGCCCCCCGAACGCCCGAGGATAGCCCTCATTCCGGAAGGGGTGACACACACCGGAGGAGGCCGTCCCGCTCCTCCGCGACATGGCCCGCCAGGGCGAGTTCCACGAGGACCGGCGCCAGGCCCGCAGGCGCGAGACCGAGGGCATGGGCCAATGCGTCCGGGGTCTGCGGGGTGTCGCGGAGGGACGCCAGGACCCGCCCCGCGAGCCCGGACACCACCGGGTCGGGGGGACCGGACCCTGGGACGGCGACAGCTGTAGCCGGGCGCCCAAGAGCCTCGAGCATCTCCCCCGGATCGAGGGCGACGTAGGCGCCGTCGCGCAGGAGACGATTCGTTCCAGCGCTCGCCGGTGAATCCACCGGCCCCGGGACCGCCCAGACATCCACGCCCTGGTCCGCCGCGAGCCGTGCAGTCACGAGCGATCCGCTCCGCTCCCTCGCCTCCACGACGAGGACCGCCCGGGCCAGGGCGCTGATGATGCGGTTGCGCAGGGGGAAGTGGGCGGGACGCGGCGGCGTGCCCACGGGAAACTCGGTCACGAGCGCACCGGTTTCCACGACGCGTCTCGAGAGATTCCGGTGAGAAGCCGGGTACACGCGGTCGGGACCACAGGCGAGAACCGCGAGCGTGCTTCCCCCGGCCTCGAGAGCGGCGGCGTGCGCCACACCGTCCACGCCGGTGGCCATCCCCGAGACCACGACGAATCCGGCGCGCGCCAACGCCAGCGCAAAGCGCCGCGCCGTCGTGCGCCCGTACGCAGTCGCTGCCCGGGAGCCGACGATCGCCACGGCGGGCGCGCACAGGAGTTCCGGGCGCCCCCGGACCAGGAGGAGCGGCGGAGCGTCCACCAGTTCGGCAAGCCGCTCCGGATACGCCCGGGAGCCGAAGGGCACCGCGACCGCTCCCACCCGGGCAAGTTGCTCGACGCTGCGTTGGGTCGCCGGCACACCGCCCCGGGACCGCCCGCCGGACAACAGCCGGCGCGGGTCCGCCGTCTGCTCCAGGAGGTGCCGAGCACGCTGGGGGGCAAAGACATAACGACGCTGAATCTCGAGCCAATCACAGAGGGCTGCGCGAGCCGCGGGGCGTTCGTCCCCGGGCCGCAGGCAATCGGTAGCGGTGTCCACGTGGAGTCCCCGGGACCGGGGCCTCGGGGGATGTAGCGCACGCCCGTCGCGGCGCAAAACACGGCCGGGCGGTCGTGGACCGCCGGGGAAGTGCAGCGCTACTCGGGCCCGCTGCGGAAGAAGTCACCCAAGGCGAGCTCCTCCTCCGTCCGGCGCACCAGCGCAACGGAAGCCTCTGCCTCGGCGCGCACCACGAGCAGATCCGCCACGACCCGATCGGAAACCCGCACCGGCGTGCCCCGCACGGTGTCGTGGGCCGGGAAGCCCTTGCGGTACACCTCGAGCGCCGAGCCGACGCCGAGCCCGTCCTCGACCCCGCGGTTCAGGTAGACATAGTCGAGGGTTCCCATCGCCGTGCGACTTTGCGGCAGGAAGCTGATCCTGCCCTCCACGTCGCCCGGCTCGGTCCGAATGGCGATATCGCCCACGGGTGCGCGGCGCGGCATCAGCCGGTCACCGATCCGCATCTCCGAAGCGGAGCGGCGCACGACCGCCAGGGACGACTCGTCGCGTGTCTCCAGGACCTCGACCCAGCCGAGCAGTTCCACGTGGTATCCGAGCATCCGGCCGGAGTCGAAGTCGCGCACTTTGTCCGCGACCCGGTAGACCGTGAA
>JAYZFQ010000043.1:0-60708 GCA_036336695.1 Myxococcota bacterium
AACATCGACATCGAACAGGCTGCGCGCCTGCGGTAAGATCAGCGGCTCCGCGACGGTAGGAGAGACGGGTGGCCCTGTTCAAGCGCGACGAGTCCATGCCCGACGCGGCGCCCGCCGCGAGCGGCGCCCCGCCCTCCCCGACCCCGCGGCCGAAACCCGGCAATCCACGCGATGCCAACGGGGGGACTAGCGACGTGGCCAACATCGGAAAGTCGATCGCGATCAAGGGCGACCTCACGGGCAACGAAGACATTGCGGTCGAGGGCAAGGTCGACGGCAAGGTGGACCTGCCGAACAACCAGCTCACCATCGGCGCCAACGGCGTCGTTCACGCCGAGATCAAGGCGAAGAGCGTGGTGGTGATCGGACACGTCTCGGGAAACGTGAAGGGACTCGAGCGCATCGAGATCCAGGCCACCGGTGTCGTCGACGGCGACGTGACGGCACCGCGCCTGGTGGTGGCGGAGGGCGCCGTGATCAACGGCTCCATCCACATGAGCCAGCAGGAAGCGGGCGGCAGCGCGGCCCCGCCGGCAACCGCCAGCGGCGGCGCACCCCCGGTACGCCAGACCGCCTGACGGGCGTCAGCTCGCGTCGCCGAAGCGACGCTCCAGCCAGAGCAAGGTCGGCGCGGCGATATAGATCGACGAGTAGGTCCCGACGATGATGCCGATCGTCATCGCCAGGGCAAAGGGTCGCAGCACCGGCCCACCGAGGAAGAGCAGCGCCAGCACCGCCGCCATCGTGGTGCCCGAGGTGAGCACCGTTCGCGAGAGCGTCTGGTTCACGCTTCGGTTGAGCACGTCTTCGAGGTCGTGCTTGGTCCGCCGTTCCATGTTCTCGCGGATGCGGTCGTAGATGATGATCGTATCGTTCAGGCTGTAGCCGATGATCGCGAGCAACGCGGCGAGCACCTTCAGGTCGAACTCCAGGCCGAAAATGACGAAGATGCCCGCGGTGATGCCGACATCGTGCACCAGGGCCACGATGGCGCCGGGAGCAAATCGCGTACTGAAGCGGAAACTGACGTAGATCAGGATCAACAGGGAAGCGATGAGGAGCGAGAAGATCCCATCCCGGCGCAGCTCATTCCCGACGCGGGGCCCGACGAACTCGACACGGTCCACTTCCAGGGGCCCGATGGAATTGCCCAGGGCGTGAGACAGGACGTTGACGATCTGGCCCGTGACATCGGCGTCCTCGGGCTTCCCGCTCCGAAACTCTTCCAGGGCCTGGCGATCGGACCGCCCGATCGGACACGTCTCGCTGGCCAGCGCCCCGTCCACGAGTTCCTGGGACGCCGCGGCGAACTTCAGCAGGAAGACATCGGCGCCACCGAAACGAACCACGCTCGCGTCTTCCACCCCGCAGCCAGCCACAACCTCGCGGATGCGCCCCTCGGTCGCCGCGGCCTCGCCTTCGAAGCGCACCTGGATCTCGGTACCGCCGGCGAAATCGATTCCCAACCGCACGCCGCGCACCGGAATGGCAATTGCCGACGCCAGGAGCACGGCGACCGAAATCGCCGCGGCGATGCGCCGCTTGCCGATGAAGTTGATGTTCGTTCCCGCAGGAACCAGCTCGAAGGGCACCGTCTCCTCCCCTAGATCGAAACCGTCTCGACGGGTCGCACGCCGGGATACAGGTCATAGAGCGTTCGCGTGATGACCAGCGCCGCAAATACGCTCGTCACGACGCCGATGGAAAGAGTGACCGCGAAGCCCTTGATCGGACCGGTGCCGAACTCGTAGAGCACCAGGGCGGTGATCAGGGTCGTGATGTTCGCGTCCAGTATCGTCCAGAGCGCCTTGTCGAAGCCGGTCTTGATGGCGGCCCGGGGCGTCTTGCCTGCCCGCAGTTCCTCGCGGATGCGTTCGAAAATGATCACGTTGGCATCGACCGCCATGCCCACGGTCAAGACCACACCGGCCAGGCCGGGGAGTGTGAGCGTCGCATGAAAGAGGGACATGACCCCGATCAGAAGCACGAGGTTCGCCATCAACGCGACCCCGGCAAACAGGCCCGACACCCGGTAGTAGAGCACGACGAAGACGAGGATCAGCGAGAAGCCGAGGATCGAGGCGTCGCGCCCGCGGGCAATCGAGTCGGCGCCCAGCGCCGGGCCCACCGTGCGTTCCTCCTCGATTTCGACCGGAACCGAGAGCGAACCCGCGCGCAGGACCACGGCAAGGTCGGCCGCTTCCTGGGGCGTGAAGCGGCCCTCGATCTGGCCGCGCATGCTGATCCGGCTCTGGATGGTCGGGGCACTGTAGACCCGGTCGTCGAGCAGGATCGCGAGTTGCTCGCGGAGGTTCTCCCCAGTGAGTTCGCCGAAGATCTGCCCGCCGTCGGGGTTGAACGTGAAGCTCACCACCGGGCGATTCATGCGGTCGTAGGAAACGCGCGCGTCGTCGAGGTAGTCACCCGTCACCGCCGCCTGCTCGCTCACGAGATAGGCGGTGAGGATCCGGTCCGTCTCCTTGTCGCGCTCGAAAACGATCTCCGTGCCGTCGGGAAGGCCCTCGGGATACTGCCCCCGCAGCAACTCCTCGGTCTGGGCGAGGTCCTGGACGATCTTGAACTCGAGAAAGCCCGTCACCTCGAGCAGGCGGCCCGCCTGCTCCCGCTCGATCTTGCCCCCGGGAATCTGCACCAGGATCCTGTCGTCCCCCTGGCGCGTGACGACCGACTCGGGAATGCCCTTGGTCGGGTCGTCGATCCGACGCCGGAGCACTTCGAGCACCTGCTGCATGCCGCGCTCGCGGACTTCCTGCCGCCACGCACCCGTGAGCTCCAGGCGTGCCTCCCGGGGCCCGCGGCTCGCGATCTGGACCCCCTGGTTCTGCTCCACGAACGTTTCCAGGCGAAGCATTCCAGCCTCGGGAATCTCCCCCACGACGATCTCCGCGCCTTCGATCGAGATCTTCCCGAGATCGATGCCCTCGGCTTCGACGATTTCGTCGAGGCGCCCGCCCAGGAATTCGAGCTCGTGTTGCTCCGCGATATCGAGGCGCACCCCGATCACCCAGTGGATGCCGCCCTGGAGATCGAGGCCCAGGCGCAACCCCTGGTCCGGCCACCAGGGGCTCTCCATCCGCACCGACTGGGGCACGAAATTCGCCACGGTGAGATACCCGAAGACCAGGACGATCGCGGCAATGCTCGCGATCCGGAAACGCAGCCTGTTCACGAGTCCTCACCCCGCTTCGTGCGCGAATCGATCTTCGACCGCGCCACCTTGACCCGAACGCGCTCTCCCTTGAGCGCGGCGATTTCGACGGTCAACGTGTCGTCGGTGGTTCCCACCACGGTCCCGTGAAGCCCGCCCGCCGTGACGATGGAATCGCCCTTTTCGATCGCCTTGAGCATCTCGTCCTGCTCGCGTTGGCGTTTTTGCTGGGGGCGGATGAGCAGGAAATAGAAGATGGCGAAGATCGCGCCCATCGGAAGCAGCATTCCGAAGGGTGACGGCTCCGATTGGGCCTGGAGTAGCACGGCCAGCGGCTCGACGTTCATTCCGGGACCCCCTTCACCAGTTGGGCGCCCGGGTAGAACGCCGCAAGAATTTCGCGGTAGCTAGCGCCCTCTTGCGCCATGGCCTCCGCGCCCCACTGACTCATACCCACGCCATGACCGTGCCCGGACCCGATGATCAGCACCGAGTCGTCCTGGCTCCGGATTTCGAACAGCGTGCTCCGAATCACATCGCCCCCCAGAGCCCGACGCAGATCGCGGGCCGTCACTTTCTCCGCCCCCTCCCGGCCGCTCACGTACACGGTCCGAGCACGCCCGCTCGGCCACCGGTCGGCGACCCGAATTTCCCGGATCGCCCCCACCCGGACCCCCAGCGGAGCGAGAGCGCGCCCCAGTGTGGAGCGGGATACGGTTGCGCGCCAGTAGGTATCGGGAGATCCGTCCTCTCCCTTCACCTCCACGCTTTCCAGGTAAGGGAGGGTCTGCCCCCACACCTCCTCGGCCCCGGCAGTCTGGCCGCCGGACGCCGAGTGGAATACGGCCAGGATCGGCTCGCCCTCCCACGCCAGCCACTCGCCCTCGGTCGCCCGGACTGCCTGGACCACGGGGGCGCTCTCGGCATCCAGGCCCCCGTAGACCTGCCCCGTGGTGTCCGCGGCGAGGTCCCAGGCCGCCCGCGAGCGGGCACCCCGCCGATTCAGGGCGTAGGTCCGCGTGACGACCGCCTGGGCCTTGAGGGTCTCCGGATTCCAGCTGGCGTAGATCTCCCGCCCCACCGTCCCAGCCACGTAGGGCTCCAGGGGCACGACATTCACGACCGCGAGGCCGCCGTCGGACCGCCGGACCTCGACGGCACCCCGGACCCGGACCCCATCGACCGCGAGGCCGGAGTCCCTGGATCGCCACACCGGCCCGGCGACCCGGCCGTCGACACGCAGCGCGCCGCCCGGCGCCGGCGCGATCCGCACCGTGCCCCCCCCGATCGGACCCACGGACGCGGGGTCGGGGCCCTCCCGCAGGAGAACACGAATCGGGGGCGCTTCGCCGCGATCACTCCGCCCCGGTACCGCCGCTCCGCTCCCTGTGTCATCCGCCGCGGCTCCCAGGGCCCCGAGGATCGTCCCCACGAGGGCCCCAACCCACCGCCCGCGGGCGGGCCACGTCAACGCGAAGCGTCGCGGGCAAGCGCCTCGGCCTTGCCCGTCTCCTCCCAGGGAAAGCCCTGGTCCTCCCGGCCGAAGTGGCCGTGGTAGGAAGTCGCGCGGTAGATCGGCTGCTTGAGTTCGAGGGATTCGATGATCCCGCGCGGCGTCAGGTCGAAATGCTTGCGCACCAGCCGTTCGAGCTTTTCCGGCCCGTGGGTACCGGTCCCGAACGTGTCGACGCGAATCGAAACGGGCTCGGCCACGCCGATGGCATAGGCCAACTGAACCTCGCACCGATCCGCAAGGCCCCCCTTCACGACGTTCTTCGCCACCCACCGGGCAGCGTAGGCCGCGCTCCGGTCGACCTTCGACGGGTCCTTTCCCGAAAACGCGCCGCCGCCATGGCGTCCCATGCCGCCGTAGGTGTCGACGATGATCTTCCGGCCGGTGAGGCCGGCGTCACCCATCGGGCCGCCCACGACGAAACGACCCGTCGGGTTCACGTGAATCGTGGTGTCGTGGTCCATCCACTCTCCGGGCAACGTCGGCAGGATGACCTGGTCCCGGATGTCCTCCTTGATCTGCTCCCACGACACGTTGTCCGCGTGCTGCGTAGAGAGAACCACGGCCGAAATCCGCCTCGGCGCGTCTCCGTCGTACTCGATCGTTACCTGGGATTTCGCATCCGGACGGAGGTAGTCGATTTCCCCGGACTCGAAACTCATCCGATGGCGCTCGATCAAACGGTGCGCCAAGCGGATCGGCGCGGGCATCAACTCGGGCGTCTCGTTGCAGGCAAAGCCAAACATCATTCCCTGGTCGCCCGCGCCCTGTTCCTTGTGGAGCCCCTCTCCCTCGTCGACCCCCTGGGCGATGTCCGGGGACTGCTGGCCGAGGGCGACCTGCACGGCACACGTCCCCGCATCGAATCCCATGGCCGAGTCCGTGTAACCGATGTCCTGCACGACGCCGCGGATCAGCACCGGAAGGTCGACGCGCGCCGTCGTGGTCACCTCCCCTGCCACCAAAACCAGCCCCGTGGTGGTGAGCGTTTCGCAGGCCACACGAGAGTGGGGATCCTGTTCCAACATTGCGTCGAGAACCGCATCAGAAACCTGGTCGCACATCTTGTCCGGATGTCCCATGGACACGGACTCGGACGTAAACAGCGATTTCGGCATCATGGCTCCAACGCGGTGGACGGGGACGCGCACTCTACGCAAGGCGCCGCTGGGATTCAATTGTCGGGGTTCGGCTCCTCGAGCATGTCGCCGAGGGCGCCGATCGCCTCCTCGGCATCTGGCCCCACGGCACGCACCCGCACCAGTACACCGGGCCCGGCGGCCAACGAGAGGAGCGAGAGTACGCTGCGCGCATCGACCCACTCACCGCTCCGTCCGACGGAGATCTGGCTCTCGAAGCGGGCCGCGGCAGCAGCAAGCCGACCGGCCGGCCGCGCGTGGAGACCCAACTCGCTGGCGATGCGGAACTCGGCTTCAATTTCCGGCGCGTCGCTCAAGAATCCTCCTCCGGCAGCAATTCTCGAGCGACCGAAATGTTCCGCCGGCCGTAGTCCTTGATCATCGCGGCGAGTTCTTCGAGCGACTTGTCGTTGGAGAGCGTCGCCAGCTTGATCAGCATGGGCAGGTTGACACCCGTCACGACCTCGACCTCTCGATTCTCGAGGAACGAGAGGCTGATGTTCGAGGGAGTTCCGCCGAACATGTCTGTCAACACGAGGACTCCGGCGCCGCTCTCGGCCGCCGTGAGCGCCGCCCCGATCGCCGCGCGCATCTCTTCCACGCCCTGCCCAGGGTCGATCGCAACCGAGTGGAACTTCGGCGCATCCGGCACGATCAAGTCGACCGCATGGAGAAATTCGGCCGCCAGTCCGTAGTGGGTGACGATGACGACTCCGACCTTCATTGGCTCCTCTCCGCATCTCGGTGCTGAACATTCACCTCCCGCCCGCCGGAACGAATCGAGTCTGCGAGCGCCTCGACGACGGCGACCGACCGGTGCCGCCCGCCGGTACACCCCACTCCGATGGTCAGGTAGGCCTTCCCCTCCTTGTCGTACAGCGGCAACAAGAACGCCAGCAATCGCCCCAGGTGATCCATCAGTTCGCGGCCACGCTCAGTATCGAGGGCATGAGCCGCCACCCGCGGGTCCCGCCCGGTGAGCGGCCGCAGGTCATCTTCGAAATAGGGGTTCGGCAGAAAGCGAACATCGAAGAGGAGCTCCGCCGTCTGCGGCGTCGGGTACCGAAAGCCGAAGGAGACCAGGTTCACGACGGTTTCTCGCTCGGCTCCACCCAGGCGCCGGATCACGTCTGCCTTGAGTTCGTGAACGTTCAGCGTGGATGTGTCCACAAGATGGTCCGCGAGCGCCGCCAGTTCGGCGAGGAGCGCCCGCTCTCGTTCGATCCCATCGCTCACGGTACCGTCCGGTGCCTGGGGGTGGACGCGCCGCGTCTCCCGGTAGCGCGTCTCGAGAACCTCGTTGGCACATTCGAGAAACACGACCTGCACGTCGACGCCGCCGGAGCGAAGTCGTTCAACCACGGCGGGAACCTCCGCGAGGAACTGCGGAGCCCGAGTTTCCACCGCGAGCGCAATTTTTTCGATCGGCGGTGTCGACTGCTCGCACAGGTGAAGAAACTGCTCGATCAACTGCGCCGGCAGGTTGTCCACGCAGTAGAAGGAGAGGTCCTCCAGGGCCGCCATGGCGGTGGTCTTCCCGCTTCCGGAAAGCCCGCCCACGAACACGACTTGAGGCCCTCTCCCCGTCACGGCTCACCCATGGCCCGACGCATCCGGGTATCGAGTCGGACCGCCGCGCTCTCCCCGCCCCGGGCAAGCCTCCGGTGCTCGAGCGCCGCGACCTCCACGATCGTCGCCATGCTCCCTCCGGGTCGCGCCGGCAGGTTGAGTTCCCGCACTTTCACGCCCCCAAGTTCCCGCCAACTCGGGTCGAGCCCGAGCCGGTCATAGTCCGCGCCCGATTCCCAGTGCGCGATGCTGCAGACCAAATCGATCTTTGCCCGGTCCAGAACCCGCGCGCGCCCATAGAGGTCCGGGATGTAGACAATCCCCAGCCCCCGAATCTCGAGGTGGTGGCGGATGTTCTCGGGAGAAGAACCCACGACCCAACCATCGCGGTGAGGTTCCAGCCGCACGACGTCGTCCGCCACGAGCCGGTGCCCGCGAGAGATCAACTCCAGGGCGCATTCGCTCTTGCCGACGCCGCTGGGCCCGAGCAGCAGAACCCCCACGCTACCCACATCGACGAGCGTCCCATGAACCGTCATGCCAAGACCCCCCCGGACGCCGCGTCCCCTAGAGCTTGGCGTCCTCTTCCTCGATAGCCCGGATGACCTCCTCCAGCGTCTCCACCGCTTCCAGGCGCTGCCGGAACTCGGGGTCGCGGAAGAAGCGGGAGATTCGCGCCAGCGCCTTCAGGTACTGCCCCCCCGAGTGCTCCGGAACTACGAGGAGGAAGAAATGGTGAGTGGGCTGACCATCGATCGAGTCGAAGTCGATCCCTTCGGAACTGCGCGCAAAGGACGCCACGAGGCGATCGAGGCCGGTCAGCTTTCCGTGCGGAATCGCAACGCCCTCTCCGATCCCGGTGCTCTGCAGCGCTTCCCGCTCCTTCAGCACCTCGAGTAACCGCTCGCCGTCGATCTGGGGCTCGACCTTCGCAAGGGCGGCCGCCATTTCGGCGAGCACATCTGCCTTGCTTCGCACACCGAGATCCAGGATCACGGCGTCCTTCACTAGGATGTCCATGATCGTCATCGAACGTCTCTCCAGTACCCGGTCGGCGGCTGTAGGCTAGCCGACCTGCCGCCGTTTCGTCGACGACAGAAGGTTCAACGATTCCCGGTACTTGGTGACCGTGCGGCGGGCGATGTCGATCCCGTGCACCCGGAGCATTTCGGCAATTCGCTGGTCCGACAATGGGCGCCTCGGATCCTCGTTGCGAATGAGCTGGGAGATTCGCTCCTTCACGCTCTCGCTCGCGATGACCTCACCGTTGAGTTTCTGGATTCGCGAGTTGAAGAAGTACTTCAGCTCGAAGATGCCCTGGGGCGTGTGGGCGTACTTGTTCGTCGTCACTCGACTGACCGTCGATTCGTGCATCTCGATATCATCGGCAACGTCGCGGAGATTCAGCGGCTTCAATTCTTCGACCCCGGCCTCGAAGAATTCTCGTTGGAACTTGATGATGCTCTGCATGACCTTGTAGATCGTGCGCTGGCGCTGGTGAATCGACTTGATCAGCCACAACGCGGAACGGACCTTGTCATTCACATAGGCCCGCGTGTCCTTCGGTGTACGCGCACGATCTGCGAGGACCTCTCGGTAGAGCGCACTGATCCGCAGCCTCGGCAGACCCTCGTCGTTCAGGACGATGTGGAACTCGTCCCCGATCTTGTAGACGTAGATGTCGGGAACGATGTAGACGGGCTCTTCTCCGCCGAACGCGCGCCCAGGCCGCGGCTCCAGCGCCCCGATCACCTTCGCCGCCGCATCCACTTCCACGATGCTGATGCCCAGTCGCCGGGACACGCCTCGGAAGTCCCGCTTGAGCAGCGGGTCGAGAAACTCGTCGAGAATTTGTCGGACGAGGGGATCGACAATGCCCAGGGCATCGGCCTGCAGCGTGAGGCACTCCTTCAAGTCCCGCGCAGCAACACCCGGAGGGTCCAGCGCCTGGACAAGCCCCAGCGCCCGCGACACCACGGCAATCTCAAGCACGGTCTGCCGGGCAATCTCCTCCTCGGTCGATTGGAGATATCCCCGATCATCCAGGTTCCCGATGATGCACTGGGCCGCGAGCAGCTCCGGGTCCGGCGGCGGGTCCATCTGCAGTTGCCACAGCAGGTGCTCGGACAGCGTCGTGCGCTGGGTCAGCGTGGCCTCCAGCGGCGGCCGGTCGTCATCGCGCACCTCGCGCATGCCCGTCTGAGGGTTCGATTCGAGGTAATCCTGCCAGTCGACGTCGGCGATCTTCTCCGCATCCGTCGGCTCGAGGTCGTCCGGGGGCGAAGTTTCTCCGGCCGGATCCGCCGCAGCGCTGTCGCCGGCGGCTTCTGCCTCGCTGGCCCCGCCCCCTTCGTCTCCGGCCTCTAGATCTTCGGCGCCGGCCCCTTCTTCCGACGTCTCGAGATCACCCTCTCCTTCGCCTTCCTGGACTTCTTCGAGGACGGGATTTTCCTCGAGCTCCTGCTGCACCAGGTCGACGAGTTCGAGCCGCGACAGCTGGAGCAGCTTGATCGCCTGCTGCAGCTGGGGCGTCATGACCAGCTGCTGGCTGAGCTTCAGTTGCTGTTTGAGTTCGAGCGGCACGTCAGTTCAACCTGAAGTTCTCTCCGAGGTAGATCTCTCGGACCTGCGGGTCCCCAGCAATCGCCTCCGGTGTCCCCTGCTTGATGATGCGGCCATCCTTGATGATGTAGCCGCGGTCGCAGATCGACAGGGTCTCCCGCACGTTGTGATCGGTGATGATCACACCGATTCCCCGTTTCTTGAGCTGCTCGATGATCTTCTGAATGTCGGCCACCGCAATCGGGTCGATCCCGGCGAATGGCTCGTCCAGCAGCATGAACTTTGGATCCAGCACCAGGGCTCGGGTGATCTCAACGCGCCTGCGCTCCCCTCCAGAGAGAGCGTCACCCCTCCGACCTGCCTTTTCGGCCAGCCCAAGCTCCGCCAAAAGCTCTCGCAACCGCTCGCGCCTCACGGACCGATTGGGCTCGACCGTCTCGAGAATCGCGTTGACGTTGTCTGCGACGGAAAGCTTTCTGAAAATCGAGGGTTCCTGGGGGAGATACGTAATGCCGAGTCTCGCGCGGCGGTACATCGGCAGGTCGGTGATCTCCGCGTCGCCCAGGCGCACCCGGCCTGCAGTGGGCCGGATACCCCCAGCCAGCATGTTGAACGTGGTGGTCTTGCCGGCGCCGTTGGGACCCAGCAGACCGACGACCTCGGCAGGATGCACCTCCAGGTCGATCGAGTGCACCACCTCGGTCTCGCCATAACGCTTGCTCAGCGTCTCGCCGGCGAGCGTGTTCACGAGTCGCCCCCGGTCACACGGGCGGGCTCGATCACGACCTCGGCTCCGCCCTTCACCTGGACGGTCTCTTTTTCGAGATCGATATGGATCACTTCGCCCCGCAATGTGTTGTCTCCATCCCGGAACCGGGCGTGGCCCCGGCACACGAGCAACTCCGAGCGCCGGTCGTAGACCGTTTCGTCGCACCAGGCTTCCTGCCCCCCCTGGGCCAGGTGCACGCTTCCCGACGCAACCAGGCGATCCGGTTGGTTCGATTTCGATGGGTAGTAGGCTTCGAGCCGGGCACACTCCATCGACAGGTCACCCTGGACGACGCGCACGTTCTTCCGGAACACCAGCGTCCGGGTCCCTGCTCTCTGGAGGGCCTCGAGTTCCTCGGAGTGAATCGAGAGTGGAGCGTCGCTCTGCCAGCTCGCAAAGCCGAATGGCGCGTCGTCGGGAGGGGGCGCCGAAACCGACTCCAGATTCGCGTCGTCAGCCGGCTCGCCGATCGACGGACCGGTCTCCGGGTTTGCAAGCGCAGCGCCGGAAAGTCCGCAGAGACAGCCCAGAAGCCACCCACCGAGGCCCACGAACTTCATCGCCCCTGCTCCAGACTCACATTTCCAAGCAGGCGAAAGCGCCCCTGTTTCACGAAGTAACGGAACCCGTCTCCCCGAAACCGCCCCGTCGCATCCTGCATCACCACGGGGGCATCCGTATACAGGAGCGCCCGCTCGTGTTCGTATCGGACCCAGGGCGCCCGGTAAAACTGCCCGTCCCCCGTGCGACCGCGAACGTTGCCTTCAGCGAGAAAGTCGTTCGTCATCACGTCGAGCTCACCGCGGTCACAACTCACCGCAAACGCGCGTCCCGAATCCGAGGCCGTCTCGGAGGTCACCTCGACATCTTCCAGCGCCGCAACATCGTTGTCGGGAAGAAACACGGCGCGTTCGGCTCGCACCACGAACTCGCTAGCGCCGGCGCGACTTCCCACGAACGTCATGCCCGTAACGCGTAGCTCCGAGTCGAGGTTGCGGAATAATTCCGTCGCCTCGGACACGTCGTCGGCCTGCGCACCGCCAACCCCGCAGAAAAGGGCAAGCGCCACGCAGCGGCAGGCGGCGGGCAACCAGCCTCGAGGAACGCAGTGGGACATATGCAAGAACTATACCGGCGGAGACCCCCACCGACAATCGAGAAAGTCCGAGACCGACCTCGGGGCTAGTCGTCCCGCCCGAAGAGGGTCGCGAAGGGCTCCTGGCTCCCGACCCAGAACGCCGGACGAAGGATCAGGTAGTCCACGATCACACCGATCGGGTGCAGGACATAGGCGACGATCCGAACAGGGTGCCCGGCATATTCCGGGTCGTATTCCTCATTGGCGCCAGCGGGGACCGCGATCGCAATCAACATCGCTGCCAACCCCGCCGCGAAAATGCTTCGGACACGGTACATGGAACACTCCTCGGACTGCTGAGAGTCTACCCGGCTCCGGCCGGCCTACCAGCTTTCTGATTCGGCCAACCGCCCCCGGGAAATTAGGGATGCTCTTTAATTCCCAAAATCCCGAGTCACTCCCCCACCTTGTCTCGGGTTCCTGCCAGCGTCCCTCCCGGTGGGGTTCCGGCCCCCACGTCCCCGGGGCCAAGCGGCGCGGGGCGCGGAGTTGCACTCTTCGGGAACGGGGCCACCGGCAGGTCTCGCACCAGAATGAAACCCCGGCGCACGTCCTAGCCACCGTGTTCGCGAGCCCGTTCCTGTGGAGGTAGCGCGCACCTGGCCCAGCGGTCCCGTCATTTCCCACGGGCCGGACTGGGCGGCGGCGGGACCACCCGGAACACGTTGTTGCTCCCGAAGCCAGAGATGTACACATCGCCGTCCGGCCCGACAGCGAGCCCCCGTGCGGACTTGAGTCGCTCACCCGGTCCGGCACCGCCCTCGTCCAGCAGTTGGTCCAGTTGGCCATCCGGCGACAGGCGCCACAGGGAATTTCTTCCGACGCGCGCAAAGTAGACCGTGCCATCCGCCGTCGTCACGATGTCCGAACAGGCGGAGAGCGCTAGGCCATCGCGGGAAGGAAGCGCAACGATGCTGACCTCACCATCCGGCTCGACCTTGAGCACGTTCGCCGTGTTGTTGCCCGTCACGTAGGCGTTGCCCTCGGTATCCACGGCTAGGCCCACCGGGAACCGTAGGCCGTGGCCATCGCGCGGCCCGAAACGATTCACGACCTGGGTGATCTTCCGGTCTGGCGTCACCCGGAAGACATTGTTGCTGCGAGCCCCCGCGGCATAGACCGTTCCGTCCGGTGTTACGGCCAGCGCGTTGGGACGGTCGAAGCGATTGACGCCGTCGCCTTCCGCCCCGAGGAGCGCAGAGATGGTTCCGTCCCTGGCAATCTTGACCAGGTTGTTCGAAGTCTGCCCAATCACGTAGATATTCCCGTCGCCGTCGGTCGCAACCTCGGTCGGACGCCGCAAACGGGGCCTCTGAATTCTCTCACCGGTCGGATAGAGGAGTTCGATCTTGCCGTCCGGCGCAACGCGAAACACCGTCGCACTCTTCTCACCGGCAACCACCAGGTTCCCCTCCGGGTCGACCGCGACGCTCCGCGGCGACTGGAGCTTGTGCCCCTTGCCGTCGCCCGTCCCGTTGATCATGACGTCCACCCGTCCGGAGGGAGACACCCGGAGGACATTGTTGCTGAACTGGCCGGCGACGAAGAGGTTTCCCGCCGCGTCCGTCGCCATGCCGCGGGGCCGCTCCAGCGTCGCAGCGCCCCCACCACTTTCGTCGAGGATCCGCGTCACCTCGGACCCGTATACGTTGGCCTCCGGTTCCGCAGCGAGCGCCGAAGCGGGCCAACCGAGACCCAGCAGGATCACGAGCATCCATTGGCAGAACATGGGCAACTCGTCCTCTCCTGCGTCACCGGGGCAGAATATGGGCAACTGGTCCTCCCGTGCGTCACCGGGGCAGAACATGGGCAACTGGTCCTCTCGTGCGTCACCGGGGCAGAATATGGGCAACTGGTCCTCCCGTGCGTCACCGGGAGTGTAGCGTCACACCTCCGCCGCATAGGGCGGAGCCGGGTCGTACTCCATCATTCGCTGGGTTCGCCGGGCACGATCCACGTCCCACATCTCGCCCACGAGCCAGAGCGCCATGTCGATCCCGGCCGACACCCCGGCCGCCGTGAGGAGATTCCCGTCTCGCACGTAACGCACGTTATCGAGCACTTCGAGGCCCCCAGCTTGCTCGCGCAACTGGGCGACGAAACCCCAGTGCGTCGTCACACGCCGCCGCCCGACCACCCCGGCCTTCCAGAGGAGCAGTGTCCCGGTGCAGACACTGGTGACCCAGCGACAGTCTGCGGCGGTCCCGGCAATCCACTCGATCAGTGGCCCGTTGTCTGCCTCCCGTCGCGTTCCGACCCCACCCGGCACGAGAAGAACGTCGATCGGCGGGGCATCGGCGAACCCGTGGTCGGGAAGGATGCGGAGACCATGGGCACAGCGCACCGGCTCCTTCTCTTCCGCCACGATCACAACCTGTGAATCCGGGAGATCCACAGTCGCCATTCCGAAGACCTCCCACGGGCCGACGAGATCGAGTTCTTCCATGTCTTCGAAGGCAAGCAGTCCAAAGGTCGCATTCACGTCGAATCCTCCTGGCAGAAACGGTCGCCGTCCCGCGATTCAGAACCGGATCGGTACGCTGGCAAAGCCACGAACGTGCGCCTGGTAGGTCCGTGTCAAGCCGGCCTCGTCCACCGTGTAGTCGGGAAACCGGTCCCGTATCTCCTCGAGCACGACGCGCGTTTCGAGTCGCGCGAGGGACTTTCCGATGCAAACGTGATTGCCATAGCCGAAGTAGATCTGGCGCTCGGGCCGGCGTTCGATATCGAAACGGTCGGGATCCGGGTACTCCCGTTCGTCGCGTCCCGCCGCGCCGGTCACCAGGGCCACTCGCGCGCGTTCCGGAATCCGCACGCCGTGAATGGTCACGTCCCGCATGGCGACCCGTCCCTGGAACTGCGAGGGGGCGTCGTAGCGAAGCACTTCTTCGATGGCCCCCTCGAACCGACCCGGGTCGTCCCAGAGCCGCTTGCGCTGGTCGGGATGTCGCGCGAGGTACACGACGCAGTTGCCGATCAGCTTCTGGGTCGTCTCGGCACCGGCAGCTGCAAGCAGGCCCACGAACGCCACCGCCTCGTCGTCCGAGAGGACCTTTCGGCGCCCGTCGACGTCTTCGTACTCGGAACTTCCGAGCAGCGTGATCAGGTCGTCCTGAGGCCGCGCCCGACGCTCCTGGAGCAGTTCGACGATGTAGTCCCGGTTCTTGTGCATCCCCTCGATGGCCCCTGCGGGCGGACGCCCCGTCTCCGGATCTCGCTCGAGTCCCCGGTCCACCCACGCGCGGTACGTCTCTCGGAACTCCTCGGGAATGCCCAGGAGCGCACTGATCACGTCCATGGGGAGCTTGTGGGAGAGCACCTCCTGGAAGTCGCAACCGTCGAGGTCTCCCAGGGGGTCCAAGTAGTGGTGCGCGATTCGGCGCACTTCCGGTTCGATGGCCGCGATGCGCCGCGGTGTGAATCCCTTCGACACCAGGTTGCGGATCCGCACGTGGCGGGGAGGATCCATGCCGATGATCGACATGGTCTCGCCGGGAATCTCGCCCCTGTTCTCGAGAATCGGACCGAGCGACGAACCGTAGGTCTCCCAATCGAGCGTGCTGTTCCAGACGTCCTCGAAACGGAACAGCGCGTAGAAGTCCATGTCGGGGTTGTAGGCGCAGGGCTCGTCGGCCAGGAAGTGCCGATAGACCGGGTACGGGTCCTCCTGCATCTGGCGCGAGTACGGGTCGTAGATCATGGGTCTCCCTCGCAACCATGATGCCCACGGAGCGACGTTCCCCGCAAGTTGCTACGAAGTAGTCCACCCGATGCGCGTGTTGACACTGAATGTCTGGGCGCTCGCGGAGCCCCTTGCGCGAGACAACCGCGCGCGGATGCGCGCAATCGGCGCGGCGCTCCACCGGCTCCAACTCGACGTCGCAGCGTTCCAAGAACTCTGGACCCGTTCGGCCCGCGAACAGATCATCGCCGCTGGGCATCGGGCCGGCCTCGTCCATGCGTGGCAACCCGAAGCCACCTGGCGCGGAAGCGGGCTCACGGTCCTGTCCCGAAACCCCATCTTGGCCCCGCGTTTCCACGCCTTCCAACAGGCGGGCGTCGCCGAGCGCATCCACCAGGCGGACTACCTGGGCCGAAAGGGCTTCGTGGAGTGCGTGATCGACACGCCCGAGGGCCCGATCGGCCTGGTCGACACCCACCTTCAGGCCGACTACGCGCCCCGGGACCGCTCCCCCTACGTCCCCCACCGCACGGCCCAAGTGGTACAGCTCGCCTCGGCGCTGCGCGAGACTCCTTATCCGCTCCTCCTCGCCGGCGATCTCAACTTCACCGAGTCTTCCCCGGAATACGCGATCTTTACCGGGCTCACTGGGTTGACGGATGTCGCGGTGGCGCTGGATCGACGTCGGCCCACCTGGCTACCGACGAACCCCTACACCGCCGGAAGACCCGGCCCCGCGGTCCGCATCGACTACCTCTTCCAGCGTCCCGGCCGGAGTCGGTCACTGCGACCGGTTTCGATCGCGCGTGTACTCGATCGGCCCTTTCCGATCGACGGGCGAATCGCGGCGCCCAGTGACCACGCCGGACTGGTTGGAGAATTCGACATCGTATCCGGGGGCAGCGCGCCCGGTCCCGTCCCCTGCTCGTCGATCGCTGACGCACGAGCCCTGCTCCAGGAAGGCCTCGCAGAGCTGCGAACCCGACAACACGCGCAGCGCGTTGCCGGGCTGGTCGGGGTAGCAGCACTCCCCCTGGGCATCGCCGCCGCGCGGATGTCGCGAAGGCGCTTCCTGAAGAACTCCGCCCTGGGCCTCGGCGTTCTAGCCGCATCGCTCGGTGCGGGACGCCTGGCCCTCACCGAGACCTTTCGCCCCGAGGAACGAGCGGGGTTCGTCGCCGCGCTCCATTCGCTCGACGAGCTGAAAACAGAAAACGCGGCCGGGAAAGCAGGCCCGGCCGCGCTCTCAGCCTCACCTCCCTAGCAGCTAGATCGCGTCGCTGCCGCGTTCCCCGGTGCGGATTCGAATCACCTCGTCCAGGTTGAGGACGAAGATCTTTCCGTCTCCGATCTTGCCACTATTCGCGGCCCCGACGATCGCGTCCACGGCCTGGCTCCCCTGCTCCGCCTTGACGACGACCTCGACCTTCACCTTCGGGATGAGGTCGACGACATACTCGGCACCACGGTAGAGCTCGGTGTGACCCTTCTGTCGACCGAAGCCCTTGACTTCGGTGACGGTCATGCCCTCGAGACCGAGCGCGGAGAGGGCTTCCTTCACATCTTCCAATTTCGACGGTTTGATGATTGCTTCAATGAGTTGCATGTGGATTGGTCCTCTCAAGCCTCGTGGCTGTAAGCAGTCTCACTGTGCTCGGTCAGATCGAGCCCCGTGCTCTCTGCGTCTTCATCGACCCGCAGGTCACCCAGGACCAGCCGCATGACGACGAGAATGATGAGCGTCAGCACGACCGCGAAGATCGCGGTGAAGATGATGCTCTGGAGCTGGATCCAGACCTGACCACCCCAACCCAGATCCGTCACCTCGGCGATGAACAGACCGCTGGCCAGGGCGCCCCAGGCACCACCCACGCCGTGCACTCCGAACACGTCGAGCGAATCGTCGTAGCCCAAGGCCGGCTTCAGGATCGTGACGGCCAGGTAGCAGATGATTCCGGCGCCCGCGCCAACGAGAATCGAGCCACCGGGGCCCACGCTCGCGCAGGCAGGGGTAATCGCCACGAGACCGGCAACGGCTGCCGTCGCGGCGCCGAGCACCGTGGGCTTGCCGCGGTGCGCCCATTCGATGAGCACCCACACCAGTACTGCCGTGGCTGTCGCGGTCTGGGTCGTCAGGAAGGCGAGCCCGGCAACGCCATCGGCGGCGAGTTCGCTGCCCGCATTGAACCCGAACCAACCGACCCACAGGAGGGCCGCGCCGATGACAGTCAGCGGCAGATTGTGGGGCATCATCTTTTCATGGCCGAAGCCCTTGCGCTTGCCCAGGTAGATCGCAGCGGCGAGTGCGGAGAAGCCACTCGACATGTGGACCACGAGGCCGCCGGCGAAGTCGATGGCGCCCCACTGGGAGATCATGCCACCGCCCCAGACCATGTGGGCCAAGGGGCAATAGACCACGAGCACCCAGACAGCGATGAAGAGCACGTAGGGCCCGAAGCGCATGCGCTCCGCGAACGCACCCAGCATCAGCGCCGGCGTGATGATCGCGAACATCCCCTGGAACATCACGAAGACGTACGTCGGGATGGTTCCTGACACGGAATCCGGGGTGATCCCGGCGAGCAGGACGTGCTCGAAGCTACCGACGAAGTTTCCGCCTTCGCCAAACGCCCAGCTGTACCCGACGACGACCCAGAGGACGCCGATCAGGCCCGCGGAGATCATGCACTGCATGAGCACCGACAGGACGTTCTTGCTCCGGACCAGGCCGCCGTAGAAGAGCGCTAGGCCCGGCAGGGTCATCATGAGGACCAGCGCGCTGCTGGTCAGCATCCAGGCGGTATCTCCGCTGTTGATGGTGTCGACAACAGCAACTTCGACCAGTTCCTCTGCCCCCTGGGCCAAGGCGCTGAGCGGTGCCAACAAGAGGCCCGCGAACACGGACCACCAAGTGGTCCTGTGGAGTGCGACGTGCATCGGCTTTCCCTCCCTCGCGGACACTCCCGCGAAACGATCGACGAACTCGGCGGGGTGGAAAGCAAGGGATGTGCCAGCGGCGACACAACGGCTGGACGCAGTAGGGCCGCTCCGACGGGAATCCGTGCACATTCGCGAGGCAGGGGTGGCCAGGGATTGAGCATCCCCAGCCGACGGAAGGAGAGCTCGAGTCTAGTGGCAGGCTTCTCCGATGAGCTCGATGCTCCCCGAGCTGAGCATGTAGGCGACCGTGGCCACGACCTCGCTCTCCGTGGTGGAGACCTCGCTCACGGCCTTCACCAAGTCGAGAAAGGTGACCCGAACCGGAGCCGGACCATCGCAGGCAAACCATCCCGCGGACTCGATATCCTCGAGCGCCGCCAACTCGGCGTCGGACGGCTCTCCAGCCGCCGCGGCGAGTTCGATTTCAACCAATTCCCCCTGGACTGCAGGCATCGTTGTTCCTCCTGGGCCAGGGGAGTTGCACACCGCGTGCCAGCCCTTTTTCCGGAGGCGCGTTCTTCTAAGTAGCTGGAATCAGGGGATTTCCTCAGGGGGAGTGAAACCGAATGTGTTGGATCTGTGACGAAACGCTGCCCGGCGTGTCCGGAATCCGACACGCGGAGCGGGCAGCGCACGGGCCTGGGAAGACCCGCACCCCGGGGCAGGCCTAGGCGAGCGCCTGCTCCACCGTCTTTCGGGCCCACTTGTAGTCGGCCTTGCCGTTGGGAGCGCGCTCCACCCGGTCCACGATGAACAGCTGACGGGGCATCTTGAAGCTCGCGAGCTGGGAGCGGGTGAACTCGCGCAGTTCCGCTTCCCCGACGTCACTCCCGGCGCGGAGCGACGCCACCCCCGTGACCCGCTGACCGAACTTCTCGTCGTCGATCCCGACAACGAGGCAGTCGACCACGTCCGGGTGCCGCTTCACCACCTCCTCCACCTCTTCCGGGTAGACCTTCTCGCCCGCCGTGTTGATGCAGTTCGAACCCCGGCCGAGCAGGGTCAGGCTCCCATCCGACTCGACGAGGGCCCAGTCACCGGGAAACGAGTACCGGACGCCGTCGATCGTCCGGAATGTCGCCTTGGACTTGGCCTCATCCTTGTAGTAGCCGATCGGAACGCTCCCACTCGCCGCGACCATGCCGGCTTCCCCGGAGCCCGGCTCCACTTGCTCCCCGTCCTCGGTGAAGACCCGGGTCGTCGGGCTCATGGCAAAGCGGGCCGTCTCTCCGATGTTTCCGCGGGTGGTGATCTGGGTCCCCATGCTTCCCTCGGTCGAACCCATGGCATCGATCAAGGTGAAGTCGCTCCAGTCGAGGAGTTCTTTCTTGACCTCGGCGGTCCACATGACGCCCGACGAGATCAGAAAATTCACGCTGGAAAGGTCGTAGGGACTACCGCGATCCCGGGCCTCTTCGAGCCCACGCAGCATGGGCTTTGCGAAAGCGTCGCCCACGATCACGATCTGGCTCGCGCGCTCTCGCTGCGCCGTGCTCCAGACTTCGTGGGCATCGAACGACCGGGACTCGAGGGTCACCACGCAGGCGCCGGCACAGTGGGGAATCAGGGCACCAAGCCACATTCCCGTACCGTGCATCAGCGGACACGCGGGGAGCGACGTGACCCCGCGCCCCTCCTCCCACAACTGCGACGCCACCGCGGGGATCTCCGCCAACTCCGACACGACCAGGCCGAAAATCGGGAAAGCGGCGGCCATGAAGCCCTGCAACATGCCCCCGGTGTCGTACATGACCCCTTTCGGCATGCCGGTCGTCCCGCCGGTGTAGAGCATGTAGATGTCGTCGGCAGATCGCTGGATCCGGGGCGCCGGCTCGTGGCTCGCAACGAGGTCTTCGTAGTCGACCGCGCCGGGAATGGCCTCGCCGCCGTCGTCCACCTGGATCCAGAGTTTCACACCCGGAGCGCGCTCCATGACCCGCCCCACCCGGTCGCCAAGACTCCGGTGGAACACCAATGCCTCGGCATCGGAGTTCTCGAGGAGGTACAGGAGTTCGTCGTCCAGGTAGCGGTAGTTGATGTTGACCGGAACGCCGCGCCCCTTCATCGAGGCGAACTGGGACTCGAGGTATTCGGGGCTGTTGTAGAGGTACAGGCCGAGTTTCGAGTTGCGCCCGAGTCCGGCCTCGTTCAGGGCCGACGCGAGGCGGGCGGCCCGGCCCTCGTGCTCCGTCCAAGTGCGGCGTGTCGCCCCGGAGACCACCGCATCACGGTCGCCGAGTGTGTCGGACAGCGCCTCCCACAACGTCGCGTAGTTCGTCTCCACCTGCGCCTCCCTGCTCGTGCAGGACGTGGGAACCGCCTACGCGGCCTCGAACAGCGACGCCAGTCCCTGACCGCCGCCAATGCACATGGTCACGATCCCGTACCGCTTGCCCTGTCGCTTGAGCTGACGGAGCAGCAATCCGGTCATCCGAGAACCCGTCATTCCGAAGGGGTGACCGATCGCAATCGAACCGCCCGAAGGGTTGAGCTTCTCATCGGGAATCCCGAGCGTGCGCTGGCAGTAGAGCAGCTGAGACGCAAACGCCTCGTTCAATTCCACGATGTCGATGTCGTCCATCGTGAGCCCGTGCCGTTCGAGCAGCTTCGGCACCGCAAAGACCGGCCCGATCCCCATCTCCTCCGCGCCGCAACCGGCCACGGCGGTGCCCCGATAGATGCCCATGGGCTCGACGCCCAACTCCTTCGCCTTGTCGGCCGACATGAGTAGGGTCGCGGATGCCCCGTCCGAGAGCTGCGAAGCATTCCCCGCCGTTACGGTCCCGCCCTCTTCGGGCTTCTTGAACACGGGCGCGAGGGACGCGAGACCCTCGAGAGTAGTCGTGGGTCGATTGCACTCATCGCGGTCCACCGTGACGTCTTCGGCGTAGGGCTCCGCGTCCTTCTTGATGATGTTGCAGGTCGTCTTCATGGGCGCGATTTCTTCCGAGATGAAACCCTGTTCCTGGGCCGCCGCATAACGCTGTTGACTCCGAAGCGCGTAGGCGTCCTGGTCTTCCCGGGACACGCCATATCGCTCCGCGACGATCTCGGCGGTGATGCCCATGGGGAAATAGAGGCCGGGGAACCGCTCACGTGCCGCCTCGTTCGAGAGGCGCGTCGTGTTCTGGGTGCCGTCCTGCATCATGGTGATCGTCTCGACGCCCGCCCCGATCGCGACGTCTGCGCCCTCGTTCACGATGGAATGGGCGGCCATCATCACGGCCTGGGATCCGGAAGAGCAAAAACGATTCACCGTCGTCGCAGCGACTTCCTTCGGGAAGCCCGCCGCCATCGCCGCGATACGCGCCATGTTCATTCCCTGGCAACCTTCGGGGAATCCGCAGCCCACGATCACGTCTTCGATATCACCCGTATCCAGGTTCGGAACGGCTTCCGTCACGGCACGCATCGTGTGTGCCAGGTAATCAACCGGTTCGGTGGTGTTGAAGGATCCGCGGTGCGCCTTCGTCAAACCGGTGCGCTTACTCTCTACGACGACAGCTTCTCGAGCCATGAGTGCCTCCAATGGGTTCGGGAAATGGGCGTTTCCTGAGCACGGCCCGGCATCTTACACCGATCCGGACCGATTCTCAGCCCAGAGAAACCGGGCCGTTCCTAGGCCGCTTCGGAGTCGCCCTGGAGCTTCTTCAGCATCGCGCCCATGGCAGCATGCACCGCGTTGATCGCCTGGAGCGGACGGATCATGACCTTGAACTCGACGATCTGCCCGGCCGCGTTGCAGGTCAGGATGTCCACACCGTTCACGTACTTCCCGCCCATCGTGGTCTCGAATTCCAGGACTGCATGGTTCTCCGAGATCACCCGCTTCGTGTAACGGAAGCCCCCGCCCGCCCCTTTCCCGCCGGCCGCTGCCATCTCAGGCGCTTCGTCGCCGCCAAAAGTCGACCCCGCCGCCACGAGGTAGAGCTTGGCGGCCGCCCGACCCTTCTGCGGGGTGAACACGACGGGCGAGTAGAACACCACATCCTCGGCCAGAAACTCTTCGAGCAGCCGATCACGCTCCTCCGGATTCTCCCCGTGGAGAACCTGGAACCACTTGTCGAGTGCCGTTTCGATCATTGCTACTCCTCAAATCGCTGTAGTCGGCGTTGCGCCATCCGGGATATTCTACGCCACGAGATCGACCCGGCGCGTCCCCGCCTCCAGCACCTGTCCCGGCAACGGGCGGATGCTTCGACCCAAGCGAGGAACTCCGCCGGCACGAGGAACCGCCCCGATGGAGAACAACGCACCCGACGCCTTGATCCGCGGCGGCACCCTCGTCGACGGAACCGCCGCTCCCGCCCGGCTCGCCGACGTCCGGCTCCGGAGAGGCACCATCACCGAGATCGCGCCGTCGCTCGAGCCCCAGGCCGGCGAGCACGTGTTCGACGCAGCGGGGTGCTTCGTCGCCCCGGGTTTCATCGAAAGCCACACCCACTTCGACGGGACCATGTGGTGGCAGCCCGACCTCGAACCGCTTCCGGGCTATGGCGTCACCACGGTCATTATGGGCAACTGCGGCTTCGCGCTAGCGCCCCTGCCGGCGGACCCCGATGCCCGTGCCGAGGTGGTGAAGATCTTTTCGTTCTTCGAGGACATCCCCGAGGCACCCTTCTTTGAAAACCTGCCGTGGGACTGGAGGACCTGGTCCGAATACAAATCCTCCCTGACGCAGAACGTGCACGTTCCCGCCAACTACGGAACGTTCGCGGGACACATCGCGCTGCGACTCGCCGTGATGGGGATGCAGGCCTGGGAGCGAGCCGCAACGCCTTCCGAAATCGGACAGATGGCCGAACTGCTCGATGATGCTCTCTCGGCCGGGTCGCTCGGCCTGTCCACGAACCTGATGGACCACGACGGGGAAGACCGGCCCGTCCCGTCGCTCCACGCAGATGACGCGGAACTCCGGGCCCTGCTGGAAGTGCTCGCACGTCACCCGGGAGCCACGCTCCAGGTGGTGGTCGACAGCATCATGCGCATGACCGCCGTCGCTTCCATGGAGCGGCTCGTGCGCCTGGTCGATGGCCTGGCCGTTCGTGTGCAGTGGGCGGGCGTTCCCACGCTGCAGTGGCAGAAGGACTACGGCATGCAACAGCCCCTTGCCGAACTCCACGAACGCTTCGCAAGCGAAGGGCGAGATTTCTGGACGGGCTTCATGCACGTCCCCCTGACCGTCGTTGCGAGCGTCGAGCACTCGCTCCTGTTCGCGCAATCGAACGAATTCGTCTGGCACGAAGTCGTGACGGAGGAGCGGGAAGCCGGGAAGCGCACCCTACTCGGGGACCCGGACTGGCGCGCCCGCGCCCGCCACTCGTGGGACCACGAGTCGCTGGAGATCTCCCCGTTCCGAACGCCGCGAGCGATCCTCCTGGACAACTCCGCGAACGGCGCGGGCCCGGTCGGCATCACGCTCGGCGAATTCGCCGACCAGCGGGACCTGCACCCGTCCGACGCCCTCGCAGAGTGGCTCCTCGCAAACGGCCTCGAGTCGACGGTCACCATGCCGCCCTGGGAGCGCGACGACGCCATGGTGGTCCGGCTCCTGAAGGACCGGTTCTCCGTGGGAAACATCAGTGATGCGGGCGCACACGGGCAGATGTTCTGCGGAGCGGGCGACAACATCGTGCTGTTCACGCACTTCGTCCGGGAAACCGGCGACCTGACCATCGAGGAAGCCGTACACGTCCAGAGCGGCAAGCTCGCCGCGTTCTTCGGCCTCGGGGACCGGGGAGAGATCGCGGTTGGCAAGAGGGCCGACATCACGGTCTTCGCCCTCCACGAAGTCGAACGTCGCCCCAAGCGGAAGACCTACGACGTTCCGAACGGCAAGGGCGGACATACCTGGCGCTGGACCCGCGACCCCGCCCCGGTGCGCCTGACTCTCGTCAACGGGGTGCCGACCTTCGAGGCCGGCAAATCGACCGGCGCGCGGCCCGGCACCATGGTCGGCCCGAACGCGAGCACCGCGGACTGATACTCCCGGTGCGCATTCCATAGGAGACGCCATGCGAGACCTCGAGGGAAAGACCGCCGTCGTCACCGGTAGTGCGAGCGGCATGGGTTTCGCGTTTGCCGAAGCCTTTGGGCGCGAAGGCATGAACGTCGTGCTGGCGGACATCGAGGAGAAAGCGCTGCGGGTGGCCGCCGCCCAGATCGAAGCCGTGGGGGCCAGCGTGCTCCCGGTGGTCACCGACGTGAGCGATACCGAATCGATGGACCACCTCGCCGAAGCGACCCGGGAGGCGTACGGCGGCGCTCACCTGGTTTGTCTCAATGCAGGTGTGTCACCGCCCACGGGCCCCATCGAGAACTTGACGGTCAACGACTGGCGCTGGACGCTGGGCGTGAATCTCTGGGGCGTCATCCACGGGATCCGCGTTTTCCTGCCCTCGCTCCAGGCCCAGGACGAGGGCCATATCGTCGTCACCGCCTCGGTCGCCGGGCTCACTTCCTACCCCTGGCTCAGCGCCTACAACGCCTCGAAGCACGCGGTCACCGCGATCGCCGAGACGGTCCATGCCGAGCTCGTCGAAACCGGTTCCCAGGTGCGGATCAGCTGCCTCTGCCCCGGGGCCGTCGCGACCAACATCGGCGAAGCCGAGCGCAATCGCCCCAAGGAACTCCGCAATGCGGAAACGGCGGATACGGACCAGGGAGACCTGACCGGGTTCTCGGAAATCTTCGAAGCGATCTCCGAACGACCCGAGGCGGTGGCCGAGCGCGTGCTCGCTGCGGTGCTCGAGGAACGCTTCTGGATCGAGACGGATGAGCTCTACCGGGACTCCATCCGGGCACGGCACCGGGCGATCGAGAACCGGGCCGATCCGCCGGCCCGGGGGCTGATCCTGGCGCCCTACCTCGACCGCTGAGCGCGTCGGGACGCGTCAGCGCTTCCGTAGGTTTCCCGGGAGGATTTGCTTGCGCAATCGAAGGCTTTCGGGGGTCACTTCGAGCAGTTCATCGGGCTCGATCCACTCCAGGGCACTCTCGATCGTCAGCTTCCGATGCGGGGTGATGATCGGGCTGTCGTCCTTGCCGGCGGCGCGCATGTTGTCGAGCTTCTTGGCGCGGCACACGTTCACGTTCAGGTCCCCGGGCCGGCGGGCCTCACCGACCACCTGCCCTTCGTAGACGTCTTCCCCCGGCGGCACGAAAAGCACCGCGCGCTCCTGGATCTTGAAAATTGCGTGGGGCGTCGTCCGGCCCTGCTCGGTGGCGACGATGCCCCCCACGCCCCGCCGGTCCAAATCTCCGGCATGCCGCTCATAGCCCCGGAACGCCCGGTAGAGCACGCCCTCCCCCCGCGTGTCGGTGAGGAAGGCCGTGCGGTACCCGAACAGGCAACGACTCGGCACGACGTACTCGAGTCGGATTCTCCCCCCCAGATGCTCCATGGATTCCATGCGGCCCTTGCGCTCGGACAGTTTCTCCATGACCGAACCCGCAGACGTCTCGGGCACATCGATCACCACGGTCTCGACGGGCTCGCAGCGCACGCCATCGATCTCCTGGAGGATGATTTCGGGCCGCGACACGGCGAACTCGTAGCCCTCCCGGCGCATGGTCTCGATGAGCACGGCGAGTTGGAGCTCCCCCCGTCCCGCCACCTCGAAGGCGTCCTGGCGCCCGGTGTCGGCCACGTGAATCGAGACATTGCCGAGCACTTCTCGCTCGAGTCGTTCCGCGATTTGCCGGCTCGTCACGAAGCGTCCTTCCCGGCCCGCAAAGGGTGACGTGTTCACCAGGAAGTTGACCTTGATCGTCGGCGGGTCGATCTCGATCCGCGGCAGGGGCTCCGGGGCGTCCGGCTGGCAGATGGTGTCGCCGATCTCGATCGAGTCGATGCCCGCGAGCATGACGATGTCGCCGGCCCCGGCGCGCTCCAGTTCGATCCGCTCGATCCCCTGGGTGCCGAAGAGTTTCGTGACTCGGAACGGCTCCGGGACCCCGTCTCCGAACACCCGCACCACGGGATCGCCCCGCACCATTTCTCCGCGCTCGACCCGTCCGATGACCAACCGGCCCACGAAGGCGTCGTAGCCCAGGGTCACCGCCTGGAACTGGAGCGGCCCCCCGAGGTCAACCCGCGGCGGCCGCGCAAACTCGAGAATCGTATCGAGAACCGGCCTCAAGTCGGTCATGGCCGCGCCGAGTTCCCGGGTCGCCTGGCCCTGCTTCGCCGAGGCATAGACGACCGGAAAATCCAACTGCTCGTCGTTCGCCCCGAGTTCTACCAAGAGGTCGAACACCTCGTCCAAGACCGCCTCACTGCGTTGCTCCGGGCGATCGACCTTGTTCACCACCAGGATGGGCAGCAAGCCGTGTTCCAGGGCCTTGCGCAGGACGAAACGCGTCTGCGGCATCACTCCCTCGACGGCGTCCACGAGCAGCAACACGGAGTCGACCATGCCCAGGACCCGCTCGACCTCCCCGCCGAAGTCCGCGTGCCCGGGCGTGTCGACCAGTTGGATCCGCACCCCCTGGTACGCCACCGAGGTGCACTTGGACAGGATCGTGATGCCCCGCTCCCGCTCCAGATCCCCGGAATCCATGACACGGTCTTCCACGACCTGGTGCGCCTGGAACGCTCCGCATATCTTGAGGAGACCATCCACCAGGGTGGTCTTGCCATGGTCGACATGCGCCACGATGGCGAGATTCCGCAGCTCTTTTCGAAATTCGTCGTGTGACATCGGTCCCGCCGGGGGCGGAATGTACCGCGTCTTCCGCCTTCGTCTTCGGTCGGGAGGCGGCCGGTCCCTGCCGCCGCCTCCACGGCGCAGCCCCTCCCCGGGTATGATGGACTGGGCTGTCCCGGGAGGTCTTCGCGATGACCCACAGTTGGTCGGTGGTACGTCTCTCGGGTTCCCTCGGTGCCGAAGTCCACGGCGTTGAACTCGACCGGGCAGGCGCCACGGAAGCCGCGGCCTTGCTCGACCTGCTCCTCGAGCACCAGGTCCTGTTCTTCCCGAATCAACGGTTGAGCCCGGAAGCCCATGTCGCCTTCGGAGGCCACTTCGGCGAACTGGCCGGCCATCCCAACCTCGCGAACCCTTTCTCCGACCACGACGAGATCTTCGAACTCGCCGCGAGCCGCGGCGGCATCGCCGACGAGTGGCACAGCGACATCACCTTCCAGGCCGAACCTTCGATCCTCTCGATCCTCCACATGGTGAAGTGCCCAGCCGTCGGCGGCGACACCCAGTGGTCCAATACCGCCCGGGCGTTCGACGAACTCTCGGCACCGCTCCGCGACCTTTGCGAAGGCCTGACCGCCCTCCACGACGCAGCGCCCCACGGCAAACCCGAAGACATGGCGGTCCACCCCGTCGTTCGGGTCCACCCCGCCACGGGCCGCAAGTCGCTCTTCGTCAACGAACACTTCACGCGGCGGATCGTGGAACTCAGCCACGAGGAGAGCGATGTCCTGCTCCGCCACCTCAAGCGCTGGATCGCGAACCCCCGCTTTACCGTGCGCTACCGCTGGAGCGAGAGAACCGTCGCCATGTGGGACAACCGTTGCACCCAACACTTCGTCCTGAACGACTTCGAGGACGAGCGGATCATCCAGCGGGTCACCGTGATGGGAGATGTGCCCGCGGGTGCCGAGCCGCCCCGCTGGCCGCCGTACACCCGAACCCAGAAGCCAGGCGCCACAAGCCGATACGATGCACAGTTAAACCAGTTTCTCGGCCGGCGTGCCCAGAGCCTGGAAACCAACCGCCGGGACGAAGAACGCTAGTGGCGCCCTCGGCACTCAGCCGAGGTCGCTGAGCTCCTCGAATTCGTCGATCCCGTCGTACGGCTGGGTCGGATTTCGCCCGGCCTCGATATCCGCGAACCGGACGCTCGCTGCCTGGCGTGTGACCGGGTGGGTAAAGATCCAGAAACGGTTGGCCCGCATCGCCTCGATGACGTCGTCCGCCACCTGGTGCGCCCCGATTCCCATCGCGGTGATCGCCTCGCGCAGGGGGGCGAGCGTGGCGACCTGGGCCGGTTTCATCTCCGCGCCATCGTCACGGTTTCGCTCCGAGTGGAAGATTTTCGTATCCACGAGATTCGGGCACAGGCAGTGGACGCCGATCCCCGTGCCCTCCAATTCCCGGTAGAGCGACTCGGTCAACCCCACCACCGCGTGCTTCGTGGCGGAATACATGCCCAGCACGGCGCTGGTGACCAGGCCCGCTTCGGAAGCCGTGTTGATGATGTGCCCCTCGCCCGCCTCACGCAGGATGGGGGCAAACGTGATCACCCCGTAGGCGACGCCAAAGAGGTTCACATCCACGATCCAGCGCCAATCGGCCGGATCGGTTTCCAGCATCGGGCCCGCCGGCGCGACACCCGCGTTGTTCATCACGACATGAACCCCGCCATACTGGGACAGCGTCCGTTGCGCGAGCCGTTCGATTTCATCGGCGTTTCGGACATCGCACACCACAGGCAACACGTCCCCGCCCGCATCGCAGAGGCGTTTCGACGCGCGCTCGAGCTGCTCCGGTTCGACATCGGCCATGACCACCTTCATGCCCTCCGCCAGGAACCGCTCGGCAACGCCCAGGCCGATTCCGTTCGCGGCTCCGGTGACCACGGCGACGCGCCCCTCGAACTCCTGCATCCTGACCTCCCGCGAAGCTCCGGGCACAAGTCTAACGGGAATCGACCACCGGCCCGCTACCGTTTTCCGTTCCGGGCTGAACGCGGCGACCCCTCTCCCACGGTGCTCGACAGCCGGGCCCGGATCCTGCTAGATGTGGACCCACCAACGCGGGAGCGCGGTATGACCCAACCCTTCTTCGACCCGAACCGCTACAAATGGCGCGAGGTGACGGGTGGCCCGGAACTTTCGTACAAGGTCCGGCACGACTACACGATCCTCGGCTGGGACGTGGCGGCCGGCACCCTCGACATGATCGTCCGCTGGGGAGACGACGGCGGCCACTGCCCGGCGCACCGCCACACGTCGACCACCACGATCCTCGTCCTCGCGGGCGAGCAGCATCTCTGGGATCTCCACCCCGACGGATCGCGCGGCGAACACAAGGTCCGGCGAGCGGGCGACTACGCCCTCACGGTGGGCGACGGCCTGCCGCACCTCGAGCGGGGCGGCGATGCGGGCGGCGTGGCCTATTTCGGCAACCACTGCACCGACGGTCTGCTCTACGAGATTCTCGATGAAGACATGAAAGTGGTGGCCGATGTCACGATCGAGAGCCTGATCGCCGACTGGCAAGAGAACGCCTGAAGCGCTGCCGTGGCTTCCCCGCCTGCCCTCGGTTTCGACCCCGACGCCCTGCGCGAGAAATACGCCCGCGAGCGCGCGAAGCGGATCCGAGCGGACGGGAACGACCAGTTCCGCCAGGCATCCAACGAGTTCGCGCACTACCTGGACGACCCCTCGGCGCAACCCGAAAGGCACCGCGAGCCCATCGAGGAAAGCGTAGATGTCGCGATCATCGGGGGCGGCTTCTGCGGACTCCTCACCGCCGCACGGCTGCGGGACGCGGGTGTCGACAGCCTCCGGATCATCGAGAACGGGGGCGACTTCGGCGGGACCTGGTATTGGAACCGGTACCCGGGCGCCCAGTGCGATATCGAGTCCTACATCTACCTCCCCCTGCTCGAGGAACTCGGGTACATCCCCAAGGAGAAGTACGCCTTCCGCCCGGAGATCTACGCGCACGGCCAGGCAATCGGGCGGCACTACGACCTGTACCCCCGGGCGAGTTTCCACACCCAGGCCAGCAGGATCTGCTGGGATGAGGCGGCCGCCCGGTGGAGCGTGCACACGAATCACGCGGACCACATTCGCGCCCGGTTCGTCTGCATGGCGATCGGTCCCTTGAGCCGCCCCAAGTTGCCCGGGATCCCGGGAATCGAGACGTTTGCCGGGCACTCCTTCCATACGAGCCGCTGGGACTACGACTACACCGGCGGCGACGGGAACGGCGGACTCGACCGTCTCGGCGACAAGCGGATCGGGATCATCGGGACCGGCGCCACCGCGGTCCAGTGTGTCCCCCACCTGGGCGCGTCCGCCAAGCACCTGTACGTCTTCCAGCGCACGCCGTCGTCGATCGACGTCAGGGGAAACCGGCCGACCGACCCGGAATGGGCGCGCGGACTCGCTCCCGGCTGGCAACAGGAACGGATCGACAACTTCAGCACGCTGGTCTCGGGCGGCTTCCAGGAAGTCGACCTCGTGAACGACGGCTGGACCGACATCATCCGGAACCTTTCTGGCCTTGCGGCCACTGGGGACCTGGGTGGATCTCCCGAGGCGATCGCCGCTCAGGTCGAACTCGCCGACTTCGAGAAGATGGAAGAAATCCGTTCCCGGGTGGACCAGCACGTCCACGACCCCGCGACTGCGGAAGCCCTCAAGCCCTACTACCGGCAGTTCTGCAAACGCCCGTGCTTCCACGACGAATATCTCCCGACCTTCGAACGCCCGAACGTGACGCTCGTCGATACCGACGGAAGGGGTGTGGAGCGAATCACGGAGCACGCGGTCGTCGTCGCAGGCCAGGAATACCCCGTCGATTGCCTGGTCTTCGCGACCGGCTTCGAGGTCGGCACGGATTACACCGGACGCGCAGGCTGCGACATCGCTGGACGCGACGGCCTGTCCCTCCAGGCGAAGTGGAAAGACGCGCTCTCGACCTTCCACGGACTCTCGAGCCGCGGATTCCCCAACTGCTTCTTCATGGGCGGAATGCAATCGGCCGTGACGCCGAACTTCACCGAGCTGTACACCGAGCAGAGCCGGCACGTCGTCTACCTCATCACTCACGGCCTCGAGAATCGTGTGAAGACCATGGAGCCGTCAGAAAGCGCCGAGGCCGCCTGGCTCGAGACCATCGGCGAATTCGCGAACAACACCCGGGATTTCTCACTCACCTGCACGCCGGGCTACTACAACAACGAAGGAAACCCCGGAGCCGGCCCGGGCTGGTTCGGGGGCACCTATGCGGGAAGTGCGCCCGATTTCTTCCGGATGCTTCGCGAGTGGCGCCAACAGGGAGACCTGCAGGGTCTCGAACTCACATAAACGGGCGGTCGTGTCCGCCGCGCCACTGCCCGGCTCCTGGCCCCCAGACGAAGGAAGACGAATGAAACGCGCGCTACTCCGGTCCGTGTGGATCACCACCGGCCTTCTCCTGGTCGGCTGCGCAACCACGCCGCAGACCGGGATCATCTCGGCCACGTGGACACCCCGTGGCAAGCCCCCGGAGCCGATCGTGATCTCGTGGGAGTCCGAGGACGCGATCACCGGGCCGATGTACGTGACCCTCGGCAAGGGGGGCGAGCGTTTCACCGGAAACTACCTGCGCGTCACCTCGGGCACGGAAATCAAGACCGTCGAGCCCATTCTCGGCCCCTGGAACGCGATCCGGGAGAGCGGGGGCTGGGCCCAGGAAGAAGATCCCTGGTGGTGGGGCCCGCCCGGTGCGTGGCCCCTCGGGATCGGCTGGGATGGCGGCTACTTCCCGTCATTCGTCCGCGACTATTCGGGCAAGGTCGTGGCGACGCTCTTCGGGAACCGCGGAGGCAAGATGCGCTGCAGGTTCACTCTCGACCGACCCCAGGAGGGCCTGATCGGCGGAGGCACCGGGCAGTGTCAGTCCTCGACCGGCGCCACGATCACCGCCCGCTTCTGAGAAGACCGGGGTCGGGAACCCCGATCCAAGGTGATCTCGGGCGGCTCCTAGAGAGACACGCTCAGTCGGATCCCGGGAACGAACACGGTCCCTCGCTTCGGGTCGTTTGCCGGGTGGAAGACCACCTGCAGGTCCGGACTGATGTGGATCCACGGCAGAATCGCAAACCGGTAGAAGACCTCGATCAGCGTCTCGTCCTGGAGGCCCTGGCCGGGTGAAGGATTCGACCACGCAAAGCCCACGCCCGCCATCTCGTCCGCCCGTCCAAACGGGCGCAACCAGGTCACACCGAAGGAAGCGAAGGTCTGAATCGGGGTGGCGGACGGCTCCCCGTACCCGAAGCGGAAGAACGAAACCACCTCGGGGTTCCCCAGCGCCTGGTCGAAGTTCACGCCGACGCCCCATCCCTCGGCATCCGGAAAATCCGCGTGCCAGGGTGTCAGCCGGTAGTGTCCCAACCCAAGCCCCGGCACCTGGAACTCGGCACCGAGTTCGAGCATCTCGATCCAGTTCCCATCCCCGATGTTTCGCCCGAACTGAAAGGCCCGATCCACGACCGACGCCGCGACACCCACTGAGAGGTAGGCATTCTCGCCGAGGTTGACTCGGGCAAATCCGCCCAGGCCCCCGTAGACCGGCCAGGGAATCGAGAGATTGTTTTCCAGCGCAAACGCAATGAACTGGCGAAACGAATCATTCGCAACCCGGTTGGTGTCGAAGCGGTTCGTCAGGTCCACCTTCCCGATACCGCCGACGTATTCCGTGGACGGCGAGATGTACTTGACCATCACTTCGTCCAACGCGATCCCGAATGGATAGATGTTGCCGTTGAGGGTAGAGATCGAGCCTACATTCCGGGTGATCACCTCCAGCGAGGGGTCGTAATTCAGGCCCGGACTCCCCAGGAAACTCGTCTCCAGGAAGAACGCCCCCAGACTGGCGGTCGGCCAGAACCGCCAGCTCGCCGACAGGCGCCAACTGAAGGTTCCGAAGTTCTTCTGGCCCTGGGTCACCCGGCTCGCGTACTGCTCGTAAAATGCAGTCTCGAGCGAGTAGGTCAGCCCATAACGCGCCAGGAACTCCTTGAGTTGCTGGCTCCCGTTCCAGATCGGGTGAAAACGGAACAAGCGAGATCCGTCGGCTTGGACCTCCCGGCGTAACGTCGAGTCCCCCGCCGGCGCCTCGGCGGGCGAAGCCCCCGTCCCATCCGACGCGGTTGTCGCGGTCCCGCCCCCCGGCACCTCAGATCGCGCCGCACCCGCCAGAGCCAACGCGACGAAAAGCCCGAAACCCCATGAGGTCACCAGGGCTTTCGGGTTCTGCCCCGCGTTGCGACCCATCCCCCCTCCGAGACCCCGGCGGCGGCTACCGTCCGCGCCGCCTCGCCCGCAGACGCAGGCTATGCAACTTCTCCTGTCGGCGCAGCCATCCGCCGAGGTAAATCCCGGATCACCAGGAGAGAGATCGTCGTAGCCAGCATCACGTAGTAGAGCGGTGCGAAATCACTTCCGCTCCGCGTCACCAGGTAAGTCGCGACCATGGGCGTCGTTCCCCCGAAGATCGCCATGCAGGCGTTGTAACCCAGTGCGACAGCGCTGCACCGAAGCCCCGGCGGTGCCATTTCGATCAGCACCGTGATCGAAAGTGCCCACCCAATCGCATTGAGCAGCGAAAAACCGAGCTGGCCCAAAAAGACGAGAGCGAGACTTTCCTGGTGCATGAGCCACCAGAGCGGCCCCCCGAACAGGAGCGTTCCGGCCGCACCCGCGAACAGCATCGCCCGGGGACCCCAGCGATCCGCGCAGCGGCCGACCCAGAGCGCAAAAACGGCGACGACCACGAGATTCATCGTGGTGACATCGAGAGCCTGCCCGGCCGAAAACTCCATCTCGTCCACCAGGTAGGCGGCTGCATAAACGAAGATCAGGAAATAGATCACCGCTGTGGGAACCAGGAGAACAACCATTCGCAGGACCACTCGTCCGTGCCCGACGATCACACGCCACACGGGTGCTTCCGGGCGCACACCCTCCGGCTCCATCGCCGACGACTCCGGCAACTCGCGCCGGAACCACCCTCCGAGGAAAGCGACGACACCACCGAGAAGGAACGGAACCCGCCATCCCCACGCCAGCATTTCCGGCTCGCTCAAAGAGTTCGCGATCAATGCGGGCACCGCCGATCCGAGGACACAGCCCATCAACATCGCAAACGCGAGCCAACTCCCGACGAAGGCTCGGTGCTCTCGTGGCGCTTCCTCGATGAGCAGGACACCGGCCGCCGTGTATTCCCCAGCAACGGAAATCCCCTGGACGATCCGGATGCAGACGAGCGCCACTGCGGCCGGCAATCCGGCTTGGTCGTAGCTCGGCAACACGCCGATCAGGACTGACCCCACCCCCATGAGCAGGACCGAGACGACCAAGGCGGGTTTGCGGCCGAAACGATCCCCGACGTGCCCGAAGATCACGCTGCCGATCGGGCGCGCGGCATACCCCACCGCCAGAACTGCAAAGGCCGACAAGAGACCGGATGCGGCGGTTTCCGCCGGAAAGAACACCCGGGCGAGCGTTGGTGCGAGAAACGCGTAAATGGTGAAGTCGTACCACTCCAACACGTTTCCACTCGTCGCGATCAACAACGCGCGCGGCGAAAGCCCGGGCCTCCCATTCGCCGGAAGCGAACTTCCGGTCGCGCTCGCTGGTGTGGACGACAGTTCCACGGAGAATCCCTCAGTGCGGTACACGCCAGTGTATACTCGGCTCGCCGCCGTCTGAGCCCGCGCGGGCAGCAACGCACGGCCGCACCCCGCCCTGTCATGTCGGCAGGGGTTCGAGAACGGAAGACTCCAGCCCTGCCATGACCGCCACCACGAAGTTTCGCCCCTCCCACCGCGGGTCCTCCCCGAGCGTCGCGGAGCAACTCCAGGCTCGGGCCCGCGAGGTCCAGGCCCAAGGAACCGACGTGATCTACCTGCACGTCGGCCAGCCGAGTACCGGTGCACCCGCCGGTACCCTGGAAAAAATCGAGGCGGCGAGTCGTGACTCCACCCTCGGATACACCTCGGCCGCCGGACTCGAGTCACTCCGCGAACGCCTATCCCAACAGTACACCGAACGCTACGGCGTCGACGTCGATCCCGACCGGATCGTCGTGACCCTGGGCGCCTCGGGCGCGATGATCCTGGCCATCGTCGGGTGCTTCGATGAACGTCAGCGTCTCGGCCTACCCCAGCCCTTCTACTACGGCTACCGCCACGCCATGGAAACTCTCGGCGTGGAATGCGTCCGATTTCCCACGACGATGGAAAATAATTTTCAGCCCACGATTGCCGACCTCGAAGCCATCGAGGGAGGAATCGACGGGCTCGTCATCGCCAGTCCGAACAACCCGACCGGGTCCATGATCCGGCCCGAGGCCCTCCAGGAACTCGCCGAGTACTGCGAAAACCGACAGATTCGCCTGATCTCCGACGAGATCTACCACGGGATCGTTTTCGAGGAGGACGACCCCGAGGTTACGGCCATCGCCTATTCCGACGAAGTCATCGTCGTCAACAGCTTCTCCAAGTACTACTCGATGGCGGGCTGGAGACTGGGCTGGATGGTGGTTCCCAGCTACCTCGCCGCCCCTATCGCGAACCTCGCGCACAATCTCTACCTGTGCTCGTCGGCCCCGGCCCAGATCGGTGCACTCCACGCCATCGACTGTCGCGAAGAACTGGACAGCCACGTAAAGCGCTACCGGCGGAACCGGGAGATCCTGCTCGAAAGACTGCCCTCGATTGGTTTCGATCGCTTCTGCGCGCCGCACGGCGCCTTCTACATCTACTGCCATGTGCAACACATGCACGAGGACAGCGTGCAGTTCTGCATCGAAATGCTGGAGGGGGCGGGAGTCCTCGCCGCGCCCGGTTCGGACTTCTGCCCCGAGACGGGCCAGCACTACATCCGGTTCTCCTACGCAGGCGCAACGGCCGACATCGAAGCTGCACTGGATCGCATCGAGCAGTGGCGTAGCAAGAGGTGAACGGGCGCCCGGCTGCACCTCCACCCACGTGCGAGTGACGCTGCTCGAAACCGAAGGTCGAGACCGGGCCGCCGAAATCGAACTTGCCGGTCATCGCCTGCGCGTGGTGGACCGTATCAGCCCGGCAGAACGCCAGGCGACACCCGGCCCCGTCACCGCGCCAAAACTCGAAGTCGTCACCATCGCGGGCTTGACCTCCCGGCTCCAGGCGGGAGCGGATCCGGCGAATGGTTTGGAGCCCGACCACGGCTGGCGCTACCGGGCACGCGCCACCATCGTCTCGACCGCGCCTCTGATCGCCGATCTGGGATTGCTACGCCTGGAACTCGCGGATCTGGATCCTGCGGACTGGGAAATCGGGGACCGGGTCTCCCTCGCGATCGACCGCATCATCCTCACGCGTCGAAGGCCCTAGAGAGACGGTATGCTCCGCTCATGAGTGGCCTCACCGAGGACCAACTCGTCGAATTGATCCATGCGCTTCGACAACTCGAGCGGGAACTCGCGGGCGTGGAAGGCACTTCTGCCGATGCCACTGTTCCGGTAGACCTCGATCAGCCGTTCGGCCGGGTCTCTCGGATCGACGCGATCCAGCAGCAGAACATGGCCAGCGCGAACCGCGCTTCGATCCAGCGTCGCCTGGCGCAAGTGCGGGCCGCGCTCGGAAGACACGACCGCGACGAATATGGAGCCTGCACGGCCTGCGGTGAAGAAATCGGCTACCCCAGGCTCCAGGCCCGGCCTGAGACTCCTTTCTGTATCGCTTGCCAGAGCGCCCGAGAGCGCCGGGACTAGCTAGACTACGGGATCGGGACAGCGGGCCGGCGACACCAGCACGCGCCAAAGGGGCAGACATGAGAGAAGCGGAAATCCAGCGTCATGCCGATGCGATAGAGAAAGACGGATTCACCATCCTTCCCGGAGTCTTTTCCCCGGAACGGGCCCGGACGTTCCGTGAGCGTATCCGACAAGCCGAGCGGGACACCCTGCGACCTCTCGAGCCGGGGGAAACCGAAGAAGACAGCTCCTTCTACCGGACCGCGGGGCTTCTCCGGATCGATCCGGTCTTCTGGGAGGTTCCCACGGACCCCACCATCACGACCATTCTCGAGAGCGTCCTCGGGCCGGACTTCCTGCTCTCCACGTTCTCCGGGATCGACCTCAAGCCCAACTGGAAGACGATCCAGCCTCTGCACCCCGACGACGCGCTCGTCCCGGTCTCCCGCCCCCACGAGCGCCCGATCGGCTGCACGGCCATGTGGGTCGTCACCCCATTCAACGAACGCACCGGGGGAACCCGATTCATTCCCGGAAGCCACCGCGAACCCTTGGATCTCCTCTTCAGCCAGGACGCCGAGCGGCTGAAGGAAGCAATCCAGCCCGACCTCGAACCGGGGACCGTACTGCTCTATGACCACGCCCTCTTCCACGGGGGCTCGGACAACCACTCCGACGACTGGCGACTCGGTCTCCAGGTCTCTTACCACGCCGGCTGGATCCGGCCGTACACCAACTGGTTCCGATCCATCCCCATTGAAGAGATCCGCGATTATCCCGAGCGGCTGCGAGATCTCCTCGGCTACAAGACCTTCATGGGCGGCATCGGAAGCGTGAACGGACGACCCGGCTCCTACCGGGAAAGCTATCAGGGGAAAGGGATGCCGCGACCGCCGCGCCTCCCCCTCGATTAGCCAGCGACCCCGTCAGCCGACGGCGTCCCGGTTGTGCGGGCAAGACCCGACGCGGGTCGAGGAAATTCTCGACAACTTTCCACACGCGCGGTATGAAAGCTGAATTCTCAGCCTGGCGAGGGACTCCACCGACGACGTTCGCTCCAAAGGACCTTCCGACATGCAACTGCCTCTGCTCCTCTTTGCGCTCACCCTCATCTTCTCGTTCCCGCTCACCAACACAGCCGCCGCATCGGGATGCCCTGGCGTCGCCTTCGATTCGAGGGGGCGAATTCCGAAACAGGAAATCGCGCTCCCCCGACTCGGGAGCGCTTGTATCGCGACGGTGCGGGCATCGTCCCGGCTCGCGAACGCCTGCCTCGTCGTCGAAGAAAAAGTGGAATGCGAGCTCGGCTTCGGCTGCAGTGTCGAGGGCGTGACCGCGACAGTCACCGGTGATGGCGGCACGGCCTGCGTAGTGTTCTCGACTCTCGACGGCTCGGGCGAGTCGGAACTGCGGTCGCGTTGCAAGAATGACGACGGAAAGACCCGGCTCCGGCTCGACGTGGAGGGCTGCACCGCCCGGCCACTCTTCGGGCGCCCGGCTTCTCCAACGCCCGGGGCCGTGCTCTTCGTGAACTCCAAGAAGACGGTGATGCCCAAGTTGTTGGCGGACAGTCGCTACAACGGAATCGGCGTGATCAGCGAATTCACCCCGTCGGAGCGCGCCACCTTTGGCAAGACCTACACGATCGGCATGACCTGCGGTTTCCCCAACGCCCAGCCGCTCGAACCCTGGTGGCCCAACACGCCCTTCCCCGGAGCCACCGCAAAAGCCCGCGCGGAGTCGGTCATCAAGGTCGGGCTCCAGTACCCCAGCGAATATCCCCAGGCGACGGAAGACATCATCTACAGCCAGGACCTCGCATACTTGTCCAAGGATCCGGGCGCTGGCTACGCCCAGGCCGCGGCGCTGATGTGGGTCGCGTCGGTCAAGCTGGCCAATCCCTCTCCCCAGCCGGGCCGCGCCGTTCCCACCTGGCCGAACCTTGGAAGCGCCCTGGTCGCAAGCCTCAACTACGACGCGACCGATCTCCAGAACAAGATGACCGTGGCGCTCCCCTCAGATACAGCCCAATGGGATTTCACGCCCGACACCTTCCCCGGGTTCCTCATCGCGAACGACCTCGTCGACGGGATCATCGCCCAGGAGTACAACAAGCCCGGGACGCTCCCGGTGCCCCTCCCGTCCGGCGTCCAGTACGTCCTCCAGTCGAGCACGGAGAACCAGTTCCTGCCGCTGCCCACGACGTCGGACTTCTGCACGCCGGCTGCCTTCCCCTGGACGAAGTCGGTCTACATCCCGGCCGACGCCCTGACCGAGGCCTCCCCCCCGGCAATCCAGGCGATCGGGACACCGCGGGTCTGCCCCTAGGCTCCGGCGGCGCTCCGAGGCGTCACGCTTCGAACTCGAGCCCTTCGTAGCCCGCGCTCACGACAGCGTCGCAACGCTCGCGGTAGAGAGGCTGCCCGCCCGCGTAGGGCGCGATGACCCGAACCTTGCCCGGGATGTTCGCACCGACGTACCAGGAATCCGCACGGCCAATCAGGGAAAACTCCGCCACCTCGGCCACGTGGGCGACCCAGGCATCCTGTGCGCTCTCAGACGCCTCGACCCGTGTCTTCCCCGCCTCCTGCATGTGGGCGATGCAATCCGCGATCCAATCGACATGGTGCTCGATGGCGACCGGCATGTTCACGAGGACCGAAGGACTCCCCGGGCCGGTAACCGTGAACAGGTTGGGGAAACCCGCCACCTGGATGCCGAGGAAGGTACGCGGACCTTCCGCCCAGGCGTCTGCGAGCCGGAGCCCACCGACACCTTCGATGTCCATCCGGAGCAAGGAACCCGTCATCGCATCGAAGCCCGTCGCAAAGACGAGGGCATCGAGCTCGAATGCGCCGTCCGTCGTCCGGACTCCCGTCGCCGTGATCTCCTGGATCGGAGTGCGCTTCAGATCGACCAGTCGCACGTTGTCGCGGTTGAAGGTCTCGTAATAGTCGGTATCGATGGGTGGGCGCTTGGATCCGTAGGGATGACATTTCGGACAGAGGGCTTCCGCCGTTTCCGGGTCTTTCACGGTCTGCCGGATCTTGTTTCGGACGAATTCTGCCGCGATCTCGTTGGCGGCGGGGTCGATGAGCAGGTCGTTGAAGCCTCCCCAGAGGAACTTGAACCCGCCCTCCTCCCAGAGGTTCTCAAGGATCTGCTCGCACTCCTCGGCCGATACGTCGTGGGTACTGCGCTCGATGGGGAAATACGGGAACCCGGCCGGGGACTCCCGCGTGCGTCGGAAGATCTCCGCATATTCCTGCTTGATCCTGGCCTGGTCCGCCGGCGCAAAGGCCGCGTGGCGCGCGGGCACGCTGAAGTTCGGGGTGCGTTGGAAGACGGTCAGCTCCCGGGCAGCCGCCGCGATGACGGGCGTCGCCTGGATCCCTGTCGATCCCGTCCCGATCAACCCGACGCGCTTCCCGGTGAAGTCGATGCCCTCCTCGGGCCACCGGGCCGTGTGACAGAGTTGCCCTTGGAAAGACTCTCGCCCGGGAATGTCGGGAAGGTTCGCCGCCGAGAGACACCCCACGGCGCTGACCAGATACCGCGCGGAAATGCATTCGCCGTGCTCGGTGCGAACCTCCCACCGGTTCGTTGACTCGTCGAAGCGTGCAGCGGTGACTCGCGTCGAAAGTTGGATGTTGCGGCGCAGGTCGAAGCGATCGGCCACGTGGTTGAGGTAGCTCTCGATCTCGGGCTGCTCGGGGTATTTCCCCGACCATTCCCATTCCTGGGCGAGGTCCTCGTCGAAGGAAAAGCAGTAATAGAAGCTCTCGGAGTCACAGCGGGCTCCGGGATAGCGGTTCCAGTACCAGGTCCCACCGACGCCCGCGCCTGTCTCGTAGACCTGGACCTCGAGCCCCAGCACGTCCCGGAACTTGTAGAGCGCATAGAGCCCCGAGAAGCCTGCCCCGATCACCGCGACATCCAGTTGCCGCGGCGTTTCCCGGCTGCCGTTTTCCTGCCTGGTACCCATGGCCTCCACGCCGTCCACCTACTCGCCTTCTCGAATGCGCGTGCCCGGAACGCTTATCGAGCCGCTGCGCTACTGCGACGCCGCGTCCTTCGCGTCCTGCTCGAGCTTCTGCATGGCGCGCTTCTGCGCCGGCGTCAATCCGGTCCGGGGATGGGGACACCGATCCAGACACGGGTGAAACGTGTCGATGGCACAGGCGTTCCGGCAGTCCCTGTCGAAGTCGCCATTCGCGTCCTGCGGGCACACCTTCAGACATCCCATCATCTTGGTGTCGCAGGCTTCGAAGCAGTCGATCCGGTTCTCTTCGGCGAGACTCGCACCGGCAAACGCCAGGCCGCCCATGGCCAACGCAATCAGCAGGAAGATCCGTGCACTCATCTTCGTTTCCCCTCGCGCGTTTTGGCCGGGCAACCAAGCGCCGGCCTCGTAAAGAACAACAGTATCGGGACCCTTCGGTCCGGCGCGCAACCCGCCCTCAGAACGGCCGTTCCCCCCCCTGGAACCCGTCCGGGGGCGCGAATTCTCCTCTCTTGGAAACCGGACAAGAAGTCCGATACCAAGGGGCCCCCGCCAGAGCGGAGCCGAACCCCCTTGCACGACGACGCCGCCATCTACGTTCCCGTCACCCTCCTCGCGGCCCTCGGCTTTGCCGCGGCGGCGGTGGCGCAACAGGCCGCCGCGGCCCACGAAGACCCCGGGGGCCCAGGAGGCGGATCCTTCCTGCTCCGCCTGCTGCGTCGCCCGCTCTGGCTGCTGGGCCTCCTGGCCTACATCGCGGCGTACGGCCTCCAGGTCTGGGCGGTGAGTCTCGGCCCCGTCGTGGTCGTGCAGCCGCTGATCGCGGCCCAGCTGGTGTTCTCCCTGGTACTCGGCGCGCTCTTCATGGGGCGAAGGCCCGGCGGCCGGGAATGGGTCGGCGCCGCCGCCGTGACGGTCGGCCTGGCGGGCTTCATCGTGGGGACCGACCCCTCGGCGGGCGATCCGGACGCAACGACCACGGGCTGGGTCATCGCCAGCCTCGCCACCGGAATCGCCTTGTTCGCTGCACTCGCCGTCGGATCTCGAACGCACGATGCCACGCGCTCCGCGCTCTTCGGCACCGCGGCCGGAGTCTGCTGGGGGTTCATGATCGTCTTGATGAAGGTCATCACCCACCGCCTCGCGGACGCCACCGGCTGGGGCGCGCTGGGGGACATGCTGAGTGAACCCTTTGTGTACGGTCTCGTCGCGACCGCCCTCGGCGGATTCATCCTCCTCCAACGGGCGTTCCAGGCGGGCTCGCTCACCCATGCCCTGGTGAGCTACACGCTCGTCGAGATCGTCCTGGCGGTTGGTCTGGGCATCCTGCTGTTCGGCGAAAGACCCCACAGCGATGCGCTCTCGATCCTCATCACGTCGGCCTCGGCGGTCCTCATGGCCGGCGGCATCGTGGCCCTCGCCGGTGCGCACGTCGAAGACACCGGGCGTCTCACGCGCGAAACCTGAACCGGCGGTTCAGCGCGCCGCGCGTTCGGCGGGGACGTATAATCGCGCCATGGCAAACTGCATCGATCACGCGGAGCTTCTCGGCGTCAGCGAATCGAGCCTGACGGTCTCGTTCCAGGTCCAGGACGATGCAGGAGAGCCCACGCCCGAACCGGCACGAGTGCTGATCGACGGGGAAATCCGCGCACAGGTCGATGGCCACACTCCCACCCGCCTCGTCCGCATCGAGCGGCTCGACCCGTCGACCACCTACACCCTCGGGATCGAAACCGCGGCGGGTCGACGTGCGAGCTACGACAAATTCTTTCCCGAAACAGCGACCACCCTCCCGGTTCCCAGCGGCCGGGAGGTCGCGTCCTTCGCCACGTTGAACGACGTCCACTTCGGGGAAAAAAAGATCGGCGGCGTACTCACCCCGGACAAGGAATACGGAGACGCGGCCCCGGGGTTCCCAGTGATCCGAGCGAGCGACACTGAGATCCCCTACCCGCGCTTCATGAACGCGGACGCCGTCGCCCAGATCAACGGCCTCGGCGTCGACGCGGCCATCATCAAGGGAGACATTGCCGACCGCGGCCTACCCGAACAGTTCGAAGAAGCCCGAAAATGTTTCGCCGGCTTCACGGTGCCCTACCACGCATTACTGGGAAACCACGACTACCTCGGGCAGAGAAACGGAGGGCCGGAAGACGGCTACGCCCTTCTCGGCCAGGACCCCGCGCCCCGGCGCATCGAGATCGGCGGCTGGCACCTGCTGCTCGTCGAAACCGCGCTGCCCGGCAAACACTACGGAGTCATGGGGGCGGAGCGCCTCGCCTGGCTCGACGACGCACTCTCGGTTTCCGATGCCGGGAACACACCGAGCCTCGTGATCATGCACCACCAACCGGTGCCGCCGGCACACCGGGACGGTTACCCCAATTCCATCGGGCTCCTTCCCGAAGACTCCACCCGCCTGTTCGAGATCACACGCCGCCACGCCACCCTCCGAGCGGTCCTGATCGGGCACACCCATCGAAACCGGGTACGACGCTACGCGGAAGCCGGGAATGTCCCCTTCGCCGAAACGAGCAACAGCAAGGACTACCCCGGGTCCCTCACGCACTACCGCCTGTTCGAGGATGGTTCCTTCCACCAGGAAGTGCGGCGCATCGCCACCCCCCGCGCCCTGGCCCACTCGACCCGGTGCCGGGGCCTCTTCCAAGGCCTCTACAGGAACTTCACCCTCGGCTCCCTGGCTGACCGCTGCTTCGCCGTCGGCCCCATGTCGTGAGGCGGGCGGGCGGGCGTCCCACCCCCCTCGAGAGAAACGGCTCGCCACGCCGCTAGGCGGCACAGACGTAATCACGCCCCTCCCGGTACTCCATGCCATCGAGCGCCGCGCGGATCTGGGCTCGGGGCTTTGCTCCGGAAACCGACGCGATGATCCGGACCGGCGACGCGTCTAGAACGAGTCCCGGGAGGTCTTCGGGGCGAATCACCGGTGCCCCGTGAATCACCTGCCCCAGACGCCGCGGGTGGACTTCGACGATATGCGACGGCTCGCTTCCCAGCTCGGCGAGCGCCCGCCGGAGCGCGCGACCCGTGCCCCCATAGCCCCAGAGGACATAGCTCCGTCGGGTCCCAAGAAACTGTCGTTGGAGGTAAAAGGCCTTGCACCGCGTGAAGCGGTCCGTGCCGTAGACCGGCCCGGTGCGAGACAGGCTTCCTGCCGATTCCCGCCACCGCAACAGTTTGCGCGGGACCACACCCACGACATGACCCGCGCCCAGCCAGCGCAAGACGAGATCGTAATCCTCGGGCCAACCCCGATCGTGGTAACCGAAGGCCGCCATGGCTTCTCTCCGCGCGAAAAAGGTCGGGTGCGCAATCGGACACTCCACGAGGGCCTCCGCGCGCAACTGGTCGGGAGTTTCGATCCCGTTGAGCCACGCCTCGTATTCGAGTCGACCGCTTCGCAGCAACTCGCGGGGAAACACCTCGACGTGGGAACCCACAGCGGACCAGTCCGGGTGGGCCTCGAGGGCCTGGCGCTGCAAGCGAAGCCGGTCCGGGTGCATCCAGTCATCGGCGTCCATCCGCGCCACATACCGCCCGGAGCAGCGGGCAAGCCCAGCGTTGAGGGTGGGCACGATGCCCCGGTGACGGCCCGAGACGAGGCAGATTCGGTCGTCCTGTCCAGCAAATTTCCGCGCGATGTCCGGCGTTGCATCCGTCGACCCATCGTCTGCGAGCACGCACTCCCAGTTCGTCTCCGTCTGAGCGAGCACGCTCTCGAGACACTCGGCGAGCGTCCCGGCCGCGTTCCAGCACGGCAGGAGGATCGAGATTTCGGGACGGTCGATGGGAAGCTCCCAGGCGGCGATTCAGCCCGTCCAGGGTATTGAAATCTCCGGGACGCGTGAACCCTACCGTTCCAGCACGATACCCTCGGGCCGTGGGTTCCATGCGACGAGGCGTGACTCCGGCCGGACAGAAAACCGGCGAACGCCTGCACTGGATCGACGGTCTCCGTGCCGTGGCGATCGGATTGGTGGTCGCCCACCACACGCTCACAAGGCCAGCCCTGATCGCCCTGCACAGCCTCGGACTGGGTGCCTACGAACCCCTGGTCCTCCGCACAACCGCAGCCGGTGTGGAGCTCTTCTTCGTGATCAGCGGCGCGGTGCTGCTCCGCCCGTACCTGCGCGCTCGCCGCCCATTCCGCACGGGCCGCTATCTACTGCGCCGGATCGAACGCATCTGGCCCCCTTATCTCGTCGCGCTCGGGTTCAGTGCCTGTGTGCTCGGCCTCGCAGCGGCATTCCCCAGCTGGTATTCGACGGCAAACCTGCCGCCCGTGGACTGGCGCGGTTTCTTGGAGCACGTGCCGATCGTGATGTTCGACAACGAAGCGCGTTACAGCATTGCCTGGTGGAGCCTGGCCGTGGAGATCCTGTTTTATGCGGCCCTTCCCTTACTCATCCTGGCACACCGTGCCGTCACACTGACGGCACCGCGACTGTTGCTGCTCCTCGCCGGCTCGGTCGTCCTTTCGGAAGCTCTCGCGCGCCGCCTCGACTTCGACATTCCCATTGACGTCGATCCGCTGACGACCTTCTTCGTCTTCTTGCCCTGCTTCCTCCTCGGCATCCTCCTCGCGCTCCGCGACTGGACGCCCGCCTGGGGCTGGGCGGCCCTCGCCATCGGGGTCGCCGGGATCCTGGTTGCGGCGTTCGTCACGCCACTGAACCACAACGCAGCCTACGGTTTTGCCTGGGCCGGAATCGCGGTCCTCGCTTCCAACCGCAAGCGTCTCTGGACTTGGCTGTCGCGTCCCGGAATGGTGTGGCTCGGCGAGCGTTCCTATTCACTCTTCCTCGTCCACCTCTCGGTCCTGCACCTCGTCTACTGGGCCTGCGCCCAGATCGAACCCGGCCGGACCCTGCTCTACTTCGGCCTCACCCGCGGCCTGGGCCTCCCCCTCGCTTTTGGCGCCGCCCTGCTCCTCTTCCACGCCGTTGAAAAGCGTTTTGCCCGCGGCCTGGTCACCGCCGATCGCTGGTAATCGCGGCGAGAACCGTTCAGGCACGCCGTGTTCGCGCAAAATGCGCGATGCATACGTTGTACCAGGCCTCCCGGTGGCCACGAGCGTGAAAACCGACGTGCCCACCCCCGGCCGGGAGCAACGGCGTCAGCTTCGGTACCTGGTGCCAGGGATAATCCCGGTAGGCCTCGATCGGGATCCAGGGGTCGTTATGCGCCTGCACGAGCAACGTCGGCACGTCGATCCCGGGCAGGAACTCCCGCGACGAATTTCGCGAATAATACTCCGCCGCTCCGGAATACCCGTTTCGGGGCGCCACGAAATGCTCATCGAACTCGAGCAAGGTCTTCGCGCGACCCACGGCGTCCCGCTCTCGCGCGTCGAGTTGCGCGGTCACCCGGAGGCTTTCGCGCCGCAGGGATGCCATGATCGAACGTTGATACATGCGGTTCCGGCGCGAACCAAAACACCGTGACGCGGCCGCCAGATCGATCGGGGCCGAGACGGATGCGGCCCAGCGGACCGGAAACTCCGCGGCGTGTTCGGCGAGAAACTTGAGCAGCATGTTACCGCCCAGGGAGAAACCGATGATCGCGATGCCTGGCGCAGCCAACGCCGGCTCGGCAACGGCCAGCCCGCGCAGCGCATCGCGCAGGTCCCCGCTCCTTCCTGCATGGTAGGAAAGGCGACAGCTTTCCCCGGAGGCTCCGGCACCCCGAAGGTTGATCCGAGCCACCGCGTGCCCCCGGTCGAGCCAGTAGCGGGCACTCGACACCATGTAGTGGCTCTCGCTGCTGCCACCCAGTCCGTGCACCAACACCACCGCTTCCCGCAAACCCGAACTCGACCCCGGGGGCTCCATCGGCCAGTCCACCCGGCAGGCGAGCGCATCCTCCGTCCCGTCCGACATTACGAGCCGAAGATCGCGGAACGCACCAGCCACATCCGGGGCGTCGGGCGGGAAGAACACGTTGCGTACAGTCTGGAGGTCGCCGCCCCACCACGGGGAACGCTCGCGGAACTCCGGAAACGAAACCACCTGATCCATCGCCGTCGTATTGCTCAGGGCCGCACTTTCATCTGGTCGAGAAGGACCGCGCTGTCCAGCACCTCCCAGACCTCGACGAGACGCCCCGCACTCAGGCGCGCAAAGAACACGTAGCGGTTCTCGTAGGGGGCCCCGTACCGCGTGGTTGCACGCATAGTGGCCAGGCAGGCCGCGATGCCATTCGCCACGGCAAATTCGACCGGCTCGATCTCCAACGTTCCCGGTGCGTAGAAGGCCGCGGGGGCTTCGGCCAGGAACCGGAGCACCGCATCGGGCCCTTCCAACGGAGGTTGTCGCGCAAACGGCGGCAGGTGCCAGAGGACCCGGTCGTCCAGGACAGCAGCGACCCGCTCGTGCCGACCGGCAACCAGGTCGAATAGAAACGCCTCGAAGATCTCGCGATCGGTCTTTTCCATTTTCTCTCTCCGTTGGCCCCCGAAGAAACTCCAGAGCTTCAGCCTTTTATCGAGTACCAGACACAGCCTCATCCCGCACGGACAAAGGGAGCGATAGCACTCGGCGGAATGCACCGGACCGCGAGCCGAAACTTCGTCCCACGGCCGGCAACGACCGACACCGGCAGACGGGGTACCCTTTCCCCGCGCCCGTTGCCTCTCGGCCCCGCCCCAGGCATTTCGACCGGAAGGCGAACCCGCGCGAGACGACGCGCAGACCGTGAGCGAACCGCCCAGCGACCCGACCTCCACAATGGGGAGCCACTTCGTCCGAGGTGCACTCTACGTCGGCCTCGCAAACTGGGCGACGTACGTCATCAATTTCGTCATTGCGATCGCGGTCGCGCGCCTACTCGGTCCCGAGGCGTTCGGCCTCTACGCCTTTGTATTCGTCGTTCACGAGTTCATCAGCATCGTGAACTGCCTATGCGTCGCACCGGCTCTCGTGCAATTTCCGGAAGAATCCGAGGAAATCTACGACACGGGCTACGCCACTTCTTTTGCCCAGGGAATCCTCGGTTTGGCGATCGCGCTTGCAGTTGTGCCACTTTTCACCACGCTCCGCACCTCCGAGGCGGGCTGGTTCATTGTGATCCTCGCCATCACCAGGATCCTGAACCTCCTGACTGACGTCACGGTCGCGAGAATGGAACGACGCATGCGCTATGGCGCTGTCGCTACCGTTCACCTGACGTCCCGCAGCCTTCCGAACTTCCTCTGTCTCGCGCTGGCGGCGATCGGCTACGGGCCGTGGAGCCTCGTGATCCGGGACCTCGTCATGGCCGCCTTTCCCTTCGTGCTCTCCCACATTTGGTCTGGGTATCGCTTCCGGGGTCGGGTGACTCACAGTGCATTCCGGCGGATCATGGCCTATTCGGGACCCATGTTCGTCCCCAGGATGATGGATACATTGCTTCAGCGATTTGACCGACTGGTGGTCGGCTCTTGGTTTGGGAATACCACGATGGGCCTTTTTCAGCAGGCCCGTTTCTTGGCCGACGCCGGACTTCTCGCGACCACGCCGATCTCCCAGGTCACCTTCAATATGTATGCTCGGCTCCACGACCAACCGGAGCGGTTGGCCCGCGCGTATTCCACCGTCAACTACTTCCTAACGCGAGCCACGTTCGGAGGCTCCGCCGTTCTCCTCGTCTATCCCGCGGAAACCATCCAGCTCCTCCTTGGCAACGAATGGATCGCGGCCGCCCCGATCCTCCGCATGCTTGGCCTCTACGGAGCTCTGGCACCGGTGCTCCAGAACCTGCAAGTCCTGCTCTACGCACGCGCCGCCGTATCCCAGAACGTTCGCCTCCGACTCGTCCAGTTCGCCGTGCTCCTTCCCGGCATCGCACTGGCAGTGCTGCGGAACGACGTCGCAGGAGTCGCCCTGAGCCTCCTCGTAGCCACCCTAGCCGCCGTGCTGTTCGCATGGCACTCCAGTGTCGCGGTCACGGGGGGATCCGGCCGGAGGGTGTTCGGAACGCCGTCGGCGGCGCTTGCGGCCACCGTCACCGCCTTTGCCATCTTCGAAACCACCGGCGCAACATCCGAGTTCGCGTACTGGCTACTACCCTTTCTTCCGCCTGCGGCCTTCTTCGCCTTCGTCGTGACCCTGGAACGCCGTCGGCTCTTCAGCGAACTCGCAAGACTCCGAACCCGGTGGCGAAGCGCAGTGGAAACCCAGCCCCGGTCGACGTACGACGCGTAAACTTCCTCGCCGCCTTTCTCGCCTGTCCGGACGAGAAAAATCCTCAGCCGTTTTGATTTCTCTCAAAATGCACGTTCCGCAATCTCCGAACGAGCCTCTCGTGAGCGGGAAGTCCGGACCGCACCGCCAACACATTCACGGATCCTGGAATCGACATGCCCGCCTCTTCTCGCACCAACCCACAACTCCGCAAAGCCCAGGTCTCGTAGCCCCGAGTCGCCAGAATCGACTTGATCTCCGGGTAGGAGGTTCCGGCGGGCGCGAGCAATGCCGGGTTCGCCTCCAGCACGACAACAGGCGCCCTCTCGCTTCCAAGCAGCCGCCGTGCTCCCCGCAAGACCTCCGCCTCCATTCCTTCGACGTCGATCTTCACGAGTCGGGGCGTCCTACGCCCCTCGAAGTAACCATCCAAAGTGATCTCCGGGACCCTTCGGATCCCTCCCGCTCGGGGTGCGTAACGCGAGGTTTGTCCAGAATCCCGCGGCACTTCGAAAAGCGTGACTTCCCCGGCTTCCGCCCCGACCGCCGCCGGAACGACATTGACGTTTTCGAAACCGTTGCGCCCGAGATTCCGCGCGAGCCTTCTGCAGGTCACGGGATGTGGCTCGAACGCGTGAACGACCCCGCCGGGACCAACTCGACGCGCGCCCCAAAGCGTATACAAGCCCACATTGGCCCCGACATCCGCCAGCACGTCTTCGGGATTCAGCACCGCGTCGAAGATCGGCGCCAGCACCGGCCTCCCGTACCGAAGCAGGACCATCTCCAGCAGGTTCGCATCGGAGCCTGGATCTCCCTCGAAGCGCAGCCCCCCACCGTATGTGCCGTTCATCACCCCAGCCTTGGCAAGGCCAGCCCCGATCAGCAGCGCGGAAAGCCGGTCGCGCCCTCGGAATTCCGGCAACGCTCGCAACCACTGGGCCGCTCGGACCCCCGGCGGCAGCGCCTCACCCATACGGCCAGCCGCCCCTTCCGCGACGTGCAACTTTCATCGCAACACCCCGGGGCTCCTCAGGCAGTCGCCATTTCGGGACGCTCATAACCGTGCGCAGCGCCTCCTACCGTTGCAAACATCAATTCGAGTCGCATGTCGAATGTGTGATCGGAGAAAGCCCGAATCCGCCCCGCCCGTGCAATCGGCGCGCGCTCCTCGGGATGCCCAAGGTAGTAATCGATCAAAGGACCCAGCTCGTCGATCGTGCGAAACGACACCACTTCGCTGCCGTCTTCGAACAACTGAGACAGCCCCGGCTTCCAGTGTAGAAGTTGGAATGCACCTGCCCCGGCCGCCTCGAAAGCGCGACGATTGACCCCCCAGATTTCCGCCGGATGCAACGTGTTCAAGACGATCGCTGCGGAGCACAAAGCCACTGCCTTTTCTTCGCCTGCAACGAAACGGTGCTGGGACATGGCATCGACCCCGGGCGCACGGATCCACCACGGCGCCGAATCGCCCCACACCTTGACCCGGTATCGAGACAATCGGGACAGAACACTCACGCGAAAGGCATGCAGACTGCCATCGATTGCGATGTCGCAGCTGTACTCTTCCGAAGGACGCGCCTCTCCCAACGCGTGGACATTGCAGCACTCAGGAAGATAGTAGACGTTCCCAAGTCCGTACTGGTCGGTCAGCACAGCCACGATGTACGGGTCTTTGAAGAACCGATAGTCGTAGTTGGCTGCCATGAACATCCCCTTGCCGAACACACCCACGTGATCGAGGAACCAGAGAACCACCGGTGTCCCAGTCTTCTCCTTGAGCTTGGCCACCTGGAAGGGCGTCAGGAAATCGTGACAGACGATCGTCAGGTCCACCCCCACTTCGCACGTTTCCAAGAGACTCCGGAGCCTTCTCGTCTGGCAAACGGGTGCCCGCGATATCGCTGCGTCCCACAGTCCGACGATGGCGCCCGCTGCACCACCAAAACGCTTTCGATGTCCGCCTCCTCGCTGCGGCCGCCAGCGAACCACGTCGTGGCCCATCTGCTCCAAGGTCTGTGCGATGTGTGACTCGTCTGTTTCAAGATCGAAGACTCCAATGACCAAGATCTTCATGAGTGACCTCGAGACGAACCCTTAAGAGTCTAACGCTCGAGCCGCCGGTCCGGAACGGTCGCAACTCGCCTTCTGCTCACCCACTTTCGACATAGACACCTCAGATGCAACACTGAGTGATTGTCCTGAATTATTAGGCGCCCTGAGTGTTCTCCTGAAGGCAAACAAGTTCCACGAAAAGTGAGAAAAAATTCTCAACGGTTCGTCCTTGGAGAAAACGGATCAGCCGAAACCTACCTGCGTTACGACGTTTTATGACTCGGGGTTCTAGATTCTAAATCGGTACGGCGCTTGCACTTACAGTGGACAGACCCAATTCGGGAGCAGGAGCTGCCACCATGCGCAGAGCACCGGCCCCGGCCTTGGAGTCCGGTAGGACCGCGTGCGACGTGGGCCAAGCAACTCGCGCGGTTCGCTCCCAAGGCGACGTGTTCTTTGACGCCGAAAGACGCGCCGATCCGATTCGGCGTAATCGAAGCATTGCCAGGCGACGGAAGCCGAGCCTACTCGCGGTGGTCGGGACGCGCCCAGAAGTAATTAAAATGGCCCCTGTCATTCAGGCGCTTTCCCAACCACCGACGTGCTTCGAAACCCGGCTTTGCGTCGTTTCTCAGCACACGGACATTCTCGAAGGCGCACTGGAAGAGTTTTCTCTGCCCGTCGCATTCCGTATTTCCATCGAATCGCGAGGAGACCTGACAGCGACCCTTGCCGCGGCAATGGAGGGCGTGCGCGGCCTGCTCGCCCGCAATGTCTACGCCGGCGTGATCGCCCAGGGCGACACCACCACGACGCTTGCGGCTTCGCTCGCCGCCTTTTATTCCGGCGTTCCCCTCGCACTGGTCGAAGCTGGCTTGCGCACCGGAAACATGTGCTCACCCTTTCCCGAAGAGATGCACCGCACAGTCGCGAGCACCGTTGCCACGGTCCTCTACGCCCCTACCGAGCAAGCGCGCGCGAATCTGCTGCGAGAACACATTCCCGCGGACCGCATTGTTTTGGTGGGCAACACAGTGGCCGACGCACTCCCGCCGGCCTTACCAACGCCCGGGAAAGAGAAGCGCATCCTCGTCACCTGTCACCGGAGGGAAAACTTCGGGCGCGGTGTGGAAGATGTTTGCTGGGCCCTTCGGCGGCTTCTCGACAGACGGCCGGACATTCGGATCGATTTCGTCCTGCATCCGAATCCCCTCGCAGGAGCCGTCCCGGCCGCCCGGCTTCGGAACTGCGCTCGCCTGACGCTCCACCCGCCGCTCCCGCATGCGCAGTTCATCGCCCTGCTCCAACGCTCAACACTCGTGCTCACGGATTCCGGCGGAGTCCAGGAAGAGTCTGCGTGCCTTGCCCGACCGGCACTGATTCTTCGCTCGCGCACAGACCGTATGGAAAGCGTGGAGAAGGGCGCCGCGTGGGTCGTGGGCACCGACCCCTTCCCGCTGGTCAAGGCCATCGAAGAAGTCCTCGAAGACTCCAACGCGCTCGGAACCACGCTCGCCGATGCGATGGGTGTGTACGGCGATGGCCGGGCTAGCAAGCGTATTCGAGACGATCTCACGCGGCGCTTCGCGCGATGGAACGGAGAAGATGATGGAGCCCATTTGTTCGGCGGAGCCACAGCGGTTGACCGATTGGCTGATCGGTCAACTCGTAATGCCGGACGGGGCCGTCCTGTCGTGGGAGAACCCCACCCACTCCGGCTACGCCTACCCTGAGGCGGCGGGGCTTCTACTCGCCTTTCTTGCGGGCGACTCCCGCCCTCACGCACGGGATGCGTGCGTCCGGATCGCATCTTGGCTTTCCGGGCTGGTCCGGAAACACGGGGCCGTCGGACGCGGAGAACAACTCTACGCGTTCGACACCTCGATGGTCCTTCGGGGCCTGCTCTCCTTCCTTGCAAACGGAGGAGAACTCCCCGACAAGACTGCCCCTCAGCGCTGCTTCGAGTTCCTTGGAGAGATGGTGAGCGCGAGGCAATCAACCGTTCCTCCGAGCACGGGGCCAGCGCGGTGGAGCAACACGTTTTCGTGCCATCTGATGAAGCTGAGCTTCGCGCTTCGACAATACGAACAATACGACCGGACGGGAAACGAACGGGATCTCGCGCTGCGACTCCTCGACAACACGCTTCAGTTCTTCGAAGACGGTCGTTTTCGTACCGCGCCAGGCGAGCTAACCACCTATGTCCACGCCCACTGTTACGCGGTGGAAGGACTCCTCTGTATGCGAGATTGGAAGCTTGCTGACGAGACGTCGGTTCTTCAGGCGAGCGCCGCGTGGCTCGAAGATATTCAGCGGGTTCACGGTGGCATTCCGGCCTGGCACGACGGTCGCCAGGCGACCGGGGCCAGTCACACCGACGCGACTGCTCAGGCGATCCGGATCTGGAGTTCTATCGACGGGGATCGCTGGGCAACACCGATCGCCCGTGCAAGGCGCTGGATCCGCCAGAACACGGCCCTAGATGGGGGCGTCTGGTACAGCCCAGTTCGCCAGGACCAGAACACCTGGGCCTCGATTTTCACCGCCCAGGCGATTCACTTCGCAGAGACCGCCGGAAACCCGGCACAGATCGTCTGAGGGGCTCCGGCAACGCTACCGAGTTTCTCGAAAGGAGGCGGCTGCGGTCGGGTCCCCGCCCGCCACCACTGTTCAACGGCTCGCCGTCGTGTCCGAGGGCGCGCCCGTGCGGGCGTAGTCGACGTAGATCGGCGAAGACCACGCCCGGGGTTCCGCCTCTGAGAGGCAGTCTTCACCCCGCGGCGTGTCGATCCCGCACGGATCGGACTCCACGCAGCGACCCTCAGCGTCGTACCGGCACCGAAGCGGGTTGTCGCCGTGAATCAACAGTGCGGGCGCCTCGATGGCCCGTACGTAGTAGACCGCGTCGCGGCCGGTCGCGACAAAGTCGGTGTCCGCGAATTCGACGACGCAGCCGTTGCCGTCCGCAGGGCACGGAAAGGTCCGCCAGGGATCCTCCACCAACCCGGCCAGCGGCTCGTCCTCGCTCAACTGGGGCCGGATGCGGACCACCTCGATCCGTGTAATCGGCCGCCGCGTTTCGGCGGGGTGATGACATTCACCGCGACAAATCGCCTGGATCCGCTCCCATCCCAACGCGTCGACCGCGTGGTCGGGACACCCGGGTTTCTGCTCGAACGAACCGGCGGCCCGCACCCGAAATCGCGGCAGTTCTGCGAGCGCGACGGTCGACCCCATGGGCAGCGAACCCTCGGGGGTAATCAGGTCGAACCAGAGCAGCGTCCGGCGCCCGCTCGTCGCATACACCTGCTTTCGCTGAAGCGCTTCCCAGATGGCATTCCGGTCGCGCCCCGCGGAATGCACCGCGACGAGTCCGCCACTGTCGAAGTAGGCGCTCCCACGATCCGTCTCGAACAATTGCAGCGGACTCTCGCCCTGTGACACGTAGGGAACGGATTCGGCCACCCGATCAGACACTTCCGCGTCCGAACCAAAGATCCCGGCCCCCGGGGCTTCGGTGCCCGGTGCGCGTCCCCGCCCATCGCTCATTTCACCCCGAGCGAACTCCTTGTAGCCGCTCCCCGCACTGGCCGTGTGGGAATCGCTCGACCCGAGGAAGCCGAAGTCAAAGCGCTTGGGCTGTTCGGGGTCGCTGAAGTCGCGAATCGCGAGCATGTACTGCACGGAAGACCGCGGTCGGTAGTTGAAGGCAGGCTGAAAAACACCCCGCGCCTGTCCCGCATCGACCCAGTCCGCGGGCCCGTACCCCGGAAGCGTCTTCCAGCCCGCTTGGCGCGCATCCACGTAGTTCTGCCGGGCGTCCCCTGCTCGGGCCGCACAAACCTCCTCGGTCTCCCCCACTTCGAGACAGCGCGCCTCGATGAGCTCTCCGGCTCGCCAGCAGCTCGGCAGGTACCCGTGGCTCGGGGCCGGACAACTCAGGCTGCCATCGGCCGCCACGTCGACCTCCCGCCACGCCGGCAGCGGTTCGGAATTGCCGTGTCCGGAGTAGATCTCGATCAGGCCCTGGCGCGCGGGATCGTGGCCGGGCAGTTGCTTGCGCCAGTCCGAACCCGCCGGCGTATACATCCCCCAGGCCGTGCCGTGGGGGATCACCAGGGAAGGAACCCCCCAGTCATCGAGCTTCGCGAACAAGGCTTCGGGCGTCGGCGTCGACTCCCGGCAATCGCGCGGCAAATCGCGCACCGGAACCCCATCGGGACAAACCGGCGTAGCAATGACGTCGCCCAGCAACCGCGCGAAATCCAGGCCGCGCCTCCCGTTCAACGCGAGGAGCCCGAGTCGCATGCCCACGGAAGGCTCCCGGAGAGCCTGGTTCATGGCGGGGCTCCGCGCGGCAATGGGACGGGCGGGAACCCGCGCGTCGTCGGTCCCCAGGAGCACTACGTTCTTGTGACCATAATGCCCCTCCGGCGTCGCCCCGATCTGGCTCCATTCCCAGCCCAGGTACGTCACGAGGTCGGGGTTCGCGGGATCGCCCGCCACCTCGTTGCAACTTCGCACCGAGGAGACGGTCTGCTCCCACAGGTTCTCGGTCAGGTTTTCCGCATGATCGTTGATGGACCAGAAGTCGAGTGCCGAGCAGAACCGGGCAAAATCGCAGGCGTCCGCAGGCGGACGAGATCCCGCACCGCCGGCCATGGGGAGGTTCATCATGAAGGCGTCGAAACTGAACGTGGTATGGACGTGGAAATCGCCGAAGAGGACCTGCGTTTCGGGCTCCGCGCCCAGCGTTGCACGCGTCTGCGCCTGGGCCGCTGCGTTCTCGGCGACCGCGTCGGCTGGACGCGGCACCGGCGCGATCGTCCCATCGACTTCGGGGCGGCCCAGCCAATCCATCTTCACTGCGAACGAGAAGGCCCCCCCAGCGAAGAGCAGAACCAAGACACCCTTCCCGAACCATTTCCACATCGCGTTTTCTCCCCCTCGAATTCGCAGAGCCTCGCCAAATTGGATACCGGCCTCCAGCGCCTCGGAGCGCGCCAGGCCCGGAGCCTACCACTAGGGCCCTGAAGCGAATCGAACCGGGGAAGCCCCTTCGAAGCCGAGTCCGCCCGGCCCCCGCGATCGACTTGCATTCGCCAACGCCGCTGGTGTAGACGGTGGCCTGCCCTCTAGGAGAAACCCCCCCGTGCCCCTCGCTCGAGCCAACGGAATCGACATCGAATACGAGACTTCTGGCCCTACCGGCAAGGAGCCCCTGTTGCTCATCATGGGCCTGGGAACCCAGCTGATCGGCTGGCCCGACGAGTTTTGCCAAATGCTCGCGTCCTTGGGACACCAGGTCATTCGCTACGACAACCGGGATGTCGGGCTGTCTACCAAATTTGACGACAGCGACTACGACGCCGTGACCGAAGCCCTCGCCAAGGCGGCGTCCGGACAGCCGGTGAAGACCGCCTACCTGCTTTCCGACATGGCGGCCGACGCGGCCGGGCTCCTCGACGCCCTCGGGGTCGAGCGCGCCCACGTGGTCGGTGCATCCATGGGCGGGATGATTGCCCAAGCCCTGGCGATCGACTTTCCCGAGCGCGTCGCAACACTGACCTCGGTCATGTCGAGCACGGGCGAGCCGGGACTCACCCCGCCCTCACCGGCCTCGATGGAGGTGCTGCTGCGCCCCAAAGCCGTCGACCGCGAGACCGCAATCGAACAGTCGGTGGATACCTGGCGTGTCATTGGCAGCCCGGGTTACCCCTTCGATGAGACAGGCGTTCGCGAACGCGCCGCCCTGGCCTTCGACCGCTGCCACCACCCGGCGGGTTCGGAGCGCCAACTCGTCGCCATCTTCGCATCGGGAAGCCGCCGCGAAGCGCTGGGCGGCGTGGCGACCCCCACCCTTGTCATTCACGGGGACGACGACCCGCTCGTACCGGTAGACAACGGGCACGCTACCCAGGCCGCAATCCCCGGGGCGGAAGGCCTGTTCCTGCCGGGCATGGGGCACGACCTCCCCGACGCGCTGTTCGAACCGCTCTCCCGCGCGATCCACGAGCATGGGACCGCCCACCCAACCCGTTAGGACTCGTCCCCTTGCGCCGCCTCCTCGTCAGCATGCTCCTCGTTTTCTCGCTCCACTGCTCCCACGAAAAACCCGCTGACCCGAACCTGGGCCTGGCCAATCCCGCCTCGGTGCACTGCGGCGCGGTTGGCGGAGAACTCCGCATCGAAACCCTCGCTTCCCGGGGCGAGATCGGAATCTGCTTCTTCGAAGACGGGCGCCAGTGCGAAGAGTGGGCGCTCTTCCGAGGTGCGTGCCCGGTCGGGGGGCGCCGGGTGACCGGACTCGTGACCCCCGGCGCCCGGTACTGCGTCATTCGGGGCGGCCGATACGCGATGACCCAGCCCGAAACCACCACCACGCCCGAAATGGGGCGCTGTACGCTTCCGGATGGGGCAACCTGCGACACCGGCGCTCCCGAACCGGGCGACTGTCCCTGAGGTCCGGGCGCCGCGCCATGAAGTTCGTCGGCCGCCCTCGCCTTCCTGCGTTTCTGCAGCGTCGCCACACCGACGAGTTCCTCCCCCCCGCCTATTCCCCGCGCGACATCGCAATCCTCGCCCGGGTGCGCGAAGCCGGGCCCGCCGCAGCCGCCCGGACGTCCCAAGACCTCGCCAGCTACTGGTCCGGGCGCAACGGCACGGCCGCGGGTCTGCTCGAGATCGACCGGGCGGCGGGAGGGGGCTACTACCCGCTCCCGGCCGAGGCTGCCATCGACGCCGAGGCTGCCGCCGAGGCGTTCGGCGGCGGCGAACTCGTAATCGACGTACAGACCCACTTCGTCTCCGACCGCCGGGAAGCCGCGGGTTCGTGGTACGCCGCCATCCAGGCGATGTACCGAAGCGTCGCGCCGGACTGGTGGAGCGGGGTCGAAGACGTCACCGCCTATGACATGGCCGAGTACCTCCGCTGCGTCTTCCTCGAGAGCGAAACGGCCATTGCCGTGCTCACCTCGGGGCCGGGGCTCGCCCCGGACCGGATGCTCTTCAACCGAGAAATGGCCGCAGCCCGAGAACTCCTGGATCGGCTCGGGGGCGAGGGGCGGCTGCTCAACCATTGCGTGGTCCACGCTGACGTGGCTGGGGAGATCGAAGGCATGGAGCGCGAGCGCGACAGCCGGCACCCCGTGGGTTGGAAGGTCTACACGATGGGGGCCACCGACGCTTCGGGTACCAGCAATCACGGTGGCTGGTACCTGGACGACGAAGCCACCGGGGTCCGGTTCCTCGAAACCGCACGGGCACTAGACGTGCGCCTCGTCTGCGCGCACAAGGGCATCAGCCAGATGGTGCCCACGGGTTCACCGCGCGACGTCGGACCCGCCGCCCGGGCGTTCCCGGACATCGACTTCGTGATCTACCACTCCGGTTACGAGTTCCCGACGGGGGCCGCCGCCGAAGAGGGCCCGTTTACCGAAGCGACTGCGAACGTCGGCGTGAACCGCCTGGTGAAGAGCCTCCGCGATGCCGGGGTTCCGCCCGGATCCAACGTGTACGCCGAACTCGGCACGACCTGGTTCTGCCTGATCCGACGCCCGGAAGAAGCGGCCCACGTGCTCGGGAAACTCCTGCTCGCCGTCGGCGAGGACAATGTCATCTGGGGCACCGACTCCATCTGGTACGGGCCCAGCCAGGTGGCGATCGATGCGTTTCGCGCGTTCCAGATCCCCGCCGGTCTCCGCGATCGCTTCGGCTACCCGGAACTCACGCCCGAGCGCAAGGCGAAGATCCTCGGCCTCAACGCAGCGCGCGTCTACAGGATCGACCCCGACGAAGCGCGCCAACGCAGCGAGCGCGGCGACACCGCCTGGGTCCAGGCCGCCTTGGGCGAATACGCCGCTTCCGGCAACCCAGGGCGGTAGGGACCCGCGCTGGCCCGGGTCGCACCCGGGCACCACGCACCGGGACTACTTCAAGCCCAGAAGGCCCGCCGAGCCCGGCTGGCAGATTTCACGGGCGGCCTCGGGGACCGGGAACCGCTCACCGGCGCGCCGGGAGCGCACCATGGTCGCCTTCAGGCCATTCGGCTGGATGTTGCTCAGCCCGTGGCCGAGACAGCGCATCTTCTTGCGCCCACCGGTCTCGCAGTCGAACACGAAAATCGGGATGGCAGAGAGATCCGGAACCGGCTCCCCGTTGAAAATCGCGTAGGCCTCTTCGAGCACCACCCGGTTCCCGATGCGTGCACCCACCATGCAGAGGGTGCCGCGCGACGGACTCTCGCGGTCGTCATCCGTCGAGAAATACGAGTTGTACCCGGTAATGAGCCCGTCTTCGTCTTCTTCCAGTTCCCAGCGCATGATCGTCGACTCCCGGACCGGCCCTCCCACGTCCTGGAGCACGAACCGAGAAGCGGGCTTGGTGACCCAGACCCCAGTCAAGGACCGGCGGTCGTTGGAGCCGGCGTTCCCGACTACGGGCGCAAGTACCCAGATTGCAAGCAGAAACACGAATAGACTTCGGAACAGCGGGAGCGAGGAACGCGGCATGGGAACTCTCCTGGTTAGAGGGCCAAAACAAGGGTGGGGATTGGACCACAAAACGGAACCCTCGGACAAGTCCTGGATCCCGAGCGTGGCGGTCCCCCAACCAGGCAGAACTCCTCACCCCACACCACCGGCGCCTTCACGGCTCCCTGCACGCGCGATGGTCCCGCCGCCCGGACGGCGGCGGGACCCACAGCGCTACGTCGTCGCGGCTTTTCTTATTGGCACGTCCCCACGCGCACGGCGCGGACGGGTTGGAGCGCACTGGAATCGCCATTGCACTGGTAATCGATCTCACCAGCCCCGACGACCCCGGTGGCGGGTCCGAAGTTCGCGCTCCACGCGTCGGCGTCCGGGGTCCCACCCGCGGTCACACCCTCGTTCGCGCTCGTGGACGACCAGTAGCAGCCCGACACCGTCGGGCCCCCCACCGCCGCGAAGGCCGCGTCGATGCACGGGGGCGTGTCACAACTGCGCTCCTGACCCGGGCCCGCTTCGGGGCCGGTCAGAATCGTCTGGAGTTCGGAAATCTTCGGCACGCGCCAATCGCAGTGATCAGCAAAGCAACCAGCGGCGGTGTCCGGATCGAATTCTCCATTCAGCTGCGCCAGGAAGGTGCGGTAGGCCGTTCCGGTGGGCGCCAAGGGGTTGTAGCCCCCTGCGCCTGCGCCAATCAGCACCGCATCGATGCTGTACGCGTTGTTCACGTCGTGCGGATTCGACGACGCACTGAGGAAACGTTCCTCGTCCACGTTCACCACTCCCTCCATACCGGAACCGGAACAGTGCGAACCCACCGCGCAATGATAGGGGTAGGCTCCCGCCATATCGTAGGACCCAGCAGGAGAGTTGAAGACGGTTCCCACCTCTCTAGTGGCCGCGCTGGAGAAAACACCATCCGCTGTGCAGTCGGCCCCACTCGTAACGGTGTGGAAGCCACCGACCCAGGTCCACTTGACCGTGTCGCCCGGCGCGATGGTGATATTCGCCGGAGCAAAGAAAC
>JAYZFQ010000044.1:0-15139 GCA_036336695.1 Myxococcota bacterium
AAACTGACCGATACCTCTAGTGATCCGGGCGTTGCTCCTGGGCCACAGCACGTCACAGCGGGAGCGGAACGGTTGCAACGACGGCGGATCAGCATCGGACTCGCGGTGTTCGCGGCGGCCGCGGTCGTCGGATTCGCGCTGGCGCGCCCGTTGGCACCGGCGAGCCTCCATCGGGAGATCGAAGCCCGGCTCGCCGAGACACTCGGGAGCACGGTTTCGATCGGAGACCTCCGCCTCTCGTTCGGGTGGGGCGTCTTGCTCGAAGCGACAGACATCACGGCTTGGCCGGCACAAGGCGGACCTGGACTCCAGGTGACACGCGCGGTCGCCGAACTCCGACCCTTCGCCCACCTCACCGGCCAGAACCGCATCCGAGAACTCCGGCTCGAGCGGCCCGTGCTGCGGATCACCCATCGCCCGGGAGACGCCGCAACTCCCGAGCCGCTCGCGGCGTTCTTCGAAATTCTTTCGGGACAGCCCCTGGCAACCGACGAGACGCCCGAAGCGCCGCAGAGCCTGCTCGCCAATCTAGAGACCTTCGTGCAGAACGCTCTCGGGGACTGGGCCATCGCCGACACACTCGAAATCGCGGACGGTCGGATCACGTACCGCGACTGGGGCAACGGGGCCGAGCGCACGCTCGACATCAGCCAGCTATCGGGCCAGCTCTCCCGGCCCCTGTTGGGCGATACCCATCTCGCAGCACGGGGGCGTGTCGGCGCAGCCCCGGACAGCTCGGGCTGGTTCGAATGGCGCGCAGAGGCCAGCCCCGGTGGGCCGCTTCGGATCACCCTCGCGGTGACCGAGATCGACAGTGCCCCCTTCCTGCCGTGGCTGCAGCACCTGCGCCCCCACGCGGACCTGCACGCACAACTCAGTGGCGCGATCTACCTCGAGTCGGATCAACCCGGTCACCTGAATGCCGAGTTCGACCTCATCGCCCACACGCCGAAGCGCGAAGCCTCGCCGACCGGGAGCAAAACCGACCCGGTCGCCCTGACGGGCTCTGTGCAGATCTCGCCTGAAGAGCTTCGGATCGCCGGGGGACGGCTGACTTCCGACGACCTCTCGGTCGAACTGGATGCCACGCTGGGTCGACCTCTTGGTCCCGACGCTCCGGCGGAGCTGGCGCTGGCACTGCGCGACGTCACCGTGGTGGACCTGCGTCGGGCCATCGGGTGGCTGCCGGAGGTGCGTCGGGAAGAAGCCGAAGCACTCCTCGCTTCCGTGCGCGAAGGCCGGCTCCGGTTGCTCCGCGCTGGAGGCACGACCACGATCCGCGACTGGCAGCGCTTCCTGGTCGGCCGAAGCGAGACGTTCCCCCGCAACTTCGTCATCGACGCCGAACTCGCGGAAACCACCGTGCACGTCGAGGGCGACGACTACCTCGAGTCCCTGACAGGGCGGCTGTGGTGGACGGGGTACCGAGCGGAATTCCGCGGCCTCAGCGCACGCCTGAACGGGCACCCCTTGCCGCGCCTCGATCTCACCGTGGAAGGGCTGCCCCATTTCTTCGCGTCCGACCCGGCGGCGAGAGCGATCTCCGCGGGAGCACCGCCGCTCGAGGGCCTGCGGACCCTGTGGCTGGCGACTCGCGGCGCAACTCGCGAACAGGACTCCCAGGCAACGACGACGCTCGAACTGGAAATCGACCACCTGCACCACCCGATGTTCTACTGGCCCCTCGAAGACGCCGTGGCGCGCCTCGAAAGCCACCCGGCCGGTGTCCGGATCTCCGTCGAGCGCGGGTCCTGGGCCGGCGTTCCCATCACCGGCGCGGTCGAATGGCGCCTCGAACCGACCGAGCAGGTCGAAGCCCGGTTTGCCGCACTCCCGGCAACCGGTTCCCCGGCACGGCCCGGGCCCCGCCCGAACTGGGCCCAGGGGCGCTTTCGCTCGGGGGCCTTCGAGTCGGAGCGCTGGAACCAGGAAAGCATCACGGGGGCGTTCGCACTGCGCGGCAGCACACTGGCCCTCGACGAGGTGGTGATCGCGCTGGCTCCGTGGGGCCGGGCGAAGGCCCGGGGCCAGCTCGATCTCGGCCAGCGGGACACCGTCCCGGTCGACTTGCGCTTTGAGATCACGGACGGCGACCTGCCCACGTTGGCCGCAGGCGTCGGGCTCTCGCGCAGCTTCACCACAGGGACCGTCGACGCGACGGGCGTCCTGGAAACGAAGCTTCGCGCCGGCGACTGGTCCGCGTCGGACCTGGGCGGACACGTCGCCGTCGACGCGCGGCATGGAGTCCTCCGCCGGAACCCGTCGCCGGGTCCGGCCGAGAAGACCGCGACACCAGCCGACAGACCCCGAGAGATCCAGTTCGACACGCTGGAGTCGGAACTCCGCTTCGAATCAGGCGTGCTCCGCACGGACGAGCTGGCCCTGGAGGGCCCCGACCTTCGCGCCTTCGCCTCGGGCAGCGTCGACCTCACCGCGAGCCCGCCGGCAGTCGACGCCGAGTTCGTCGTGTTCCTCTTTCGACCCGTCGACTCGCTGCTCGGCTGGATCCCGGTCGTGAACATCCTCCTGTTGGGACCGAACGACAACCTGGTCGCCGCGCATTACAGGCTCGATGGGCCGGTCGACGATCCCGACGCCACCCTGCTCCCCCTCCGCTCCTTCACGAGCGGACCAGGCACGGTCGTCTTCGAGGGCCTGCCCGCCCTGGTACGCCGGGGAATCGGAGCGCTCGGGACACTGTTCGAACGCCCGGAACCCGCAGCGCCGCCCGGGCCGGCCGCGCCGCGGTAGAGTAGACCGATGCCTCGCTCTGCGTCGCGACACCCGCTCCGCGCCCGGGACAAGATCCTTTCTCGCCGCGCAGCCGCAGACGCTGCCGCAAGCGCGCGACGGCGCGGCGAGCGCGTGGTGTTCACGAACGGGTGCTTCGACCTCCTGCACCTCGGACACATGCGCTCCCTCGAGCAAGCGCGCGGCCTGGGAGACCGACTCGTCGTCGGGGTGAACTCCGACGCCAGCGTCCGGCGGCTCAAGGGCGCCCCGCGGCCCATCGTCCCCGCGCGCCAACGGGCCGAGATCCTTGCGGGGCTCGCCTGCGTCGACTGGGTCGTGGTCTTCGGCAGCGACACGCCGCTCGCGCTGATTCGCGCGCTGCGCCCCGCGGTCCTCGCGAAAGGCGGCGATTGGGCACTCGATGCGATCGTGGGCCGCGAAGACGTCGAAGCCTGGGGTGGGCGCGTCGTCCGCCTCCGCGAGGTTCCCGGGATTCGCACGAGTTCGCTGCTCGGCAAGCGACCCCGTCGCCGCACTTAAAGGGAACCCACCGCGCTCCAGTGTGTTAGGCGCCGGAGAGCAGACGTTCCACCTGCGCCAGGTCCTCGGGGGTGTTCACGTTGAGGAGCGCCTGGCCCGCCGGGTCGACACGAGCCACGTCTCCGGACTCGAGCCACGCGGTCGACACGGCCCCCAGCACCCCGCGCAGGGCGAGATCGTCCCCCGCCAGCCGTTCCCTCGCGACCGGGAGCACCGTGTCGCGCGCGTAGACCGCACAGAGCGGATGGGCGCGGCCCCCCGCGCGGGGCACCACGGCATCGGCCTCGGGCCACGCCACCAGGGCCAGGACGAGGTCGGGGGTCAACAGGGGCATGTCGGTGGCGACAACGAACACGCGCGGAGCCGACGCCGCAGCGAGGGCGGTCGCCAGGCCCCGCAGTGCGCAACGCGGTCCCGGCTCGTCGGGGACACGCTGGCCCGGGCAGTCCTCGGGAGCGGCGCCTCCCACCAGGAGGACCTCGTCGAAGAGGTTGTCGAGAAGGCGCGCCGTGCGCGTCGCGCCCGGAACCCCGGCCACGGCCAGAGCGGCCTTGTCGCGGCCCATGCGGCGCGAGGCGCCCCCCAGCAGGACGGCCCCCGCCACGTTTCCGATCCGACCGTCACGCGCCGCCAGGGCTGCGTCCGTCATCGCCGCTCACGCGTTGCCGGGGCTGCGTCCGTCATCGCCGCCTCAGAACCCGGGAGTCTCGGCCGCCAGCACGGCAGGATCGACCACCTGCACCCGAACCGACTCGCCCGCTTCGAGCCGGGCGGCGTCCGCGGGAAAGATCAGGATGCCCTGGGCGAGGAGCATCGAGCGAAGCACCCCGGAGCTCTGGTTGCCCGTGCTGTACGCCACGAATTCCTCTCCCTCGCGCTCGAGACGAACCCGGACGAAGTGCAGGCGGCCCGGCTTCTTCTCCAACGCCTCACCCAGGCGCACGACCACGACGGGACGGAAGAGCGACGGAAAACCCATCATCTTGCACAGGGCGGGCCGGACGAATTGCTCGAAGGTCATCATCGCCGACACCGGGTTTCCGGGCAGGCCGAACACGAGGGGTCCAGGCGAACCGCGTTCTCCGAAGCGGCCGAAGGCGAGCGGGTAGCCGGGCTTCATCTGCACGCCCCAAAAAAGCAGGCGACAGCCGAGTTTCTCGAGGGCGCCGCGCACGTAGTCCCGGTCACCGACGGAAACCCCGGCGGAACTCACGAGCACGTCGGAACCCAGGCCGGCGCGCAGATGGGCAGCGACGTCCTCGGGGGTGTCGCGGGCAATGCCGAGGTACACGGGCGCCGCACCGAGTTCGCGGCACTGGGCGGCAATCGAATAGGAGTTCGAAGAAACGATGCCCCCGCCGGACACGTCGCCGTCGGGTTCCACCAGCTCGTCCCCTCCCGAGAGCACCGCCACCTGGGGACGCTGGCGGACGGCCACGACAAGCCGTCCGCGCGACGCCATGAAGCCCAGGTGGGCAGCGCCCAGCCGGGTGCCCGCTTCGAGCACCCGGTCCCCCGGCTCCACGTCTTCCCCGGCCGCGCGCACGTGCTCCCCCAGTGCCGGCGCGACCCGCACCCGCACCCGGTCCCCGTCCCGGTCAACGTCCTCCTGGCGCACCACGCTGTCGGCCCCGGGCGGAAGCGGGGCCCCGGTCAAGATCCGCGCGGCTTCCCCGGCGCCGAGGGTCGCCTCGGGCGTGGCCCCCGCCGCCACTTCGAACACCACGGGCAATTCCCGTGGGGTTTCCGGTGCAGCGCCCGCGAGGTCTGCGGCGCGAACGGCGTAGCCATCCATGGCCGAGTTGTCGGCGGGCGGAATCCGGCGACCCGACACCACGGACTCCGCCAGGACCCGGCCCAGGGCCTCCTGGGACGCGACGGTCTCGGTCGGGAGCGCCACGACCTCGTCCAGCACGATGCCCAGGGCCTCGGCCGGCGTGATGCCCTCTCGCATGGGGCCAGCTTACCCAGGCAGCCCCGCCCCGGGTAGCGCCGAGCTGGCGGCTCGACGCGCCCCCGGCCCCACCGCTACGCTGCCCAACAATTAGGCACTCGCCCCCCCATGAGCCGCGACCTCACCGGAATCCTCGACGCCGTCCTGGCCGGCATCCTCGTCTTCGACGCGGATGGGCGCCTGGAAATGTGCAACGCAGCCGCGTGCCGGATCCTCGAAATTTCCGCGGACAACGCGGAGGGCAGCCCGGTCGAGAGCCTGCTGGGCCCGGACCACGCCCTCGCGAGCCTGGCCCGCGGGGCCCTGGCCCACGGGCACTCGGCCACGGCCAACGAGTGCGCCGTGGAGCGGCGGTTCGACGAAGACCTCACCGTCGACGTCTCGGCGGCGCCCCTGTGCGATGCCCTGGGCCGCGCCGACGGCGCGGTCATCTTCCTGCGGGATGGGACCCTCCAGCGCGACCTGCAACGCCGGGTTCTCGAGCGGGAACACCTCGCGGCCTTCGAAAGCATCGCCGCTGGCGTGGCCCACGAGGTAAAGAACCCCCTCGGCGGGATCCGCGGCGCGGCCGAAATCTTGGGCTCCCGCGCAACTGACACCAAGACGGCGGACACGGCCCGGTTGATCGTGCGCGAGGTCGACCGCATCGCCGCGATCCTCGACGACCTGATGGTGTTCACCCAGGGCGACGACATCGCGATCGCCCCGGCCAACGTCCACCAGCTGCTGGAGAGCGTTCTCTCGCTCATCGAACACGACCCGGCGAGCAGTAACGTCGAACTGCAGCGGGAGTTCGACCCGTCGATCCCCGAGGTCTTCGTCGACGCGCGTCGCCTGACCCAGGTGTTCCTCAACCTCGCGCGCAACGCCGTCCAGGCCATGGAAGGTTCCGGAACCCTCACGATCCGGACCCGCATGCGCCTCGACCGACGGCTCACCAACCACGCGGGGCAGCAGTACCCGACCCTCCGGATCGAGTTCCGCGACACCGGCCCCGGGATTCCGGCAGAACTGATCGACCGGCTCGCCACGCCGTTCTTCACCACCCGCGTGGGCGGAACGGGTCTCGGACTCGCCGTTGCCCGGCACTGGGTGGTGCGCCACGAAGGCATCCTCCAGATCGAAAGTCCCCCGGGAAGCGGCGCGCGGATGCGCGTGGAACTGCCACTACGGACCTCCCTGTGAGCGAAGTGCGCGCCCGGATCCTGGTGGCCGACGACGAACCGTCGATCCGCTTCGTCCTGCGGGAGAGTCTCGAAGAGGAAGGCTACGAGGTGATCGAAGTCGCCGACGGCGACAGCGCCCTGGCGGAATTGAGTGCGCGCCGCTTCCACGTCGCCTTCCTCGACATCCGGATGCCCGGAATGACCGGCCTCGACCTGCTCGATCGACTCGTCGCCCTGGGCAACGGCGTCGCCGTCGTGATCATGACCGCCCAGAACACCTTCGAGAACGCCGTCGAGGCGATGAAGCGCGGGGCACTCGACTACATGGTCAAGCCGTTTGCCATCGGCGAGGTCAAAGCACTCGTGACCAAGGCCCTGCGGGCCCGGGCGCTCGAAGAAGAGGTCCACGCCCTGCGCCGGGAGGTCTCGCGCCAGGTCGCGTCGGGCGAGCGCCTCGTCGGCCGGAGTCCGGCGCTCCTCGAACTCTTCAAGACCGTGGGGCGTGTCGCGCGACGCGACGTCTCGGTCCTGGTCACCGGCGAATCGGGAACCGGCAAGGAACTGGTGGCCCGGGCCATCCACGCCGCCAGCCCCCGGGCCAGCCGGCCCCTGGTCGCCGTCAATACCGCGGCAATTCCGCGGGAACTCCTCGAGAGCGAACTCTTCGGCCACGAGCGCGGCGCCTTCACCGGCGCAACCGAAGCCCGGGAAGGCCGCTTCCGGGAAGCCGCCGGCGGGACGCTCTTCCTGGACGAGATCGGCGACATGCCGCCGGATCTCCAGGCCAAGCTCCTCCGGGTACTCCAGGACGGCGAGGTCGCGCCGGTCGGCGGCGGCCAGGCACGAAACGTCGACGTCCGCGTGATCGCCGCCACCCACCGCGACCTCGAGACCGCCGTGGCCGAGGGCCACTTCCGCGAAGACCTTCTGTACCGGCTTCGTGTGGTCCCGATGCACATTCCCGCGCTACGGGAACGGCGGGAAGACATCCCCGTCCTCGCCCACCACTTCATCGAACGCTATGCCGACGAGCTTGCGAACGGCGCGTGCTTTCTCTCCGAGGAAGCCGTCGAAGTTCTCGAGGGCTGCGACTGGCCGGGCAATGTCCGCGAACTCGAAAACTGCATCAAGCGGGCACTGGTTCTCGCCACGGGGGACGTACTTACCCCCGAGGACTTCGCCTTCCTCCGCGACCCGGGCGTCCGCAGCGCGGGGCCGAGCCTCGACGGCCTGGTGCGCAGCGAGGTGACCGAGGCCCTGGCCCAGGGCGACCCGGACCTCTACCGCACGCTCCTCGAACGCGTCGAGCGCCCGGTGCTCGAGACGGTGCTGCGCCAGACCGACGGCAACCAGATCCGCGCCGCAGCGCTCCTCGGGATCAACCGCAACACGCTGCGAAAGAAGATCGTCGAACTCGGCATCGCGTTGCCGGAGCGCAGTTGAGCGGGGCCCAGAGCCGGCTCGCGGGACTCCATGTCCTCGCCGACGACGCCCCCGCCTGGCGCAACGATCCCGTGGCCCAGGCCCGAGCCGCTTGCCGGGCTGGCGCCGAAGTGATCCAGTTGCGTGCCAAGCACGCCACCGACGGGGTCGCGCTCCGCTGGGCGCGAGAGATCCGTTCCGAAACGCGCAAAGCCCGGGCCCTCTTCTTCGTCAACGACCGCTTCGACCTCGCGCTCGCCGCCGAGGCAGACGGCGTGCACCTGGGCCAGGAGGACATCGCTCCCGCGCGCATCCCCCCGGCCCTGCGCAAGCAACTGCGCGTCGGGCGCTCCACCCACACCCTCGCCCAGGCCCGGCACGCCGCGGACGAGGACCTGGACTACGTGGCCTTCGGGCCGGTGTTCGGCACCGCGAGCAAGGCGTCGCCGTGGACCGCGCGCGGCACAGACGCCCTCGCCGACGTCGTGGCCCTGGCGGGTCCGCGTCCCGTCGTCGCCATCGGCGGCATCGACGCCGGGAACGCGGCGCGCGTTGCCGCGGCCGGCGCCGGGGCCGCCGTGATTTCCGCCGTGGCGGGAGCCCCCGACCCGACTGCGGCGACGCGCCGTCTCCGCGAAGCGCTCGGGCGCCCCGCCGCCGATACCGAGGACAGCGCGTGAACGACCTCGAACTGCGCGTGCTGTCGGCGGTGGGTTTCGTGGCGTTCATCGGCGTGGCGTGGGTCTTTTCGATCGACCGCCGGCGCTTTCCCTGGCGCGTCGTGGTCGCCGGGGCGGCCCTGCAGATCGCCCTCGCCGTAGTGCTCCTGAAGACGCCGGTCGGGGACGCCTTCTTCGCCGCCATGAGCGCCGTCGTCGGCGCCTTCATCGGGTACACCGAAGAGGGGACGCGCTTCGTCTTCGGAAGCCTCGCCGACGGCGGTTTCTCGATCTTCGTGCACGTGCTGCCGATCATCATCTTCAGCGGTTGCTTCTTCTCCGTGCTCTACCACCTGGGCGTCCTGCAACGCATCGTCGACGGGCTCTCGGCCGTGCTCACGCGCCTGATGCGAATTTCCGGTGCCGAGAGCCTGTGCGCTGCAGCGAACCTCTTCGTGGGCATGACGGAAGCGGCCCTCGTGGTGAAGCCCTACCTGCCGCGCATGACGCGCTCGGAACTGTTCGCCCTGATGACGCTGGGCATGGCAACCGTGGCCGGATCGGTGCTCCTCGCCTACGTGGGCATGCTGGGCGGCGGCGACTACGCCGGGCACCTCGCCACGGCGAGCCTGCTGTCGGCGCCGGCCGGGCTGTTGATCGCCAAGGTCATGGTTCCCGAAACCGGCACTCCGGAAACCACCGTTCGCGGTCAGGCGGCCGTCGAGCGCACGGCGGTCAACGTGATCGACGCGGCCGCAGCCGGCGCCCTCGCCGGCTTGCGCCTCGCGAGTTACGTCGGGGCGCTGCTCATCGCCTTCGTCGCGATGATCGCCCTGCTCAACGGCCTGCTCGGCATCCTCGGAGAAATGGTCGGTGTGACGTGGACGCTCCAGGGGCTGCTCGGCTTCGCCCTCGCACCGGTGGCCGCGATCATGGGCGTTCCGTGGGAGGACGCCCGGCAGGTCGGCGCTCTGCTCGGGGTCAAGACCATCCTCAACGAGTTCCTCGCCTACCAGCAACTCGCGGAGCTGGTGTCGGCCGGAACGATCTCGAACCGCGCCGCGGTGATCGCCTCCTACGCCCTGTGCGGCTTCGCCAACTTCGGTTCCCTGGCGATCCTGCTCGGGGGCATCGGCGGGCTCGCTCCCGAACGAAGGCCGGAAGTCGCACAGTTCGGCCTCCGCTGCATCCTCGCTGGCTCCCTCGCCACCTTCATGACGGGCTGCGTCGCCGGGATGCTGCTCTAGCGAAGACGCGCCGGTGGCCGGGATGCGGCGCTAGAGCAAACCGCGCGCCGCCAGTTCCCGCCGCAGCGCCGGGACCGATGCGAAGCGAAGCGCCTGGAGGCCCAACCGGCGGGCCGCGGCGACGTTGCGTTCCATGTCGTCGACGAAGAGGGTCGTCGCCGCCTCCAGGTCGTGGGTGTCGAGGAGGTGCTGGAAGATCGCCGGATCCGGCTTCGCGACGCCGACCGCGCCGGACAAGACGATGCCGTCGAAGCAGTCCCAGAAGTCGAAGCGGTCGCGCGCCCGGGGCCAGGTCTCGGCGGACCAGTTCGACAGGGCGTAGACCGGAACACCGGCCCCGACGAGTTCGCGCAACAGTTCCGGCGCGCCGGCGATGGGGCCGGCGAGCATTTCGTCCCAGCGCTCCCAGAACGCGGCGATCTGGTCCCGGTAATCGGGGAACCGGGCCTGGCGTTCCGCGATCGCCGCGGCAAACGGGCGGCCCGCGTCCTGGGCCTCGTTCCAAGCCCCCGTGCACACATGGGAAAGGAAGTACTCCATCGCCGCTTCGTCGCCCGCGAAAAGCTTGCGATACAGGTGGCGCGGATCCCAGTCGACGACGACGCCGCCCAGGTCGAGAACCAGCGCCCGGACCGGCGGCGGGCTCACGTTCCTGCGGTCCGGTGCAATGGAACGGGAGGGGCGATCCATGCAGCGGTCCGGTGCAATGGAACCGGAGCAGTGGTCAATGCAGCGGCCCTGCGCAGCGGCGCAGCGCGTCGATGCGCTCGCGCAACAGGCCGGAAGCCTCGGCGTCCGAGGTCAACTCGAGGGCGCGCTCGAGATCGGCGGCCGCTGCCGTGAAGCACGCCAGCCGCTCGTACACCAGCCCTCGGTCGCGCAGTTCCCCAGCGACATCGGGCGCCAGGAGCAGGATGCGATCGCAACAGGAAAGCGCCCGCATCCAGTCTCCGCTGCGCGCGTAGACCTGCTTCAGGTTGCTGAGCAGGCGCGCGAGGATCTCCTTGGGCGTCGCAGCTCGCAGGTGCACCTCGGGGACGAGTTCGGCCTCGGGACCCAGCACGCTGCGCAGGCGTTCGACACAGTCTTCTGCGCTGAGCAAGCGCCCGAAAAACGCATCGATGACAACTCCCGGGGATCCCTCGAGCTGCGCCAGGAAATGCCCGGGGAAACCGATCCCCCGCACCGGGAGCCCCAGGCGCCGCGCCACTTCCATGTAGACGATCGACAGCGTGATGGGCAGCCCGACACGGCGGTCGAGCACTTCGTTGAGGAAGCTGTTGCGGGGATCTTCGTAACGCTCCTGGTTTCCGGTAAACCCGCGCCCGCGGAACAGGAAAACGTTCAACTCGGCCACGCGGTCGACGGGAGAGACGCGCGTCCCGACCATCGGCGCCGCATCGTCGGCCAACGCATCCAGGCGCTCCAGGTAGGCGGGGACGTCGAGGTCCTCGTATTCCTCGGCGGCCACCCACAGGGCGGCTTCGGCGAGGTCGACCCGGTCGTCCGGCAACCCCGCCAGGGCGGTGAAGCGTTCGCGGGGCTCGGTCACCGGCTGGGCCGGTCGGTGCCCTTCAGTCTGGCTTCGCGTTGCACGAGCGCGCGTCGCGTTGCGTGGAGGCGCGCGCCGTAGAGGACGAGCGCACCGAGAACCAGAACGTAGGCAGCGACCGCGTATTCCATGACGACCCTTTCGCGCTTCCAGGAGGCGCCACCACCCGCCGATCGAGACGCGGTGCCTCCCCGGTAAACCTAGCCCGGTCTCCCGCCGGCGCACCCGGTGGCGAAAAACGGCCCCCCGGCGGCCGCGGGCGGCCACTGGCCGGCCGCGCGGCGACCACGGACGCGCTCCGCGACGGCACGCCGCTTGCTCTGGGCTCCGGGTACGACCCACCCCGCCCAGGAGTCCGCCATGTCGTCTCGCCATCCGCAACGTTTCTTCCTTTCTTTCCTGCTCAGCTTCGCTGCCCTCGTCGGATTCACGGGAGGCTGCGGCGGTGGCGGCGGCAGCAGCAACCAGGGCGGCAGGGCAAGCGCCGTCCGGAAAGCGGAACCCGGCCTCCCCCGGTACCAGGAGTTCGCCGCCGTGCCCGTTCCCGGGGGCATCGTCAATGCGGCCGGTGGGAACCTGATGGTCCCCAGCGTCGCGTTCTCGATCGAAACCCTGCTGGGCACACGCACCGTCGGTGCCGTCTACAACTCGGCCAACGAGTTCTGGCGCTGGAACTTCGAGATGTACTACAGCGGAGGAAAGCTCATCGACGCCACGGGGGCGCTGTACGACTGCGGTTCAATCCCCAACGGCGAACTGATTCCCGGAAGCGTCTGGATCAAACTCGACAGCACGCGGATCCGTTCCGTCGGCGGGTTGGTCTACGAATTCGGCGTCGGCCGCCGGCCGGCGGCCGTCTACTGGTCGAGCGCCGACTACCCGCGACTCGAATACGTCCCGGCGTTGGTCGCTGGCGTAATGCGGACCGTCGAGGTTCGGCAGTGCCGCGCCGCCGGCGCGTGCGAGAGCGTCTACACCATCGCCTACGATGCGAAGGGGCAGGTGGCTGAAATCGAGGACCGGGCCGGCCGCAAGGCGCAGTTCGCCTACGACGGGCTGGGCAACCTGGCCCGCGCCCGCGACCCCCTCGACGTGGCCCGGGGGTGGCCCGGCGTCCGCTACGAGTACGCGTGGAAGCGACTCGTGGCGCTCCGGACTTCCGAGGAAGAGCGGGTCGAGTTCACGATCACCGGCGTTCACGGAACGGTCCGCGCAGTTCGCCACGTCGGCAACCCGGACCGGGTGCACCTGTTCACCCAGGAACGCATCCCGCTTGGACAACCGCGCACCGAAGCCAACCGGGTGGTGCACCACCGCAGCCCGGACGGCCACCACACGACCTACCTCTTCGACGGGTACCAGCGTTCCCGGGCGGTGACCCTCCCCTCGGGCGACCGCATCGTCCGCGACTGGGACGGGTTCGAACTCGCCAGATTGGTCGCGCCCGACGGGACCGCGACGCGCTGGACGAAGGTATCCGACGAGACAATCGAGCGCCTGGAACCCAGCGGTAACACCGTTCGCATCCGCTTCAAGATGACCGGGGGCGAGAACCGGGCGAACCCCTTCGCGCGACCGATCGAACGCATCGAAGACGACCTGGGCTTGGTGGAAAGCCGCGGGTACGCAGACGGGCGCCTCATTTGGATCGAAAACGGCGCCGGCGAGCGCAGCCTCATCGCCTACGACGCGGAAAACCAGGTCGCCTCGATCACCGAGCCGGGGGGCCGCACCATTGCGTTCGCGGACTATGGCGCCCACGGTCAGCCCGAGATGGTCACGCTGGCCGGCCAGACCGAAACCCGGGTCTATGACGCGGTGGGAAACCGGGTTTCCGCCAGCGGCTTCGACACCCTGGACCTGCGCTCCGGCGGCGAGATCGCGCGGCACTACGATGCCGACCGGAACCTGGCCGAGATCGTGCTGGCCGACGCGCCCTTCAACGAAAGCGCCACGCAACAGTCCATCCACATCGAGTACCGCAGCGATGGCCAACCCCTGCGCATCACCCGCCCCCACGGTGGCGACCACGAGTTCTCCTACGACGCCCAGGGCAGTTTGGTCGAACGCCGTGAGCGGGTCGACGGCACCTGGCATTCGACCCGGTTCGAGGTCGACGCCGTCGGACGACGCACGGCCGAGATCCTGCCCAACGGGATGCACCGCGAAAGCGTCTACGATGAAGACGGCAACCTCGCCGCCCGGCGCGCCTGGCGCGACGGCTCCCTGGAAAGCGAGGCGATCTACGACTGGGCCGACGGCCGTCTGGTTTCCATCGACGACGCCGCCTACGGCGCGGCCGAAACCTTTCACTACGACGGTTCGGGCAACCTGGCTTCGGTGGCGTTCCCGGACGGCGAGCGCCTGGACTTCACCTACGACCTGCGCGGCCGACTCACCGACGAACACTATGTGCTGCCGGGGGGCACGGTACTCCGGCACCTGGGCACCGCCTACGATGGCGCCGACCGGGCCACGACGCTCGCCGACGGCGCGGGAACCCTGCTCGACCGCAGCTACGTCGACGGCAGGCTCGACCAGGTCGCCTACGGCAACGGGCTGATCCGAAACTTCGACTACGCCGCCGGCACCGGCCTGCTCGAAGCCACGACGCTCCAGCACCCGACCCATGGCCTGGTCGAGGTAACCGCCGTGACGCGCGCCATCGCGAACCTTCCCGGCAGCATCGAACTCGTCGCCACCACCACCACCACCGGCCCGGCGGCGGCGACCACCCGAGAGGAACCTCTGCTGGGCCCCGCCGATACCGGCGACGAGGGCAACCGCCTGCTCGGCTGGAGCGACGGGCAGACGCCGCGCGACTTCGCCTACGACGCGCTCAGCAACCTGACCGAGAGCGAGAACGGCGCGCTCGTCCACGTGTACAACGCCGAGCGCAACCGGCTGCTGCGCATCGAAGACGCCCAGACGGGCGACACCGTCGTGGACTACGCCTACGACGCGGCCGGCTACCTCACCAGCCGCGCCGGCACGGGAATCGCCTGGACCGCCCAGGGACACGCCGCGGCCCGGGGAGCAGACGCGTTCGCGTGGGACGCCACGGGCCGGCCCACCCGGCGCATCGTCGGGGGCGTCGAGCGCCATTTCCGCTTTGGCGGCCGCGTCGAGACCGACGCGGCGGGCACCCCCGTGCGCATGGACCTGCAGGCAGTCGTGCTCGAACTCGCCACGGGCGCCACCCGCTACCGCCACACCGACTACCGGGGCAACGTAAAACTCGTCTCCGACGATGCAGGGGACATCGTCGCCCACTACGCCTACGCCGCCTACGGCGTCGAAAGCCTGGTGGGAAGCGACGACGAAGCCGCCGGCTTTGCCGGCGGCCGCGGGGTCGGCGACCTCGTGCTGCTCGGCTCCCGCCTCCACGACCCCCTCGCCGCCCGCTTCCTCGCCCCGGACCCCATCTTCCAGTTGCACAGCCAGTTCACCTACACCCAGGGCAACCCGGTCGACTGGTGGGATCCGAGCGGGTTGGAAGCGGCCGTCTCACCCGCTGCAGCGGGAGCTCAAGCAAACGTAGTCAACGGGATCGGGATGGGAGTGGCCGGTCTCGTAATGGTAGGTGTGGGGGGCGTCATGGCGTGCGCCACTGGTCCCCTCGCCGCTGTCGGAGTGGCTATGGCCGGCGGTGGAATAGCCTTCATGGCGCAAGGTGCATCGCTATGGGCAGAGGGGAACGCGACACTCGCCGAGGAAGAGGCGAAAGCGAAGGGGAAAAGCGGCGGCTCTGGCGGTGATCTGAACATCCCCACGCTTGGGGACTTGAGTAGTGTAGGCGATATGGGAGGCAAGTCGTTTGGAAGTGATATTAAGTGGCGCAATCCATGGTGGGAACACCGGGTTGA
>JAYZFQ010000045.1:0-21369 GCA_036336695.1 Myxococcota bacterium
CCGCTTCTGGGCACGCCGTGCCCAGGGCCTGCGCAGCCGGGTGCGCTCCCTGCGGTCTCGGGCCCGCTACCGCCCCGCCGGGCGGCGGCGCAGGCCGGCACGTCGTTTGCTATCTCCTCACGCCGGCGCCGTGCCGCTGGCGGCGGCTGGCAGGGAGGAGTCCCCATGCGGAAGATCGAGGCCATCATCAAGCCCTTCAAGCTCGACGAGGTGAAGGAGGCCCTCCACGGCATCGGCATCCAGGGGATGACGGTGACGGAAGTGAAGGGTTTCGGCCGCCAGAAGGGGCACACCGAACTCTACCGGGGCGCCGAGTACGTGGTGGATTTTCTGCCGAAGATCAAGATCGAGGTTGCAGTGGGCGACGATCTCTGCGACAAGGCCGTGCAGGCGATCGTCGAGGCGGCCAACACAGGCCGGATCGGCGACGGCAAGATCTTCGTGCTCCCCGTCGAGGAGACGATCCGGATCCGCACCGGCGAGCGCGGGGCGGACGCGGTCTGACCGGCGGGAACTGTTTTTCGAGAGCTTGACCTCCCAATCGGCGCCCCCGCGGCGCACTGTGTAGAAGGAAGCAAGGACATGGCTATCAAGGCGGAATACATCTGGCTGGACGGCGTCCAGCCCACCCCCGATCTGCGATCCAAGACGAAGATCCTGGCCGATGGCGAGGCGCCGCCGGTCTGGGGCTTCGACGGGTCCTCCACGGAACAGGCCGAGGGCCATTCCTCGGACTGCGTGCTGAAGCCCGTGTTCACCTGCCCCGACCCGCTGCGCGGGGGGGACAACCTGCTCGTGTTGTGCGAGGTCTACAACGCCGACGGCAGCCCGAGCCATACGAACAACCGGGCGGCGGCGGCCGAGACCGCGGCCAAGTTCGCCGACCAGGATCCCTGGTTCGGGATCGAGCAGGAATACACGATGATGACCGTCGAGGGATACCCGGCGGGCTTCCCCGAAGGCGGCTTCCCCGGACCCCAGGGCCCGTACTACTGCGGCGCCGGCGCGGACCGGATCTTCGGGCGCGAAATCGCCGACGATCACATCGATGCCTGCCTCCACGCGGGGCTCGCGCTTGCGGGCATCAACGCCGAGGTGATGCCCGGGCAGTGGGAGTTCCAGATCGGTCCGGCCGGTCTGCTCGAGGTGGGCGACCACCTGACCGTGGCGCGCTACCTGCTCCACCGCATCGCGGAGAAGTACGGCGTGGTGATCTCCCTCGAGCCGAAGCCCATGAAGGGCGACTGGAACGGCGCCGGCTGCCACACGAACTACTCGACGAAGGAGATGCGTGCCGAGGGCGGCTACGACAAGATCATCGAAGCCTGCGAGAAGCTCGGCAAGCAGGCCGACCTGCACATCGCGAACTACGGGGCCGGCCTCGAAGATCGCCTGACGGGCCTGCACGAGACGGCGTCGTACAACGAGTTCAAGTACGGCGTCTCCGACCGCGGCGCGTCGATCCGGATCCCGCTCCACACCAAGGAAGCCGGGAAGGGCTACCTGGAAGATCGGCGCCCCTGCTCGAACATCGACCCCTACGTCGTGGCTCGCCTGCTGGTGGAGACGACCTGCGGTTGACGCTGGCGCCACCCGGCTTTGCGCGCGTCGCAGCCGGGGGCAACCTACCGGGCGGGCGCCGTGGCTTCGGCACGCGGCGCCCGCCTTTTTTAGGGGGCGCCGGGCTCAGAGACCGAGCCCCTGCGCGATGGTGCAGCGGCCCCGATCCTGTGCCCCAAACGGGGCGCTGGGCTCAGAGACCGAGCACCTGCTCGATGGTGTAGAGGCCCGGGTCCCGCCCGCACAACCAGGCGGCGGCGCGTACGGCGCCCCGGGCGAAGTGGTCGCGGGTCGTGGAGCGGTGGGCGAGTTCCAGGCGCTCGCCGGCGCCGACGAAGTTCACCACGTGCTCGCCCGGGTTGTCACCGCCGCGCAAGGTCTGGATGCCGATGGCGCCCGGAGGCCGCGCGCCGATTTCGCCGGCGCGCTCGAGTACGAGGTGGGCGTCGAGGTCCGTGTCGCGTCCCTCGGCCACGGCCGCCGCAAGGCGCAGGGCGGTTCCGCTCGGGGCGTCGCGCTTGGCGGCGTGGTGGAGTTCCACGAGTTCGGCGTCGAACCCGTCGCCCAGGCGCCGCGCGGCCTCGCGGGTGAGCCACGCGAGGACGTTCACCGCCGTCGAGAAGTTCGGGGCGTGGAGCACCGGGATGCGCGCGGCGAGGGCGGCCAGTTCGTCGCGCTCGTCGGCGGAGAAGCCGGTGGTGCCCGTCGCGTAGGCCACGCCGGCGTCGGCCGCGACCCGGAGCGTGGCGAGGGTCGCCGCCGGCACGGTGAAATCGATCGCCACGTCGCAGCCGGCGAGGGCGGCCTTGGCGTCGTCTTCGAGACGCACGCCCGGCGCGAGTTCGCTGCCGAGACCCGCGTGCCCGGGCGCCTCCAGGGCGGCCGCGAAGGCCAGTTCCGGCGCGTCGGCGAGGGCCGCGCGCACGGCTTCGCCCATGCGTCCCGCTGCGCCGACCACGCACGCCCGCGCCGGGGCGGCCGCCGTCACAGCAGCCCCAGTTCTTTCATCACCACGCGCAGGCGCTCCCGGTTGCCGTCGGCGACCGGGGTGAGGGGAAGCCGGATCTCGTCGCCGCAGTGGCCCTGGAGGGCCACGGCCGCTTTCACCGGGATCGGGTTCGTTTCGCAGAAGAGGGCATCGAACAGGGGCATCAGGCGCTGGTGCACCGGCAGGGCCTGGTCGAAACGCCCGGCCCGGGCGGCGCCGACGAGCGCCACCATTTCGCGGGGCGCCACGTTCGAGGTGGTCGAGATGACCCCGTTCCCGCCGACGGCGAGCAGGGGAAGGGTCAAGCCGTCGTCGCCCGAGAGCACGGCGAAGTCGTCGCGGCAGGCGGCCACCACGTGGGCGATCTGGTCCAGGTCGCCGCAGGCTTCCTTGACGCCGACGATCCCGTCAATGTCGGAAAGCCGCGCCACCGTCGCGGGCAGCAGGTTCGACGCGGTGCGCCCGGGAATGTTGTAGACGACGAGGGGCAGGCCGGTTTCCCGGGCCACGTGCTCGAAGTGGGCGACGATGCCTTCCTGGGTGGGCTTGTTGTAGTAGGGCGAGATCAAGAGGGCGGCGTCGGCGCCGGCTTCCCGGGCGTGCCGGGTGAGTTCGACGGCTTCCCGGGTGTTGTTCGAACCCGTACCGGCGATCACCGGCAGTCGTCCGCCGGCGGCGTCCACGACGATCTCGACCACCCGGCGGTGCTCGGCGTGAGACAGGGTGGCCGACTCCCCGGTCGAGCCGCAGGGGACGACTCCGTCGACGCCGGCCGCGACCTGGGCGTCGATCAGGGCGCGCAGGGCGTCTGCGTCGATTTCCCCGTCGCGGAACGGGGTGATGAGGGCCGTGAAGACTCCTTCGAACACGACTCAGCCCTCCTCGAGGGGGAAACTGCCGGTGAAGACTTCCGCGGCCGGCCCGGTCATGTAGACCGGCGCATCCGGTTCGGGCCACGCGATCTGGAGTTCGCCGCCGCGCAGGGCGATCGTCACGCTGCGGTCGGTGGCGCCCCGGAGCATGGATACCACGGCCACGGCGCAGGCACCGCTCCCGCAGGCGAGGGTTTCCCCCGTGCCCCGTTCCCAGGTGCGCTGGCGCACGCGGTCGCGGCCCGCGACTGCTGCGAACTCCACGTTCACCCGGTTCGGAAACGCGGGGTGGTGTTCCAGCGCGGGTCCGAGGCGCGTCACCGGTGCCGTGTCGGGATCGTCCACGAAGACGACGGCGTGGGGGTTGCCCATGGAGATGCTGGAGACGTGCAGGGTTTCCCCGTCCACGTCTACCGGGACGTCGAGCACCGGGCCGGCGCCTTCGCCGAGCGTCGTGGGGATCTCTGCCGGCGCCAGGACCGGGTGCCCCATGGTCACCCGCACCTGGCCCGGACCCACGCCGCGCGGCCGCACCACGCCCGCGAGGGTCTCGACACCGATTTCCTCGGCGCCGGTGAGGCCCCGGCTGCGCACGAAGGCGTAGAAGCAGCGGATGCCGTTGGCGCACATCTCGGCCTGGGAGCCGTCGGCGTTGAAGATCTGCATGCGAAAGTCGGCCCGCTCCGAGGGCCGCACGACGAGCACCTGGTCGGCGCCGATGCCGAAATGCCGGTCGCACAGGCGCGCGGCCAGGGGTTCGAGGGGGGGCAACTCGCCGCTCACGCCGTCGAGGACGACGAAGTCGTTGCCCGCGCCGTGCATCTTCGTGAAGGGCAGGACCTTCATCGGGCGCGCCCCCCGGTGCCCGCGGCCGAGGTGTTCATTCCGAGAAGCCTTCCGGGAGGGTCTCGCCCCGGACCAGGTCTTCCAGGTGCTCGGCCTCGCGCACGACGGCCCAGCGGTCGCCGCGCACGAGCACTTCGGCGCAGCGCGGCCGGCCGTTGTAGTTCGAAGCCATGGTGAAACCGTAGGCGCCCGCCGAGCGCACCGCGAGGAGTTCGCCGCGCTCCAGGACCGGCAGCGGACGTTGCTGGGCCAGGAAGTCGCCGGACTCGCAGACGGGGCCGACGACGTCGACCGTGCGCCGCGCGTCCCGGGGCGGACCCACGGGTTCGATGCGCTGGAACGACTGGTAGAGCGCCGGGCGGATCAGGTCGGTCATGGCCCCGTCGACGATGACGAAGTGCTTGTCCTCGTTTTCCTTCTGGTAGAGCACGCGGGTCACGAAGACCCCGGCATTGGCGGTGAGCGAGCGACCGGGCTCGAGGACGATCTCGCAGCCCAGGCCCCCGACGGCATCGCCCACGACCGCGGCGTACTCCGCCATGCTCGGCGGCGCTTCGTCCTCGTAGACGACGCCGAGTCCGCCGCCCACGTCGATTACTTCGATGGCGTGGCCCGCGTCGCGCAGTTCGCGCACCAGGTCGGCTACCCGGGCGAGGGCGTCGCCGAAGGGTCGCAGCTTGGACAGCTGGGAACCGATGTGGCAGTCGACGCCCACGACCCGGACGTTCGCGAGGGCCTTCGCCTCGGCGTAGGCCTCCACCGCCTCGCGGATCGGGATGCCGAACTTGCTCGTGCGCAGCCCGGTCGAGATGTAGGGATGGGTCTCGGGGTCCACGTCCGGGTTGACGCGAAAGGCGATGGGCGCCTCGACGCCGGCCTCGCCCGCGGCGGCGTCGATCCGGCGCAGCTCGGCCCGGGACTCGACGTTGAAGAGCTTGATCCCGGCTTCGAGGGCCGCCGCGATCTCGTCGTCGCGCTTGCCGACACCCGAGTAGACGATCTGCGCCGGGTCCGCGCCGGCGCGCAGGGCGCGGAAGAGTTCGCCGCGCGACGTCACGTCGACGCCTGCGCCGCGCTGGACCAGGTGGTGCACCACCGCCAGGTTGGCGTTGCTCTTGATCGAGTAGGCCACCAGGTGGGGCAGGTCGGCGAACGCGGCCGTGAGCGCGTCGTAGCGTTCGGCCAGGGCCGTGGCGCTGTAGACGTAGACGGGGGTGCCCACGGCTTCGGCGATCGTTGCGAGGGGCACGGCCTCGGCGTGGAGCCAGCCGTCCGTTCGGGGGAAGGGCTCGGTCACGGCGTCTTCTCCTCGTCCGCGGCTTCCGGGGCCTGGGGGCTGGCTGGGGCCTGGGCGGTGGCGGGTTCCGGTGCGGGAGCCCGGCGCACCGGCGGCCCGGCGCGTCCACAGGCCAACGCGAAGAGAGCGAGCAGCAACACCGCCCCCCAGCGCCTCACGGTGCGTCTCCGTCCGGGAGGTCCGCGAGCGCTGCTGCGATCTCGGTGTCCGCAGCGTCGAGGGCCGCCGCCACGGTGGCCCGTGCCGTTCCGCCGGCGAGGGACCGGGCTTCGAGGGAGCGGTCGAGATCCACCAGGGCGGACGCGCCGTCGGGGAAATGCGGGTCGAAGGCGGCGAGATCCTCGCGCGTGAGCGCGCGCAAGTCGGTTCCCTGCTCGATGCAGTGGCGCACGATCCGCCCCACCGTCTCGTGGGCCGCGCGGAAGGGGACGCCCTCGCCGACGAGGATTTCTGCCAGGTCGGTGGCGAGCAGCATGGGGTCGCTGGCCGCGTCGCGCATGCGCTCCACGTCGACCCGGAGCGTCGCGATCGCACCGGTCGTGACCTCGAGTGCGTCGCGCAGGGTCCGGGCGGAATCGAAGATCGGTTCCTTGTCTTCCTGGAGGTCTCGGTTGTAGGTCAGCGGCAGGCCCTTCAGCACGGTGAGCAGCGTGACGAGGTTGCCGATCGCCCGGCCGCTCTTGCCGCGCACGAGTTCGGGCACGTCGGGGTTCTTCTTCTGGGGCATCAGGCTCGACCCGGTGGCGTGGGTGTCGCTCAGTTCCACGAACCCGAACTCGGCGCTCGACCACAGCACCATTTCTTCGGCGAGCCGCGACAGGTGCACCATGGCGATGGCCGTCGCGGCCAGGAACTCGAGTGCCGCGTCCCGGGAGGCCACGGCGTCGAGGCTGTTGCGTGCCGGTGCGTCGAAGCCGAGTTCCCGCGCCGTCGCCTCGCGATCGAGAGCAAGCGTCGTACCCGCCAGTGCGCCCGAGCCCAGGGGCGAGTGTCGCAGGCGCCCCTGGAGATCGTGAAACCGCGCGGCGTCCCGGCCGAGCAACTCGACGTAGGCGTGCCAGTGGTGGGCGAGGCGGACGGGCTGGGCCCGCTGCAGGTGTGTGTAACCCGGCAGCACCGTGTCGAGGTGTTCCCGCGCGCGGGTGGACAGGGTGCGCCGCAGTTCGTGGAGGCCCCGTTCGGCGGCCCGACCCGCATCGCGCAGGTAGAGCAAGAGGTCGGTCGCGACCTGGTCGTTGCGGCTGCGCCCGGTGTGGAGGTGCCCGGCCACGGGACCGATGTTTTCCGCGAGCCGCGCCTCGACATTCATGTGCACGTCTTCGAGGGCGGGGTCGAAGGCGAAGTCCCCCGCTTCGATCTCTCGGGCGATGCGCTCGAGCCCCGCGATCAACGCGGCCGCGTCCTCGGCGGGGATCAACTTCTGGGCGCCGAGCATGCGGGCGTGGGCGCAGGACAGGCGCAGGTCGTACCGGGCCAGCGCCCGGTCGAAGTGGACCGATGCGGTGAAGCGCTCGACCGCGGGGTCGGTGGCTGCCTCGAACCTGCCACCCCAGGGCTTCCGGGAACCGGTAGACATGGCGCAAATCTCGGAAAGAAAAGGGATTTTCGCAAGGCCGAGGATTGACGGCCCGGTTCCCGGCCCGTAGCTTGAACGCGGGGGGGTCCGCGACGTGATCATCGTGCTGAAGGCGGACATCGAGGCCGAGACGCCCGAGGTCCAACGCCTGATCGCCCTCGCCGAGGGCTACGGCGACGTCCGGACGGAGATCCACCGCATCCAGGGGGCGACCCGGTCGGTGACTGAGGTCTACCTGATCGGTCACACGGGTGTGGTCCCGACCGAGCCCTTCGAGGAGTTCGCCTGCGTCGAAAAGGTGGTCCGGATCACCGAAAAATACCGGGCCATCGGGCGCCACGGCGGCGGGCTCGACGCCGTGGGCTTCGAATACAACGGCGTCCGGATCAGCCAGGAGACGTTTCACGTGTGTCCGGGTCTCTGTGCCGTCGACACCCGGGAGAACGCGGAAACCATGTTCCGGGCGCTGGGGGCGCACGGCGTCGAAGTCGCCCGGGCCGGGGCCTACAAGCCCCGGACCAGCCCCTACGACTTCCAGGGTTTCGGTGCCGACTGCCTCCCGTGGGTCTTCGAACTCGCGGGGGCCCATGGCATCAAGATCCTGTCCATGGAAGTGACCCACGAGAGCCACCTCGACCAGATCCAGGCTGCCCTCGCCCAGTCGGGACAGGCCACCGGCGTGATGGTCCAGATCGGGACCCGCAACGCCCAGAACTTCGAGTTGTTGAAGGCCGTGGGTCAGCAGACCGAGCTTCCCGTGCTCTTCAAACGGGGCATGGGCATCACCCTCGAGGAGTCGCTCAACGCCTGCGAGTACGTGGCGTCCGGGGGCAACCGCCGCATCGTGTTCTGCCTGCGGGGCATGAAGACGAACCTCGGCGATCCCCACCGCAATTTCGTCGATTTCGGCCACGTGCCTTCCGTGAAGCGGATGACCCGGTTGCCGGTGTGCGTCGACCCCTCCCATTCTGTCGGGAGCCGGGCGCTCGCCCCCGACGGGCTCCTCGACGTCTTCCACGTCACGGCCCAGGGGGTGATTGCCGGGGCGAACCTGGTGCTCGTGGATTTCCACCCGGCGCCCGAGGAGGCCCTCTGCGACGGACCCCAGGCGCTGCTCCTCGAGGAGCTGCCGCGTTTTCTCGAGGACGCTGCGATCGTGCGCGCCGCCTACGCGGAGCGCCTGCGCCGGACGGCATCCCCCGCCGGGGAATAGCGGGTGGCGAAAACGCGCAGGAAGGCGAAGCGGCGGCCGGCGCGTCGCCGCACCGGGAGCCGCTGGCCGCGCTGGTTCCGCCCGGCAGCGATCGCCGTCGGTTGCGCCACGTTCGCCGCGGGCTGGGTCACCGCCGGGTGGGTGGTGGGCCTCGACCAGGTCGTGCGGACGCGTTTCGAGGGACAGCAGTTCCGCGTTCCCTCCCGCGTCTACAGCGCCCCGAGCGTCCTGTACCCGGGTCTCGACTGGAAGCTCGTCGACCTCGAGGGCTCCCTGCGCCGTCTGGGGTACCGGCGCGTCCAGGACACCCGCAAGCTCGAGCCCGGGCAGTATGTCTGGGGCAAGGACCGGGTGCGGCTCTACGTGAACGCCTTCGACCACCCGAGCCGCCCCGAGCCGGCGCGCGACGTGGTCCTGCGGCTCGTGGGAAACCGGGTGGAAGAAATCCGCGAACTCCCCGCCGGGCGGGAACTCCCGGTGTTGCTCCTCGAGCCCGAGCAGATCGGTGCCTACTACGGCCCGGACTACGAGCAACGGGAACTGGTCACCCTCGAGGAAGTCCCCCCGGTGCTCGTCGACGCCGTGTTGGCCGTCGAGGACCAGCGCTTCGAGACCCACTCGGGGATCGATCCCCGCCGCATCGCCGGCGCCATGCTCGCGAACCTGCGCGCCGGATCCGTTCGCCAGGGGGGAAGCACCCTCACCCAGCAACTGGTCAAGAACTTCTTCCTCACCCCGGAGCGGACCTTGCGGCGCAAGTCCCAGGAGGCCGTCATGGCGCTCCTCGTCGAGGCCCGGTACGGGAAGCGGGACATCCTCCAGGCCTACCTGAACGAGATCTACCTGGGGCAGCGCGGGGCCACGGCGATTCACGGTGTCGGCGAGGCGTCGCGGGTCTTCTACGGCAAGCACGTCCGCGACCTGTCGGCGGCGGAGGCGGCCCTCATCGCGGCGATCATCCAGAGTCCCAACGGGCGCTCCCCCTACCGCGATCCCGCGGGTGCCGTGAAGCGCCGCGACCTGGTGCTCGACCTGATGAAGCGACAGGGCCGGATCGACGAGGCGACGTGGAAGGCCGCGCGCGCCGAGCCCTTGCGCCTGGCCGACGTCACCGCCGACCCGGGGGATGCGCGCTACTTCCTCGACCTCCTGCGGCGCCAGCTCTCGGCGGCGTACACCCCCGACGTCCTGACGACCGAGGGGCTGCGTGTGTATTCCACCCTGGACCGACGCGCCCAGCGTCTCGGCGCGAAGGCCCTGCGGGAAGGGCTGGCCGACCTGGAGAAGCGCTTTTCCCACCTGGTTTCCGACGACCCGACGCGCGCCCTTCAGGGCTGTCTGGTCGCCATGCGGCCCCAGACCGGCGAGATCCTCGCCCTGGTCGGGGGACGGGACTACCGGAAGTCCCAGTTCGATCGCTGCACCCAGGCGCGCCGGCAGACCGGGAGCGTCTTCAAGCCCTTCGTCTACATCGCGGCCCTGGAACCGCGCCGCGGCGGTCCCGAACTCACGCTCGCGAGCTTCGTCGACGATTCTCCCCTCGAGGTCGAGACACCCTCGGGGCCCTGGCGGCCTCGCAACTTCGACCGCAAGTTTCACGGGCGCGTACCGGTGCGGGAAGCACTCGAGCGTTCCTTCAACGTCGCGACCGCACGCCTCGGACAGGAGGTGGGCATCCCGCGTGTCGTCGAAGTCGCGCACCAACTTGGGATCACCAGCCGGTTGCCCGAGGTCCCGAGCCTGGTGCTCGGGACCGCGGAAGTCTCGCCGATGGAAATCGCCCGCTCCTACGCAACCCTGGCGAGCGGGGGCGTTCGGCCCGAGGTGCAAGCCATCGAAGATCTCGTGGATGCATCCGGCCAGACGCTCGAACGTCGCAAGCTCCGCTTCGAACGGGTGATCGACCCGGGAACGGCGTTCCTCGCGACTTCACTACTGCAAGGGGTCGCCGAGCGCGGAACCGCTGCCGGGGTGCGCAGCACGGGGCTTCGAGGCCCTGTGGCGGGCAAGACAGGAACGACCGACGGAGAACACGACCTCTGGTTCGTCGGGTACACGCCGGAACTCGTGGCCGCCGTCTGGGTCGGCTTCGACGAGCCGCGCAGCCTCGGTGTGCCGAGCAGTGTGGGCGCGCTTCCCATTTGGCGCCGCTTCGTCGAGGAGCTCACCGGCGGCCGCGTTCGCGGCGTGTTCCGTCAGCCCGCGGACGTGGAGCGCGTCGAGATCGAACCGTCGACGGGCGCGTTGGCGCTCGCCGGGTGCCCCGCGCGGCGGCCGGAGTTCTTCCTGGAGGGAACGGTGCCCGCTGCCACGTGTCCCGCCGGGGGAGGCGGGCTCGCCGATGCCCAGGGGGACGACGCGCCCGAGGTCCGCAATCGCTTCTTCGAGTGGCTGCGGAGGCAGCTGTGACGGCGGCGGTCTTCGGCCGCGGGTTGACCGTCGTGGCGGCGGGGCTCCTGATGATTGGACTGGGGTGTGCAAGCCGCACTTCGCCCCGCCCGGTGGAGCCCGTGCGCGTGTCGCAGATCGACGCGGCGGCGGATCCGGTGCGACGCGCCTCGTTGCGGCTGACGCTCGACGGTCTCGACGCGGATGCCCGGGGCCGCAGCACTCGGGCCCGGAGCCAGTACGAGCGGGCGATCCAGATCGACCCGACGAATCCCTGGGCCTACCTCGCGCTGGCGCGCCTCGAGGTGGCACGGGGCGACGCGAACCGGGCGCTCGAGTACCTGCAGCAGGCGGAGAGCCTGTTGCGTGCCGAGAGAGCGCTCTCCCCGGGGGTCCAGCCGCACCTGTTTGGGCTGCGGGGCGCGGCGCTCGAGGCCACGGGACGCGACGGTCTGCCGGAACTCGAACGCGCGGCGCAACTGGCCCCGGCGGTCTGGGGTGACGGCCAGTTGTCGCCGAGCGAGCTGCGCTAGCGGCGGCGTCGCCGCGCCGATAGCTTGCCCAACGTCATGCCGCCCAAGTACAAGGTCGGGCTCCTCGTTTTCGTGGTCTGTGTGTGCACGGATCAGCTCACCAAGTACCTGGTGGAGACGCATCTCCACTTCGGAGACCAGCGCACGGTCATCGACGGGTTCTTCTACCTCACCCATGTCCGAAACCCCGGTGCCGCCTTCGGTCTCGGTGCCGGTTGGCCCGCGGCCTTCCGGATCGGCTTCTTTCTCAGCGTTTCCGCGGTCGCCGTAGGCATCATCCTGTCGTTCTTTCACAAGCTTGCCCCGGGGGACCGACTTTCTGCACTCGCGCTCGGCTGTATCCTCGGGGGGGCCGTCGGAAACCTGATCGACCGGTTGCGTTACCAGGAAGTCGTCGACTTCCTGCATTTCCGCTTGTGGCAGGGTTATTCCTGGCCGGATTTCAACTTCGCGGACAGTTTTATCGTTGTGGGCGTCGCACTGTTGGTCCTCGAAATGGTTGCCACGGAGGGCGGCCCGCGCGTGTCTGCCGAGCACGACTGAACGTCTCGCGGTGCGTGTTACCCGAGAGCGCTTGAACGACGCCTACCTATGCGACCGAAGCCGGTTTCCCGTCGACCGATGTTGTGCCGGTATGCCCCGGCGAAAAATTTTTTTTGACCGACCCGTCGGGGAATCCGGGCGAATAAAGCAGCCGCGACGCCACCGTCGCGCATCGAGCGTCAGTTCCCGTGTTCGGCGCGCGGCGGCGCTTTGAACTAGTTCGTGAACTTTTCTTGACATCTTTGCGAACCGTTGTCATACAGGCCCGCGTTGCATACGCCGACGGGGCAATTCCAAGTCATGCGCCTTCGATGCTGCCGCCAATCCTTTCAGTCGACTGCAGGTTTCTTAGGCCATGTCGCGCTCACCGGGCCGGATCCCGGTGCGTCCGCTGCCGCGGCGTCTCCCACGGCTCGCCGGTTTTGGTTTACGAGCGGTTTCCCCTGCCGTTCGTCTTCGCCGGGCCTGGGTCCTGATTGAGGGGGTGGAGACACCAATGGTGAAGAAGCCCAAGGGCGAGTACGCGATCCAGACCGTGACGAACGCGATGCGGGTACTGGAGGCCTTTCACGACGAAGAGGAACTCGGGGTGACCGAGTTGTCCCGTCGTCTCGCCCTGCACAAGAACAATGTCTTTCGCCTACTCGCAACCCTCGAGCAGCAGGGTTACATCGAGCAGCACGCCGGGACCGAGCGTTACCGGCTGGGCGTCAAGAACCTCGAACTGGGCCAGGCCTTTGCCCGGAGCCGCTCCCTGCTGCGGAGCGCGGGACCGCGGCTGGCGGAACTCGTCGAAGCGACGGGAGAGGCGGCCCACCTGGCCGTGTTGAACGACTTCGCGGTGACCCATCTCTGCGGCGACCGCGCCGAGCGCGCCGTCATGTCGGGGCTGCGCGTCGGCCGACGGTTGCCCGCCCACTGCACCGCACTCGGCAAGGTCTTGTTGGGGTGTGCGTCGGAAGACGTGCGCCAGGCCTACGACGCCGAGCATCTCGGGTCGCGCGCGTTGGAAGCCCGCACGGAGGCGACCATCACGGACCCGGACAAGCTGCGCGAGCACGTCCAGAGTGCGGGCCTGCGGGGCTTTGCGCTCGACCTCGGCGAATGCGACGCCGGACTCTCGTGCGTGGCGGCGCCGGTGTATGGCGCCGATGGTCACTTGCGCGCCGCGCTGTCGATTTCGGGGCCGCAGTTCCGGCTCTCCGAGGAGACGTTGCTGGGCGTTGGCGTGCCGCAGGTCGTCGAGACCGCGAGTCGGCTCTCCCGCGACCTGGGCTACGGCGCGTAGCCGCAGGGTTTCTCTGGGGCGGCGGCTCGGGGGGTGGCCGCCGGCCCCTTATTGCCGATTGGCCTCCCGTTCGCTTATGTGAGTGAAGCCCGCGGTTTTACGAACAAAGTGAACGGGAGTCAGGTAATGGAGTTCTCGCTCAGCGACGAACAGGTCGTTCTCCAGGAGACGGCCCGGCGTTTCGCCCACGAAGAGATCGCTCCCGTCGCCGCGAAATACGACGCGAGCGGCGAGTTCCCCCGCGAGATCATCGCGAAGGCATGGGAACTCGGGCTGGCCAGTACCCAGGTGCCGACGGATTACGGCGGCGTCGGCCTCTCGAGCCTGGACGGGTGCATCGTCACCGAGGAGATCGCCTGGGGCTGCTCGGGAATGTGCACCTCGATCATGGCGAACGATCTCGGGCTGCTCCCCATCGTGCTCGCCGGAACCGAGGCCCAGAAGCAGGAGTGGCTGACCCAGCTCACCGAGCGGTTCAGCCTGATCGCGTTCTGTCTCTCCGAGCCCGAGGCCGGCTCGGACGTCGCCGGTCTCCAGCTGCGCGCGCGGAAGGAAGGGGAGGACTACGTCCTGGAGGGGACGAAGTGCTGGATCACCAACGGCGGGGAAGCGGATTTCTACACGGTCTTCGCCACCCTCGACCCGTCCCAGCGGCACACCGGGATCTGTGCGTTCGTGGTGCGCGCCGACGCACCGGGGATCAGCTCCGGGAAGAAGGAAGACAAGATGGGCCAGCGGGCCAGCGATACCCGCGTCGTGAACTTCGACGGGGTGCGGGTGCCGGCGGCCCAGCGACTGGGAGAGGAGGGCGAGGGCTTCAAGGTGGCGATGCAGACCCTGGATCGTGCGCGGCCCCCGATCGCCGCCGTGGCGAATGGGATTGCGCGCCGGGCCCTGGAGGAAGCGTCCGCCTACGCGAAGGAACGCAAGGCCTTCGGCGCGCCCATCGCGAACTTCCAGGCCGTGCAGTTCATGCTGGCGGACATGGCCAAGGACCTCGAGGCGGCCCGCCTGCTCACCTACCAGAGTGCCTGGATGGTGGACGAGGGGCACCGGGCTTCGAAGTACTCCTCCTTCGCCAAGTGCTTCGCGACCGACGCCGCCATGCGGGTCGCGACCGACGCGGTGCAGGTCTTCGGCGGGAACGGCTACACCAAGGAGTATCCCGTCGAAAAGTTGATGCGCGACGCCAAGCTGATGCAGATCTACGAGGGGACGAACCAGATCCAGCGCCTGGTGATCGCCCGGGATCTCCTTCGGTAACAGCGCCCGGTGATCGCCCGGGCTCTCCTGCGGTAACCCCCCGGAATTCCGGCGCTTCGCCGACGGCGCCGCTCCCGGTCTTCTGATAGAATGCGCGGCTCGTTTCTGCCGGCCCCCCCAGGGAGCGGCTGTCGAAGAGGTCTTGAACGTGATCACGAAAGAGCAGGCCCTCGCCTACCACTCGGAGGGCCGGCCGGGAAAGCTGAAGGTCGAGCCGACGAAGCCGACCGAAACCCAGGAAGACCTTTCCCTGGCCTATACCCCTGGGGTCGCCGAACCGTGCCGTGAAATCGCGAAGGATCCCGGGAGCGCCTACGAGTACACCGCCAAGGGGAACCTCGTCGCCGTCGTGAGCAACGGCACGGCGGTCCTGGGGCTGGGCAACATCGGGGCGCTCGCCGGTAAGCCGGTGATGGAGGGCAAGGCCGTCCTCTTCAAGCGGTTTGCGGACATCGATGTCTTCGACATCGAGCTCGACACGCTGGACGCCGAAGAGTTCATTCGCACCGTCGAGGTGATGGCGCCGACCTTTGGCGGGATCAACCTCGAGGATGTGCGCGCTCCCGAGTGTTTCGAGATCGAGGCGCGCTTGACCGAGAGCCTCGACATTCCCGTCTTCCACGACGACCAGCACGGGACCGCGATCATTTCGGGAGCGGCCCTGATCAACGCCCTCGAGATCACCGGCAAGAACTTCGACGAAATCCAGGTCGTGTTTTCAGGTGCCGGGGCCGCCGGCATCGGCTGCGCTCGCTTCTACCGGGATCTCGGGGTTCCGGTCGAGAACATGATTCTTTGCGACAGCCATGGTGTCATCTACGACGGGCGAACGGCGGCGGTCAACGAGTACAAGGCAGAATTTTCCCGGAAGACCCAGGCGCGGACCCTGGCCGACGCCATGAAGGGCGCGGACGTCTTCTGCGGCCTTTCCCAGGCGGGCCTCGTGACTGCGGACATGGTGCGCAGCATGAACCGCGAGCCGATCATCTTCGCCATGGCAAACCCCGACCCCGAGGTGACGCCCGAGCAGGTGCGCGAGGTGCGCGACGACGTGATCATGGCGACGGGGCGCTCGGACTACCCGAACCAGGTCAACAACGTGCTGGGTTTTCCGTTCATCTTCCGCGGAGCGCTCGACGTGCGCGCCAGTGCGATCAACGAGGCGATGAAGCTGGCGGCGGCCCATGCCCTGGCCGAGTTGGCGAAGCGCGGCAAGGTCGTCCCGCAGATCGTGCGCGATGCCTACGGGAACGAGAATTTCGAACTCGGCCCGAACTACATCATCCCCAAACCCTTCGACCCCCGGATCCTGACCTACGTGGTTCCCGCGGTGGCACAGGCCGCGATGGACAGCGGCGTGGCCCGCCGGAAGGTCGATATCGTCGAGTACGGACATCAGCTGAGCAAGACGTCCGGAATCCTCTCGAACATGTAGGAGCGCTCGAGTCCCCCATGTCGCTCGAAGAAAAACTCAAGAAGCTCGAAGAGATGAACGAGCGTGCCCAGCTCGGTGGCGGGGAGGCGCGCATCGAGCGTCAGCACGCCGCCGGAAAGCTGACGGCGCGCGAACGCCTCGAACTCCTCTTCGACCCCGGAACGTTCGTCGAAATCGACCGCTTCGTGGTGCATCGCTGCGCGGATTTCGGCATGGACGAACAGAAAATCCCCGGCGATGGCGTTGTCACCGGTTACGGGAAGGTGGACGGCCGGACCGTCTTTACCTTCGCCCAGGACTTCACCGTGTTCGGCGGCAGCCTCTCAGGAGCCTTTGCCGAGAAGATCTGCAAGGTGATGGACCTCGCGGCGAAGTCCGGCCACCCCCTCGTCGGGCTCAACGACGGTGCCGGCGCCCGGATTCAGGAAGGGGTCGTTTCTCTCGGTGGCTACGGCGACGTCTTCCTGCGCAACGTGCTGCAGTCCGGCGTGACCCCGCAGATCTCGCTCATCATGGGGCCGTGTGCGGGCGGGGCGGTCTATAGCCCGGCCATGACCGATTTCATCGTCATGGTGAAGAACACCAGCAACATGATGATCACGGGTCCCGACGTGATCAAGACGGTCACCCACGAAGAGGTGAGCGCCGAGGAACTCGGTGGTGCCCTCACCCATGCCTCGAAGAGCAGCGTGGCGGATTTCGCCGCGAGCAACGAGGAAGAGTGCATCCAGATTACCCGCCGGCTGCTCTCGTTCATTCCCTCGAACAACCTCGAGGATCCGCCCTTCGTGGCAACCGAAGACCCGGTGGACCGCGCCGAACCCGCTCTGCGCAACCTCGTCCCCGATGACCCCTCCAAGCCCTACGACATCAAGGAATTGGTGAAGCTCGTCGTCGACGACGCAGATTTCTTCGAAGTGGCCCCGCTGTACGCGAAGAACCTGGTGGTGGGATTCGCCCGGTTCGGCGGTCGGTCGGTCGGCATCGTCGCGAACCAACCCGCATTCCGAGCCGGCGTTCTCGACATCGAGTGTTCCAAGAAGGGTGCGCGTTTCGTGCGTTTCTGCGACGCCTTCAACATCCCGATCGTCACCCTGGTCGACGTGCCCGGTTTCCTGCCCGGTGTCGACCAGGAACACGGCGGCATCATCAAGCACGGGGCCAAGCTCCTCTATGCCTTCTGCGAGGCGACGGTTCCCCGGATCACGCTCATCACCCGCAAGGCCTATGGCGGGGCCTACGTCGTCATGAGCAGCAAGCACACGCGGGCGGATATCAACTTCGCCTACCCGACGGCAGAGCTCGCCGTCATGGGGCCGGACGGGGCGGTGAACATCGTGTTCCGGAAGGAACTTCAGAACGCCGAAGACCCCGAGGAACGCCGCAAGGAACTCGAGAACGACTACCGCGAAAACTTCGCCAACCCCTTCAAAGCGGCGGAACTCGGCTACATCGACGAAGTGGTTCGACCCGAGGAAACGCGCCCCAAGATCATCCAGGCCCTGGAGATGCTGGCGAGCAAGCGCGACGTCAACCCGCCCAAGAAGCACGGAAACATTCCGCTCTAGGGCGGTTCCGGGACCACGCATGTTCAAGAAGATTCTGGTTGCCAATCGGGGAGAGATCGCAGTCCGGGTGATTCGCGCGTGCCGCGAGATGGGAATCCGGACGGTCGCGATCTACTCGGATGTCGATCGCGACGCCCTGCACGTGCGCTTTGCCGACGAGGCGTACCCGTGCGGTCCCCCGCCGGCGCGGGAAAGCTACCTCGTGGCGGAACGGGTCCTCGAAATCGCGACGCGCTGCGGCGCCGACGGCGTCCATCCGGGCTACGGGTTCCTGGCCGAAAACGGCGACTTCGCGGATCTGTGTGCGCAGAACGGCGTCGTGTTCATCGGTCCCAAGGGCGATGTGATGCGTTCCATGGGCGACAAGGTCACGGCCCGCCAGACGATGGAAAAGGCCGGCGTTCCGATCGTCCCCGGCACCACGGAAGAACTCACAGACGCCCAGGCCGTCGCCTTCGCGAAGGAAATCGGCTTGCCCGTGATGGTCAAGGCCAGTGCGGGCGGCGGCGGCAAGGGCATGCGCCTGGTTCGCGAGGAGAAGGAACTCGAGCCGTCGATCGCGCGGGCCCGGAGCGAAGCGCAATCCTCCTTCGGCAACGACGCGCTGTACGTCGAGAAGTTCGTCGAGGAGCCTCGCCACATCGAGATCCAGGTGCTGGCCGACACGCACGGCAATACGATCCACCTCGGCGAGCGGGAGTGTTCCATCCAGCGCCGACACCAGAAGGTGATCGAGGAAGCGCCGGGCAACGGGATCACGGCGGATCTCCGCGCGCGGATGGGCCAGGCGGCCGTCGCGGCGGCCGAGGCCGTGGGCTACGTGGGCGCCGGGACCTGCGAATTTCTCGTCGACAAGAACGACGACTTCTACTTCCTCGAGATGAATACCCGTGTGCAGGTGGAGCATGCGATCACCGAGGCCATTACCGGAGTCGACATCGTCAAGGCGATGATCCGCTGTTGCGCCGGGGAAGAGCTCGGCATTCACCAGGAAGAAGTGGAAATCAACGGGCACGCGATCGAGGCCCGCATCTATGCCGAGGATCCCGACAAGGACTTCGTGCCGTCGCCCGGCGACGTGTCCGTGTACCGGCCCGCGGACGGGATCGGCATCCGCGTCGACTCGGGCGTATACCAGGGCGCGAGCGTTACGGTGCACTACGACCCGATGGTGGCGAAGTTGATCGCCTGGGGCGCCGATCGGGCCGAGGCGATCGACCGCCTCAAGCGGGCGCTCGCGGAATACGTGGTGAAGGGCATCAAGACGTCGATTCCGTTCCACCAGAAAGTCGTGCGGCACCCGGTGTTCCTGGCCGGGCGCTACGACACCGGCTTCATCGACGAACACATGGACGGCGGGAAGGGCGGCGACGAACTGCTCGAAGGCGACACCGAGACCCGGCGGGCGGCATACGTCCTGGCGGCCGTCGCGGCCTACCAACGTGACAAGGCTCAGGCTTCGCGGGCGTCTTCTGTCGCGTCGAGCGGGGGGGAGGGCGACCCCTGGAAACTTGCTGGGCGCCGGGCGCAGATGCGGGGCAGCCTCCGATGAATCGAGCGTTTTGGACGCATCGGGGGGCCCAGCGGTGAACTACGAGATCTCGACGAAGCAGGGGGATCCGGTTCGCGTAGGTCTGCGGGAGACCGCCGACGGGCAGTACGAAGCCACCATCGACGGCAAGACCTTGCACGTGGATGCCGTGAAGAGCGGCCCCACGGTGTACTCGATGATTGAAGACGGCAGACAGTTCGAAGCCATGGTCGACGAGAAGGGCGCCCACGGTTTCGACGTCCTCATCGGGGGCCGGATCTTTCACCTGGAGGTGATCGACGAACGGACCCGGTTGCTGGCCGGCGCGGCTGCGACGGCACCGAGCGGCCCCCAGAGCGTCGAAGCCGAGATGCCCGGCAAGGTGGTCAAGCTCAGCGCCGCGGTGGGGGAGACGGTGGCCCAGGGCCAGGGGATCGTGATCATCGAAGCCATGAAGATGGAGAACGAGATTTCCGCGCCCATCGATGGCGTGGTGAAGGAAATCGCGGTCTCCGAAGGGGATACGGTCGAAGCGGGTTCCCCGCTCTTCGTCGTCGCGCCCGGTTCGAGCGAGCCCTGAGCGCGCGTCCCATCCTGCTCGACACGGACATCGGTTCCGACGTCGACGATGCGCTCGCCCTGGCGTTGATCCTGGCCGAGCGCGAAGCCCTGGAACTCGTTGCCGTGACCACGGTGGGGTGCGGAGCGCACGTGCGGGCGGAAGTGGCGGCGACCCTGTTGGGTCTCGCCGGGCGGCGCGATGTCGAGACCTGTCTCGGCGCCGAGCGCCCGATTCTCCGCGACGCGAAACGGTTCTACGAGTTTGGCCACGAGGCGTCCTGCATTGCGGATGCAGAGCCCGCACCGATTTCGGACGAGCCCGCCGCCGAGCGCATCGTGCGCGCCGCCCGAGAGCATCCGGGACTGGAGCTGGTTGCGATTGGACCGATGACCAACCTGGCCCACGCCCTGGTCCTCGACCCGACGCTTCCGGAGCGCGTCGCGGGCGTCACCCTCATGGGGGGACACGTGCGCACGGTTCGGCTCGGCAGCCACGTGTGTGCGCCGGGGATCGACTACAACCTGTGTTCCGATCCCGAAGCCACGGTCGCGGTGCTCGGAGCGGGTTGGCCGACGACCCTCGTCACGGCCGACGTGACCCTCGATGTCTGGCTCCGCGATGCCGATCTCGATGCCCTGTCCGAGGCGGGTCCCGTGGCGCGAGAACTCGCGCGCCAGGTCGGCTTCTGGAAACCCGTCCAGCACGAGATTTTTCCCGCCCTCGGCGGCGAACTCGCGCCGGACAACGCGGCCTTCCTCCACGATCCGCTCACGGTTCTCGCGCTGCTCGACCCCGAGCCCCTGCGCTTCGAGACCCTCGGCATCGTGACGACGATCGAGGCGGGTATCCTCCGCACCCACGAAGCGCCCGCCGGTGCCGCGATGGGTCTCACCCGGCAGGTGGCGACTGGAGTGGATGCGGCCGTCGCGAGGCAGGCGATCGTGGACCGCCTGTTGACGCGCTAGTCGGTTGCCTGGGAGCGTTTCGCCCGCGCGCCGAATACCCACGCGACCCCGACACCCAGCAGGTAGAGCGCGACCATGGGGACGGCGAGGAAGACCTGGCTCACCCAGTCGGGCGGTGTGAGGATGGCTGCGACCACGAAGACGCCGAGCACTGCGTAGGGCGTTCCGCGGAACAGGGTCGGCGCATCGACGATGCCTGCGATCGCGAGGAAGAAGACGACGACGGGAAGCTCGAAGGCGATACCGAACGCGAGGAACAGGCGCGTCGTCAGGGCGAAGACCTCGCGCATCGTCCACGCCGAGTGGACGAACTCCGAGTCGAACCCCGAAAGGAACTGGAACATCAAGGGGAAGACGATCGCGTAGCCGAAGGTCGCGCCGCCGATGAACAGGACGGTGGAGACGCAGACGAACGGCACGACCGCGTTCTTCTCGTTGGGGTAGAGACCGGGCGCGATGAACGACCACGCCTGCCAGAAGATGACGGGCAGGGCAACGACGAAGCCCGCCAGCAGGGCGCACTTCACATAGGTGAAGAAGATCTCCGTGGGGGCGATGGCCTGGAGGGGGCGCTCCCCCCCGCCGAGCGCCTCGATCGCCGGCCGCAACAGCAGGCCGAAGATCTGCTCGCTGAAGCTCCAGGCAAGGGCGGCGCCGATCACCCAGGCGAGCACGCACTTGAAAAGGCGCGTGCGCAGCTCGGCCAGGTGGTCATTCAGCGGAAGTCGGGTCTCGTCCATCGCTCTGGGCTCGGTCCGGCGGCCCGCTGGCAGACGCGCCCTCGGCCTCCTCCTCGTCGGCCGCGGCCTGGGCCGCGTTGGGGTCTGCCGCGGCCTGGGCTGCGTGGGGGTCTGCCGCGGCCTGGGCTGCGGTGGGGTCTGCCGCGGCCTGGGCCGCGTTGGGGTCTGCCGCGGCCTGGGCTGCGTGGGGGTCTGCCGCGG
>JAYZFQ010000046.1:0-6614 GCA_036336695.1 Myxococcota bacterium
GTGGGCGTAGAAGAGCCGCGCCGCTCGCGCCATCGTCACGCAGTTCTGGCGGTATTCCGAGGGGACCTCGCGCGGGACCATGCGGAGCCGTCCATCGGCGTCCACGACGTAGTCCGACACCAGCTCGTTCGCAAAAGCGAATGTGTCCTCGGGAAAGCGGAACGCGTCGCTCGGGTCCCCGGGCGGGGGCGTCGCGCAGCCCAGCGCGAGCAGCCAGGCGGCGAGGAGCCCCACACCAGACCGCACACAGCCGCCCGAACGCCTTGACCCATCGCCCGGCCCAGCACGAGGGCGGTGCGGTAACGCCTCCGACCTTGAAACCGGGGAACTCATTCGTGCCCGCGCCACGAGGTCAGTGAAGGCGCAGCACGAGCTTGCCGAAGTGCTCGCTTCCGCGCACTACGCGGTGGGCTTCCCCGGCCTGATCCAGGGGCAACACCCGGTCGACGACCGGGGCGATCCGGCCCGCTTCCAGTGCCGGACCGAAACGCGCCAGAAACGCCTCGACCAGTGCGGCCTTCTCCTCGGGTGGGCGTGCGCGTAGCGTCGAACCGATCACCTGGAGCCGCCGCAGCAAGAGACGGGCGAGGTCGATCTCGGCCTTGGCGCCGCCCATCAGCCCGATGATCACGAGCCGGCCCCCCACCGCGAGCGCCTCGAGGTTGCGTTCGAGGTACTTGGCGCCGATGTGGTCGAGAACGACGTCGACGCCAGCGCCGTTGGTCGCCTCCTGGCAGGCGGCGACGAAGTCTGCGTCGCGGTAGTTCACGGCGCGCTCCGCGCCCAGTTCCAGGCAGCGGCCGCACTTTTCTTCCGACCCCGCGGTGACAATGGATCGCCCGCCTGCCTCCCGCACCAGCTGGATCGCTGCCGTACCGATCCCGGATCCCCCACCGTGCACGAGAACCACGCCCTGATCGGGAAGGCTGGCGAGTTGGAACACGTTGAGAAAGACCGTGAGGAAGACCTCGGGGATGGCGGCCGCCTGTTCGAGGTCGAGGCCTGCCGGCACGGGCAGCAAGGAGCCCGCGTCCACCACGACCTCTTCCGCGTACCCGCCTCCCGCGAGCAGTGCCATGGCGCGGTCGCCGGGCTGCCAACCGGACACGCCGGCACCGACCTCCAGGACTTCCCCGGCGCACTCGAGACCGAGGATTTCCGAGGCGCCCGGCGGCGGCGGGTAATGCCCGGCCGCCTGCATCAGGTCGGCCCGGTTGACTGCAGCCGCGGCAACCCGCAGGCGAACGCCCCCGGCGACGAGGTCCGGCACGGGGACCTCGGCGACGCGGAGCACCGGCGCCTTGCCCGGAGAGTCGACGACCACCGCACGCACGGCGCGCAGTCTACCCGATCACTCCGGAGCGACCGTGCCGCCGTCTAGCTCAGATCCGCTCGGGTGTAGTCGAAGAGGGTGCGCGCGATGATCATGCGCTGGATCTCTCCGGTTCCCTCGTAGATATCGGTAATCCGGACGTCGCGGAACCACTTTTCGAGCAGGTGCTCCCGCGAGATCCCGAGCGGACCCAGGATCTCGATGCAGCCCTGGGTGATCTCCCGTACGGCCGAACCGCCCTTCGCCTTGCAGACCGAAGCCTCCATGTTGTTCGGCTGTCCCTGGTCGGACAGCCAGGCGGCGCGAAGGATCGTCAGGCGAGCCGCCTCGAAGTTCGCCTCCAGGCGGTGGAACCGGTCGACCACGGCGGACTGGCTGGCGGTGCCCGATCCATAGCCGAGGTCCAGTCCGGCCTCCTCGAGCTGCCCGCGCGTGAAGTCGAGCGCGGCTTCCGCCATCCCCAATCCGAAGGCGGCTACGCCGGGGCGCGTCATGTTGAACGTCTTCATGACACCCTTGAAGCCCCCGGAACCCGCCTTCGGGATCTCTTCCTTCCCGCCGAGGAGGTTGGTGCGGGGCACGCGGCAATCGGTGAAGACGAGCGCCGCGGTGTCGTCGGAACGAATACCGAGCTTCTTCTCCTTGTGGGCAACCACGAAGCCGGGTGTTTCCTTCTCGACCAGGAACGACTTGATCCCGGCGCGACCCGCGCTCTTGTCGAGAGTTGCCCAGAGGACGACGCCTTGGGCCCGACACCCTGTGGTCACGAAGATCTTCTCGCCGTTGATCACCCACTCGTCCGTCGCCTCATCGAGGACCGCGGTCGTCTGCACCTGGGAGGGGTCCGACCCGCACCCGGGTTCGGTGATGGCCATGGCCAGGGTGAGCCCCGCCCAGCGCTTTTTCTGTTCGGGAGTTCCCGCCGCGCTCAGCGCGGCGTTGCCGAGCCCCGCGCCGGTCGGGATACGGATCCGCACGGAATAGTCGCCCCAGGTCTCGCCCATGGAGATCAGCATCCCGAGAGTGGCGATGCCACAGTCGCCCTCCCCCCGCTGCATCAGGTCCTTCATGACGCTGGGGTGGTCCTTCGCCTCGGGGAGCTCATCGGGGGGAAACTCGTGCTCGTTCTCGTCGTAGTGGCGCGCGTACTTCCGGGCGATCAGCGCCTGTTCGCGCACGCGGTCGAGGATGCTCTGGTCGTGGTCCGAGAGAGTGAAGTCGATCATGTCGTTTCTCCGGCCGGCCGCCTAAAGCGCCAGCGTACCTTCGAGGACGCTCAAGGTGCGTGCGTTGCGGTACCACATTTCCACCGGGTGCTCGCGAATGAAGCCGTGACCCCCGAGCGTCTGCACACCCTGGTCCGCGATCCACATGGACTTCTCTGCCGCGTACCCCCGGGCCAGGTGGGCGGAACGGGTGCAGTCGATACCACGCTCCAGTTCGCTCGCCGCCTTCCAGGCCAACCAGCGCTGGCTTTCCGTTTCGATGTGCATCTCCGCCATGGGGAACGCCACGCCCTGTTTCTGCGCGATCGCCTGGTCGAAGGCCCGGCGGTCTTTGGCGTAGGGGACACAGAAGTCGAGCGCCGCCCGGGAGACCCCGGTCATCGTCGTCGCCAACGCCACTCGAGCCGCATTGACCAGGCGCTGGACGTCGCTGCCGCCGGCACCCCCGAGACGGGCTTCGGCCGGCACCTCGACGGCTTCCAACTCCAGGGTCGTCGTCGGCACCGCCTTGAGGCCCAGATTCTTCTCCGGCTCCGAGATCGTCAGTCCCGACGCGTCCCGCGGCACGACGAAAGCGTCTCGGGACTCTCCGGTCGCCGCAATGACGAGGAAATGGCTGGCTCGGTCACCCAGGGGAACCAGGCTCTTGGCGCCCGAGAGGACGAAGGTGTCGCCCTTGGCTTCCGCGTGGGTCGAGAGCGCGCTGGGATCGAAGAGCGGGCCCGGCTCGACGAGCGCCAGCGCCGCCGCGTGAAAGGACTCGCCGCAGAACAGGGGCAGCAGCTCGCGCTTCTGCTCCTCGGTCCCGGCATCGGCCACCGCAAAGGCGAAAGCCGCCGGCGCGAGCGCGGCGGTGGCCACGGCCGCGTCCCCCCATGCCAGTTCCTCGAGCACCAGCGCCAGGGTCACCGGCGAACGTTCCTCGCCACCCCCACCGTGGGCCTCGGGCAACTGCGTTGCGATCAGGCCGAGTTCGTGCATCTGGGCCAGGAGTTCTTCGGGAAGTTTCGACTCCTCGTCGGCGTCGCGCGCCACGGGGCGCACCACCTGCTCGGCGAAGTCGTGCATGGCTTCGCGCACGACCTCCTGTTCTTCGGTCAACTGGAAGGAAATCACGGCTTCTTCTCCTTGTTGGAACGCGCCGATGGAACCTGGTGAAAGAAATGGTCCATGGCGTAGTGTTCGCCTTCTTTGTTCATGAGACCGCGCCGGAATGCTTCGCGCGCATCGAGAAGGCCCAGGGCCACGGCGCACCAGGTGCGTGCGTCCGCCGTGTACCGGACCTGGGCGCCCTCGGCGAATCCCGAACGGGTCGTACAGATTCCATCGTGGACGCGAACGCTCCAGACGCCGCCGCCCGGCCCATCGAGACGCACCTCGAATGTCAGGTCGACATCCCGTGCCCGCTCCTCCCGCACCATGAACCGCAGGGAATCGATGACCGACTGGGCAGACGTCTCGGTGAAACGGCTGCCGTCCACGCCCAGGACCTCGAGTCCCCGCTGGATCCACCAGCGCCCGATGGAAACCACGACGGGTTCGAGCGACCGCCCCTCCTCCGTGAGGGCATAGACCGAACGGCTGCCCGCGGACTGGGTTTCGACGAAGCCCTTGGCCGCCAGGTCGCGCAGGCGGCCCGAGAGAACCCGCGGTGCAATGCCGGTGCGCTGACGCAGTTCCTGGAAACCCCGGGGGCCGCCCAGCAACTGGCGGACCAGGACCAGCGTCCACCGATCGCCCACGACCTCGAGCGCCCGGGCCACGGGGTCGAAGATCGACTGCGGCTTCGGGATCGCCGAGCCGGAAGGCGCGTCGGGGAGTATCTCTTCCATGCGCAGATCAGTATCTACTAGATACTGATAAGAAGTGCAAGTTGATACTCAGAGTCAGGTTGACGCGGCCCGGACATGGCTCAGACTCTCCGAGCCGGAGGTGGATGGAGGACCGCTGGCAACACCGCCCCCGGGCGGCCGATTGCGGGAGGAAAGTCCGGGCTCCACAGGACAGGGAGGTCGTTAACGGCGACCCGGGGCAACCCGAGGGAAAGCGCCGCAGAAACCACACCGCCGATGGCGGCTGCTCTCCGGAGGGGCCGCACAGGCAAGGGTGAAATCGTGGGGTAAGAGCCCACGCGCGACAGCCGGGTGACCGGCGGCGGGGCAAGCCCCTCCCGGAGCAAGCTCAAATAGGGACACCGCCGAGGGCGGCCCGTCCGAGTCCGAAAGGGCCGGTGTCCGGGTAGAGCGCTCGAGCGGCGCAGCAATGCGCCGCCTAGATGAATGGTCCTCACCGGTGCGAGAGCCGCGCCGGAACAGAACCCGGCTTACAGTCCACTTCGGGGCCACGCGCCCCAGACCCGGGGCACGAAGCCGCAAGGCCACCGCCCCGGCGCTCCGGCACGACACGGTGAAGGGGGGGCCGCAACCACGGCCTCCCCTTCTACCCACCCTGACGCCGACGGAAGCGTCCCCACGTCGGCGCGCACCCGCTCAGCGGAGATCGACGCGGAGGCAACACACCCGCGACCGCCGCTCCGGGGCGTAGTCCCGCCACTTCTCCGGGGGCACCTCCTCGTTCCCCGCCTTTCGGAAACCATTGCGTTCGAAGAAGCTCACCACGCGGTCCGACGTCGTACAGGCGAAGACGTACGCGAAGCCACGCTCGCGCGCGCGGTCGAGGGCGAAGCGAACCAGGTGACCCCCGATACCCTCGCCGAGAAACCGGGTCAGGGTATAGAGGGACACGATCTCCGCGGCCCCTGCGCCCGGGTGTTCGAGCAGCGCACCGATCCCGGCCAGGTGGGAGCCCTCGAGAAACGCGCCGAAGCCGCTGGCGAGAACCCGGTCCACCTCGTCGGGCGAGCGCGGTGCGAGGTACCCCTCGGCAACCCCCCGCGCGATCAACGGGTCCGCAGCGTCGTAGTCGTCGAGCCCGAGCCGGCGCACCACCACGTAGCGCTGCCGGGTGAATAGCGTCCCGGAGCCCGCGTAGGTGAAGAGTTCGTCCTCCAGCCCCGCCACCGTGCAAAGGTTCACCGCCGGGAGCCCGGCTCGGAGCGCCCGCTCGATCTCCACCAGCAGGTGCCGCCGATGCGGAGGCTCGTCTCGCGCGCCACCGGCCAGCAGGCGCTGCAACTCTTCCAGGTCCACGAAGGAACGCCGCTCGCCGCCAGCCGCGAGAAGGCCCCCACCCGGCTCGAGCCACACGAGCTTTCCCAACGCGAGGCCCACGGCGATGTCACAGCAGCGCTCGGGAAACGCCGTCGCCGCATCGACTGCGACGCCGACGCAAGGGGTGCCGCGCAGGGCGCGCCAGACCCGGCCTTCGAGCTGGGCTTCCGCGGCGGCCAGCACGGAACCCTCGAGAAGTTCGGCCAGGGGCCCGGGATCCGGGGAGAAGAGGACCACCCGGGTGCCGTTGCCCTCCAGCTCCTCCAGCACGGCGGCCAGGGCTCCCCCGGGCTCCAGCACGGGCGTTTCCGCCGCGATGCCGAGCGTCCGACCGCGGAACTCCGAGAGATAGAAGTCCTTCTCGGAGAAACTCTCCGCGCTCCGCCGGTCCGCCATGGCACACCAAGTGTGGCGGATCCTGGTGTATCGTGCCGCGAGGTGGAACTCGACTGGCAGGGTTGGCTCACGCTGGCGGTAGTCGTCGCAAGCCTCGCGGCCATGGTCCGCGAGCTCGCCGCGCCCGACCTCGTGATGATGGCCGGACTCTTCGTCCTGGCCGCGACAGGTGTCCTGACGCCCCAGGAAACCTTCTCCGGCTTCGCGAACCCCGCACTCGCGGCCATCGGCGCGCTCTTCATCGTCTCCGCGGGGCTCCGGGAAACGGGAGCCCTCGAACTGGTGACCGCGCGGCTGTTCCGCGGCGCCCGCGGCGAGCGGAGCGGCATCCTGCGCATCAGCGGGCCGGTCGCCCTGCTCTCCGGCTTCCTCAACAATGCGCCCATCGTCGCCATGATGACGCCGGTGGTCAGCGGCTGGTCGCGGCGCCTCGGAGTCTCGGCCAGCCGGTTGCTGATCCCGCTGAGCTACGCCTCGATCCTGGGCAGC
>JAYZFQ010000047.1:0-15243 GCA_036336695.1 Myxococcota bacterium
CCCCTCGGCGAGGAGGATCTCCGTACCGGCCGGCTCCACCCGGAAGCTTTCGCCCTGCCCCACGACACGGCCCAGCGCGTTGCCGCGACCCAGCGCGCCGGCGGGCGCATCGTCGCCCTCGGCACCACGACGACACGGGTCCTCGAAAGCTGTGTCGATGGAGCAGGAACCGTGCACGCCCGGCTCGGGCACACGGATCTCTTTCTTCGACCGGGCTCACGCTTCCGGGTCGTCGATGCGCTGCTCACGAATTTCCACCTACCCCGGTCGTCGCTCCTGCTCCTCGTCGCGGCTTTCGCCGGACGCAACGCAACCCTGGGGGCCTACCAGGAGGCCGTTCGCCGCGGCTACCGCTTCTACTCCTACGGCGACGCGATGCTGATCCTCTGATGCGTCCCGGCTTCTCGTTCAGCGTCGTGGGGCAGGACGGCGCCGCGCGGGCGGGCACCCTCGTCACGCCGCACGGGACGATCGACACCCCGGCCTTCATGCCCGTGGCGACCTACGGGGCCGTGCGCGGCCTCGCCCCCGACGAACTGCGCAGCGCGGGCGCCCAGATCCTCCTGGCCAACACCTACCATCTTCATGAACGACCCGGCGAAGCAACGGTGGCGACCCTGGGCGGGCTGCACGGCTTCTCCGGCTGGGAGGGGCCCTGGCTCACCGACAGCGGGGGATTCCAGGTCACCTCGCTGGCGGACTACGTGAAGGTGGACGAGGAAGGCGTGCGCTTCCGATCGCCGCTGGACGGGCGCACGCGCCTCCTGACACCCGAGAGCGCCATGGCGATTCAGGAGGCCCTGGGTGCCGACGTGGCGATGGTGCTGGACGAGTGTCAGCCTGCGCGCCCCGAAGCCAGCGACGGGGCGCTCCGGGTGCGCGCCGCAACCGACCGGAGTCTCCGCTGGGCCGAACGCTGCCGCGCGGCCCACCGCCGTTCCGACCAGGCGGTGTTCGGCATCGTCCAGGGCGGCAACGACGCAAGGCTGCGGCAAGCAAGCGCACGAAGCACCGCGGCCCTCGGCTTCGACGGGTACGCCCATGGCGGACTCGGGCTCGGCGAGGAACGCGCGGCGCGCTGCGACATGGTCGCCGCCACCCAGGCGGAACTCCCCGCAACCGCACCCCGCTACCTCATGGGCCTCGGGAAGCCCGCCGACCTGCTCGACGGCGTCTCCGCCGGAGTAGACCTCTTCGATTGCGTCCTCCCCACCCGCCACGGCCGCCACGGCGTACTCTTCACGAGCGGGGGCCTGCTGCGCCTCAAGAACGCGCGATTCCGCGAGGACCCCGACCCGCCGGACCCGAAGTGCGATTGCCCACTCTGTGCGCGTTATTCGCGGGGCTACCTCGCTCACCTCTTTCGCTCGGGAGAAACGCTCGGCGCACGCCTTGCGTCGCTTCACAACCTGCGGTTCTACCTGCACCTCCTCGAACGCGCACGCGCCGCGATCCGGGACGGGCGACTCGCAGCGCTCCGCGCGGAGGTCGACGCGATCGAGGCAGAAGACGCCGCCTGAAGCGCGGCTCAGCCCTCGGGAAACGCGACGCAGAGTCCCGCGAGTTCCGGAAGGCGCTCTCCCAGCTGCATCGCCCGGATCTCGACGTCCCGGGCGAGTTCCGGCCAGACCCGCCGGGCGAGGGAATCGCGCACGGGTTGCAGGCACAGCTGCTCGCCGGCGGCTGCGGCAATCGTTCCCAGGACGATCACCTGGGGCGCGAGGGTGAAGACCACGGCGCACAAGCCACGGACCAGGTACTCGTTGAAACGCGCCACTTCCGCGCAGGCAAACCGGTCGCCCGCTTCGGCGGCAGCAATCACGTGTTCCGGCAGAGGCGGGCCGTCCCCCGCAAGTTCCGCAACACGGCTGTCGCCCGGCGTGTGAACGCTCAGCCTCCGGGTCCAGGCAGCGCCGCCCACGTAGGCCTCCAGGCAGCCCCGCTGCCCGCAACGACACGGGTCGCCGTCCCACGCCACCGGGAGATGGCCCAACTCGCCCGCGTTCCCCGAACGACCGGCCTGCAAACGCCCTCCGAGCACCAGTCCCGCCCCGACGCCCGTCGACAGGGTCAAGTAGACCACGTCATCGAAGCCCCGCCCGGCACCGAAGCGCCACTCGGCGAGGACTGCCGCGTTGGCGTCGTTTTCGAGCCGGACCGCAACCCCGAGCCCGTCCTCGAGCGCGGCGCGCAGGGGCACCCGGCCCCACCCTGGGAGATTCGGTGGGTTCAGCACCAACCCGGCGGCGCGATCCTGGGGGCCGGGGGCCGCGATGCCGACCGCGGCGAGGTCCCCAGGCGTCACCCCGGCCTGCCGCAACAACGACCGGGCGTCCTCGACGAGCCGCGCCACATCCCGCTCGGCGTCACCCGACGGTTCCGTCGCCCGCCGGGAGCGCGCGCGGACGTTTCCCGAGCCGTCTCCGAGGGCCAGCACCGTCTTGGTGCCCCCGAGATCGATCCCCAGTCCGAGCGAGATAGAAACCCCTTCGTTTCCAGCCGTTTGCGGCCGGACGGCGAGGCTAGCACGGAACGTCTCAGGTTCGGGGGCCGGGGCGCCGATGGAAACCACAACAACGGCAACCCTCTCCCCACCCGCTTGCCGGTTGCGGAACCGCACAAGGAGTTCCCATGCGCCGACGGCTCTCGTTTTTCGCTGCAATGCTTCCCGTGCTCTTCACGACGGGTTGTGTTGCGCCCCTGTTCATCGAGATGTTCAAGGACCCGATGGGCCGCCACGATTCGCTCGTCCGTGCCCAGCGCGAGTACACGAATGCGCTCCGGTGGGGCAACACCGACGCCGCGATCGGATTCGTCCACCCCGAACTTCGCGATGCCTTCGTTGCGGAGCTCGAGGAGTTCCGCGACATCCGGGTCACGGACTACAACGTCGGAAAGATCGAGTGGGGCGAGGAACAGGCGACCGCGACGCTGGTCGTCACCTACCACGCCTACTCCCTCGCGAGCATGATCGAAATCGAGATCCGCGAGACCCAACAGTGGGAGCGCCTCAGCCGAGAGAAACTGAAGAACGACTGGGTGGTCCGGCCCGAGATCGAGGGCTTGATCGACAAGGTCGCCACGCTGCGGTGATTCCCTGGCGGAAGCCTTCGCCCAAGAAGCCCCGCATTCGCGGAGAAACCGGGAGACTCCCGATGAGTGGTCACCAACGAATCGCCAGGCCCCCTACACGTCCGAACGCGAGACGCTGGGCCGCCATGGCCACCGCGCTACTTCTCTCCGCGTCGATGTTCGGCCTACCGGAAACGGCACACGGCGCAGGCGATCCCCACGCCAGCCTCGATCGAAGCGACTGGGTGGGCCGGATCCAGAACGCACGTGAACAGGTGCACTCCGCACAGAACCTCTACGTCACGGCGATGCTCAGTTACCGACAGATGCGGCATCGGCGCCGGATCCGAGGCGACGAAAAGCTCGTCATCCTGACCTTGCAGAAAGCGGCGCAGAACAAGCTGGCAGCCGCCGAAGACCGCCTTGCCCAGGTACTGGAAGAGGCGCGTCGGGCCGGCGTACCGCCGGGCTGGGTGCGGAACGCGATGGATGAACAGAATCCCGCCGCCCCGGCGAACTGAACCCGCGAAACGGCGCGGGATTACTCGCTGCGCAAACCCTCCGCGACATCGCCCTCATCGACGGGATCGCTCAGGTTCCATTGTCGGGGCCGCGGTTTGCGAACCGCAAGAACCTCCGTCCCCCGGCGGACCACCTCGGCGTCCTGAATCACCGAACTCCCGCGCAGCCGCATCTTCACCGTTTCGACGACCACGGGTTCCGAAGCCACACCGGATCCCGCCGGGACCGAGAGTTCGATCCCATCGCCCTCCCCGTTGCGCAGGCTCAGCGCCTCCGGCATGCGGTGATTGCGCCCTCCGGCTGCGTCCGAGCCAGACCCGGAGGCGTTGAAAGCCCGGAGCCGTTCGAGCCGCTTCGCAAGGCCCTGCTCGTAGCGCTTCGCCGAGACCGCATCCTGGCCGGAGAAGCGCTCGTAGGTGCCCAGCTGCGCTGTGTGCCGGACTTCGGCCTGGCCTCGGTAGCGCGCGGGAATCGACTTGGGATCGTCCGTAAAGGCCGTCCCGCCGTCTGCCGTCCGCCAGGAGTAGACCTCACCGGCGCGTGCCGGCGCTCCGAACGCAAACAACAGCAGGCTGGCCAGCAACAGCACCAGCGCCTTCCAGCCCTTCCCGGTCGTCTTTGAGCGGCCCCTTCTCGGCATATTCGTGAGTGGCCCGAGGACCCGAGAAGTTGACGAATGTTGCCGACCCGGTGCGCGCAGCCCGGGTGCAGCGCCCCGGCAAGGAACCGCGTTGACAGGCTCGCCAACTGTGGATATATCTCCGCGCGCCTTTGCTGCGGGGTAGAGCAGTCTGGTAGCTCGTCGGGCTCATAACCCGGAGGTCGGGGGTTCGAATCCCTCCCCCGCTACCACCTCAAGCCCTCGGAACTTCACGGTTCCGGGGGCTTCGTCGTTTCAGGCGTTGGCGGCGGTCATGGCCGCCCGAAGGACGCAGGAAACCGGTCGGATCGAAGCCATCGAGAAGACGGCCGGCGGGCGACCGGCGCTATGGTGAGGGAGCCATGGCTTCGGAAGGTGCGCCTCCGCGAGACTCCGTCCGCCGCGTCCTGCTGGTGGGAAACGGTCGTTTCGACACCTACGTCGACTCCTTCCGGCGCGCGCTGTCGTCTCACTACGAGGTGCGGGTCGCAGACCCTTTCGACACCCTGGGTTCGCTCCGGCGGATTCTGGGCCAACCCGTTGCCTCCAGGCTGGAAGCCGGGATTACCCAGATTGCGCAGTTGCTCCGCGGCGAGCCCCTCGCCCTGGCCGAGCGAAAGCTACGCCGGCTGGCGAGCGAATTCGCTCCGGATCTCGCCCTCGTTGCCTGCGGCCCGGTGCTCCGCCCAGCGGCCGTCGCGAGCCTCCGCGCCGGAAACTCTCGTTGCCGCATCATCAGTGTCTACCCGGATGCTCTCGCCAACTTCGGGCGCGGCTATTTCTTCGCGGCCGATTACGACCGGCTGTTCTTCAAGGACCGTTACATCGTCGACAACTTTCGAAGCAAGTTGGGCTGGCGCAACGTCCACTACCTCCCACAGTGCTGCGATCGCTCCCTGCACCGAAAGGTGCCTCTGAGCGAAACCGACCTACGGCAGTACGGCTGCGACCTGACCCTCGCGGGAAACCCCTACCTCTACCGTGCCGAGAGTCTCCGACCCCTTCTCGGGCGCAACATTCGGGTGTGGGGCAAGGCCCCGCCGCGATGGTTCGATCACCCGACGGCGCGACTCTTCGAGGGCCGGTATGTCGCAGGAGATGAAAAGTGCAAGGCGATGTTGGCTGCGAAGATCGTGCTGAACCAGAACCACTACGCCGAGATTTCTGGGACAAACAAGCGAACCTTCGAAGTGGCGGGGATCGGAGCCTTCCAACTCACCGATACGCCTGCCCTGGCCGACGTGTTCGACCCGGAGCGCGAGGTCGCCTGTTTCGATTCCCAGGACGACTTGCTCGAGAAGATCGACCACTACCTCGCGAACCCCGAGCTTCGCAACGCCATGGCGGAGCGCGCAGCCCGCCGCGCCCACGCCGAGCACACCTACGAGCACCGGTGGACCGCCATGCTCGAGACGCTCGACCTCCTGCCCCCGGAAGGTTTCCCGGTCCAGCGCGAGGACCTGGCGCTGCGCGCCGCGTAGAAACGTCCGCGGGGCAGCGGCGTATCAGAACCCGGCGACAGGATTGTGCCGGGCGATCGCCGAACCGGCCGGGCCGAGCGTCTCCAGGGCCCGGTGCAAGCGCCGATGGAAAACCCGGACCAGGGCGACATCGTCCGCCTGGCCGGCATCCGCGGCGAAGCGTTCCAGCGCGGCATCTCCCGCCTCCCAGTCCCGGGGGCGGTGTCCCAGCAGAGCCTCGAGGTCCGCCAGGTCTGCGGCCTCGGCGGCAGCGCCGATTTCGCTGGCACGCTGGAGGTGTCGGGCCAGCCGGAAGGCGTTGCGCACTTCGTGCGCCTGCCCGCCCGCCGAGGCGCCGAGACGCCGCAGGGCGTCGACGAGGTGCGCATGCGCCGCCGACACAGGGACCCGACGCGGTTCGAGGGGGGCAACCGGCTCGAGTTCGATCGCGAGGCGCGCCGCGAGGGCTTCGATCGCGTAGAGGTTCGTCTCGACGCACCAGCGCAGGTTCATCATGTAGTCCGAGCCGGCCGGCGGTTCCGCAAGGGCCGCATGGAACGCCAGCTGGTTGCAGAGCGCGAAGGAAAAATAGTGGTGCTCGATCGCAACGCGGTCGACAGGGTGACCCCCGCCCGCTTCGTAGACGGCGTAGAGCCGGTCGAAATCGCCGAAGCCGATCTCCCGGGCTCGCATCCGGAAGCCGGCAAGGTCCATCATCGGATCCCCGATGTGCCCGATCTCCAGATCGATGATCGCCTGGAGGCCACCCCCTGCCTGGAGGAGTTGCCCCGTATCCCAAAGCACGACGCTTTCCCGCGTGGCACCCGCGAGGGGGTTGCGATGCAGCCAGCCCAGAGCGAACTCCAGGAAGGGATCCGGCCGCTTCTTGGACGCCCGGTAGGCGCGCTCGTAGACCTGCATGCCGATTCGGCCCGAGTCTGCCGGCACTTCGGCGCGAAGGATGCCGGCCTCCGCAAAGGGCCCCACGTCCAGGGCGTGGATCCGTGCAAGGGCGCCCATGTAGGCGTCCATCACCGCATCCCGCTCGGCGGCGGTCGCCTCCCCGAAATGCTCCGCTCCCGCGACGCGATCCATGACGTAGGCCGCGGGCTCTTCGATCCAGCCATGCACGCGCGCAACGGGAATCTCCCGCTCGTGGAGCAGGCGTTGCAGGCGCATTTCATGCTGCAGCGTGAAACCGATGCGCGCATCGAGGCGCTCGCCACGGACATAGAGAGAATGGTGCGCATCCGCCGCCTCGACTTCGGCAAACCAGGCGGGACGCCAACGCGGCTGGCGCTCGATCTCGGTCACCCGCCCGCCGAAGTGCTCCGCCAGCCAACGGGAGACGCGCTCGGTGGAGGTGTCCTCGGACATCGGGACGGAAACGTAGCGACCCGGGAGCGCTTCCGGCTCCGGGTTACTCGACCCAGCCGCGTTTTTTCATGCAGGCCGCATGAGCCGCCTGGGCATCCGCCGCGGAACTCGACTCGCTCTGGACCTCCTGCCAGCACAGGTCGGCATCCAGGTCGTGCTCGCCCTGGTACGTCGCCGGGTTCTCTCCCGCCGGCAGCGTGCTCATCTCGCGCTCCTGCTGGAAGAACGTGCAGCCTCCGACCCAGAGCAGGAGGAACAACGCCAGCACAAAGCTTCGTCTCACCATGAGCGGGTCTCCTCTGTCAGGTCGCGCGTGCCCCACACGAGCATAGGTGCGACGCAACTCGAGAACACCCCCCACCGACTGGCCTGCGCGCGGTGTGGGCTGATGTAGCCTCGGTCCTGGAACCGCGCCCATGAAACGCAAGATCCTCCTACTGGCCGTCACCGGCGCCGCTTGCCTCTTTCTGGTCGAGGTCCTCGGGCGCCTCGTGGTTCCGACCCCGCCCGGCCCGCGCTCCCTCCTCTTCAGCCAGCCGCCGTGGGCCTGGGACCCCCGGGGCTTCGTGCGCTTCGCCCCGGACACTGCGATTCGCACCGCCGCGGTCTACGACGACACGATCGAGTACGACGTCGAATTCGCCACCAATGCCGACGGCCTCGTCGACGACCGCGACTACGCCCCGGACCCGGGGCGCCGAAACGTCGCGGTGCTCGGCGACTCCTTCACCGCGGGCTACCACGGGGGCGATGCCTGGGTGCCCCGCCTCCGGGAAGCACCGGGCTTCGACCCCGCGAGCGACCAGTTGCTGAATTTCGGCGTCTCGGGAACCGGCCTGCAGAATTTCGAACGGATTCTCGCAGCCTACGACCCGACCTACAGCTTCGAGGACATCCTGATCCTCGCGATTCGGAGCGACTTCGACCGTCCCACCTGGAAGCCTCTCACGCGGGAAGGCCAAGTCTTCCTCTGCGAAACGGGAGAGTCCATCCCCGATTGCCTCCGCGCGCCGGCGCGGATCCTGGTGTTCGACGCGGAGAGTTCGCCCGCAGAAGTTCGGCGCGCGGTCGCCCTCGCCCACGGCGCGCGCGACGCGTCGCCCTGGCGCCGCTTCGTCGACACGAGCGTCCTGCTGAACGGGATCCGCGCGCTGCGCAACCGCACCGGTCGAGACCTCACCCCGGGTTTCGAAGCCCTGGCGCGGATGCGCCAGCGCCATCCCACCGCCCGGATCCAACTCCTCCACCTGCCCCAGAAAGACGAGGTTCGGAGCGGTACATTTGCCTCGCTGCGGCAACCCACGGAAGCCGCCGGTGTCACGTATCTCGATGGCGCCCAGCGCTGCGGCCTCACTGCGCGCGACTTCTTCCCGGCGGATGGGCATCCCAACGCCTCAGGCTACGAGAAGATCCGCGCCTGCACGGCAGACGCGCTCGGGTGGAACCGCCCGGAAAGCACGACGCGGGAAGCGGACCCCGGCGCCGGGACCTGATGTAGAGTCGCGTCCGTGGCACGGCGCGCGCACAAAGCCGGAGACCCCGTGACCCCCCTGGAAACGGCCTCGTGAGCGCACCGGGGCCGCCCGGCACTCCGGACGACCTCGGCCGCCGGTTCCTCCTGGGCGGCCTCCAGCTCGGCGCGGGGCAATGGCTCTCGACGGCGCTGAATTTCGTGATCCTGCTCGGCGTTGCGCGCCTGCTCGGCCCCGAAGCCTTCGGGCTTTACGCCTACGTCTTCGCGATCAGCGCGGTCCTCGACATCGTCGGCGCCTTCTCGCTGAACATCGCGCTGATCCAGGCCCGAGAGGCCTCCCAGAGCCTGTTCGACACGGCGGCTGTCGCCTCGCTCGCCCTCGGCCTGATCGGCCTCCTGGCTGCGGCGGGAATCGCCCCGGCCCTGTGGGCCGCCCACTCCCCCGTGGCCGCTTGGATGCTGATTGCGTTGGCCGGTGCACGGGTCCTGCGGCTCCTCGCCCAGGTCCCCCAAGCACACCTCGAACGCGAACTCCGTTACGGCCCCCTCACCGTCATCGGCATCGTCACCGGCAACGTCCCCAACCTTATCGCCCTCGCCCTGGCGTGGTGGGGAATCGGCGCCTGGAGCCTGGTGGTTCGAGACCTCTTGATGACCGGGCTCCTCCTCGCGATGACGGGCATCTGGTCCGCCTACACGTTCCGGGGCGAGATGAGTCGGGCCGCCCTGCACAGTCTCTCCAGGATCTCGCGGCGCCTATTCGCCGCCGTGAGCGTGGGGGCGGCGGCGGAGCACGTGGACCGCGTGTCCATCGGCGCGTTCCTCGGGAACACCGCGACCGGCCTCTACCAGCAGGCACGGCAACTCGGAGAGTTGGGCAACCTGGCCACTCGCCCCGTGTCGCGCGTTGCACTCAACGCCTATGCACGCGTGCAAGACAACCGCGGACGGCTTTCCCGCTCCCACGAACTCCTGAACATGCTGCTCGTGCGACTGGTCTTCGCCGGGGCCGTCTCCCTGCTGTGTTTCCCCGGCCCCGTCATTCTGCTGCTGCTCGGCGAGGCCTGGGTCGCCGCGGCGCCCCTCCTGCAAATCTTCGGGGTCTTCGCCGCCGTGATTCCCCTCACCGAAAACGTGCGCGTCCTCTTCTATGGCACCGGCCATGTCGACCGGAACCTCCGGGTCGCGCTGCTCCAACTCGGCTGGGTGCTTCCCGGTGTCGGGCTGGGCTGCTGGCTCGGCAGCACCCAGGCCGTCGCCTGGGCCGTAACGGCCAGTGCGGTGATTGCTTTCCTGGGCTCGTGGTGGTGGAGCCGAGACCTCGTCGAACGACAGCCGCTCCAGGTTTTTGCCGCCCCGGTCGGCGCCCTCCTGGCGTGCGTGGCAGGCTTCGCCGGCCTCGAGGCCGCCGGGCTCCTGGCCTGGGCGCCGGTAACGCTCCTGCCCTTCCTGGCGCCGCTGGGCTACGCGGTCCTGCTGCTGGCCGCGGAACGCTCCCGGCTCGTCGCCCTCGCCCGCTACCTGCGCCAGCTGATGACCGGGACACCGGGCTGAGCCAGCGGCACGCGGGTTCGCCTACCAGACCTGGGCCGGAACCGGTCCTTCGCGGATGTACCAGCGCCAGAGGAGGAGCAGACCCTGCCACTCGCCGTACACGATCGCCGCCTCGCGCACGGCGCCCGCCCACCAGAACGGCAACCAGTCGGCGCGGCCGCGCGGAGAATGGCCCGAAAGCGTCCAGGCCTCGATGGCCTGGGGCACCACGAGCAGTACCCGGAACAGCGCGCGGAGCGTCTTGACCGGAGCCTTGAGCGTCAGGTAGCCGAGGGACTGCCGCTCGAGGAAATATCCGGTCGGAGGAAACGTCCGGATCTTCTGCGCTGACCAGTAATCTCCGAGCCTTGCCGGGGCGATGTGGGGAACGCAGATGCTCCGGTCGATCACCTTCCGGTACCCGGCCTTCGTCAGTTTTCGACTGAAGTAATTGTCCTCGCCCGCCATGATCGTGATGGGCGGCGTCGGAAACATCCCGACCCGCAGCGCCGCTTCTCTTCGACAGGAGAAACCCTCGGTCCAGTCGACCCACTCCTGCCCGCCGTAGGTCCGGCGATGCATCGCCTCGTTGTAGCGTGCGAAGAGCCGATCGAGGTTGGCCACCTCGGATTCGACCAGCACAAAATCCATGTCGTGCTCGTAGTGCGGCAGGACGCGGTCGAGGAAATCCGGTTTCGGAAAGACGTCCGCGTTCAGGATTACAACGATCTCCCCGCGACTCCTCCGAATGCCTTCGTTGCGGGCTCCGGAACGTCCGCCGTCGTTCTCGTCGCGATGAATCAGCTGGACCCCAGCACCCCGATAGCCGGCGACGACCTCGGGTGTGGTGTCGTCCGAATCATCGACAACGATGATTTCCTTGTTGGGGTACTTGATCGCCAGGCAGGCGTCCAGCGTCCTGGCGATATCTTCCGCCTCGTTGTACGTCGGGATGACGATGCTGACCAGCGGCTGTGCCATGAGCGCCTAGGCATCCTACCATGGGAAAACCGCGTTCTGCACGCTGGCCATCATCAACGATCCCGCCCGCCTAGAGGCCACTGCTGCTTGTTCCACGTGACCGTAACAATCCCCTGTTACAACCACGGTGCCTTCCTGGGCCGAGCCATCCAGAGCGTACTGGCCCAGTCCCACACCGACCTCGACCTGCTCGTGGTTGACGACGCCAGTACCGATGATTCGCTCGCCGTCGCCCAGAGTTTCGGTGCCGATCCAAGGGTGCAGTACCTGCGGAACGAAGCGAATCTCGGACTCGCGGCGAACTGGAACCGGTGCCTGGAGCTGGCGCGGGGCCCCTTGGTCATGGTCATGGCCTCGGACGACACCCTCGACCCGGACTACCTCAGCCGCGTGAGCCAGGCCTTTGCCAAGCACCCGGGGTTGGGTCTCGTTCACGCACCGGTGCGAAGCATCGACGCGAGCGATGCCGTCACGGCACCGGGCGTCGCGAGGCCCCCGCGCCTCCTCCGAGCGGGCGACGAGGCCGTTTGGACGCTGATCCAGGGCGGAATCAGCACCGTCACCACCGTGTTTCGCCGCGCGTGCTACGAGGAACTGGGAGGCTACGACGTCGCCGTGAAAGACGGTCCCGACGTCGAGTTGTGCGCCCGGATCGCCGCTCGCTACGACATCTACGACCTCGGGGCCATCTCGGGATCCTTTCGGAACCACGACCGGAAATGGACCTACCTCAGCTACCTGCAGGTGGAACGTCTCGAGCAATACATGCGCGGGAACCGGCGCATCTGGCAACACCTCTCCGAGGCGGGACGTCGCGCGCTCGGCGTCCCGGACCTCGACCGGACCCTGGCGCGCGATGGCGCGCGCTTCGCCGTAAATGGCGCCCTCGTCGCCATTGCCCATCGGCGCCCTCGGCTCGCCCGGGAGTACCTTGCCCACGCGCGCCGACTCGATTCCCGCTGGTGGCTCCGCCGTCACTACGCCCAGGCGTTGGCGCTCCTCGCCCTGGGCGGCGCAGGCGCGCGGCTCATGCGGTGGCGGATGAAACTACCCTCCAGCCCCAGTCCGGAAGCGTAAAAATCAGCCACTCCCATCGGTGCCGCGTGGCACGAGGCGATAGATCCAGACCGGGTCCAAGTCCGAGGGATCGCGTCGGAACATCGACTGGCTGGTCCAGGCCTTGGCGAAACGCTCGACCTCGGCCCGGCTGTGCACGCGGTCCGCGCGCATTTCATAGATCACTCCATCCACACGCAGCTTGACCCGAGGGTCTGCGGCAATGTTCTTCACCCACCGTGTCTCGGTATCCCCCGCGTTGATCAAGGGCTCGCCGTCCAGGATCGTGTAGGCAATATTGACCGAATACGGATCCTGGGGCCGGGTTTCGAGTTGCGCCGTCCCGTACGCACCTGCAAAGGACCAGTCCTTCGGAACCGGGCGCACCTCCCCCGCGAGCCGACCGCCGGGAAGCAGCACAACGGGACCGTTGCACCCCGCCGCGAAGACACACAGGGTCAAGAGAACCATTCGAACAGTCACAGGAACCCTCCCCAGCTGGCGAAACCACGGCGCGCCCTACCAGCGGTCGTGACCAGTCTACCCACGCCCCGGCGCATCAGCGCACCGAGTTCCAGGCCCGTCGCAACTCCTGCAGCACCAGCGCCGCGAAGCGATCGCATTCTTCGGCATGGGGATAGCCCGAAAGGATGAACGAGTCGATCCCCAGGTCGCGGTAGGCCAGGAGCTTGGCCACCACCTGGTCGGGATCTCCTACCACCGCAGCCCCGCACCCGCTGCGGGCCCGTCCGATTCCGGTCCAGAGGTTGTCCTCGACGTAGCCCTCGCCGTCGGCGTCTCCGCGGAGTTCCGCCTGGCGCCTCACGCCGACCGAGGCATGGTCGAGCGAGCGTCCCCGAATCGTTGCGCCGGTTGCCGGTTCGAGCTGCGACACGAGGGTCCGCGCGGCCGCCCGCGCAGCCGCCTCCGTTTCACGTACGATCACGTGCGCCCGGTAACCGAAACGCAGGGAGCGACCTTTGCTGCGGGCGCGCCTGCGCAGGTCCTCGAGCGTCTCGCGAACGGCCTCGAGACGGTCGGGCCACAGCAGGTAGACGTCCGCACCGGCGCTGGCGCACTCCCGTGCGTCTTCCGAGAGCCCGCCAAAATACAGCGGGGGGCACCGCCCCGTCACCGTTCCGATTCGGGGCGGGTCCACGGCCAACTGGAAGAACTCCCCCCGGTGGTCGATCGGCTTCCCGTCCAGCAGGGCGCGAAGGATCTGCATCACCTCCAACGAGCGCGCGTACCGCGGACCGCTCTCGAGCGGCGCACCCGGAAGGTCCGACGAAATCGCGTTGATCGTGAGCCGGCCCTCCAGCATCCGGTCCAGCGTGGCCAGCTGACGCGCCAGCTGGGGTGGCCAAAGCTCCCCGCACCGCACCGCAACGAGGAGCTTCAGGCGCTCCAGTTCGGGCGCTACAGCCCCGGCAAAGGCCACGGAATCGATGCCCAGCTGGTATCCCGAGGGCAGCAGAACGTTGTCGAAGCCGCCCCGCTCGGCGCGCAGGACGATATCCCGACAATGGGGGTGGGAACTCACCAGCGCGGGATCGGGCACCCCGAGAAAGCGGTAGTCGTCGTCGCAGAGTGCGGCGAACCAGGCAACCTCCAGGCCTTTCTCCGGTTCGCCTCGCCCCGACATGACCCCGAGGATACCCTGCGAGCCACGCAATCCCCTGGGAAAGAGGCGGCCCGTGAACGAAATCCGCTACGGCCTGATCGGTGCCGGGATGATGGGCATCGAGCACCTGCGCAATGTCCAACTCCTGGAGGGGGCACGCATCGTAGCCGCGTCCGACCCCCACGCACCGTCCCTCGACTGGGCCCGACTCACCGCCGCGGAGCACGGCGACGACCTCGCCCTCTACGGCACGCACCCGGAAATGCTCGCAGCGGAATCACTGGATGCCGTCATCGTTGCGTCCCCCAACGCGACCCATGCCGAGATCCTCGAGCCGGTCTTCGAGACCGACCTCCACGTTCTGGTCGAAAAGCCGCTCTGCACCACGCTCGAGGACGCACGCCGGGTGGTCGCGGCCACGGAGCAACACGCGGGCGTGGTGTGGGTCGGGATGGAATACCGCTACATGCCCCCGGTCGCGCGATTGCTTGCCGAACTCCGAGCCGGAACGGCAGGGCGCCTGAAGATGCTCGCGATCCGCGAGCACCGGATGCCATTTCTACCGAAGGTTGGCGATTGGAACCGCTTTGCGATCAACACCGGCGGGACGCTCGTCGAAAAGTGCTGTCACTTCTTCGACCTCATGCGTCACCTCACCGCGCAGGAACCCGTCCGCGTCTACGCTTCGGCTGCACAGGATGTCAATCATCTGGACGAACGTTACGACGGCCGGACACCCGACATTCTCGACAACGCGTTCGTGACCGTGGACTTCGATGCCGGGACACGCGCCTTGCTCGACCTCTGCATGTTCGCCGAGGGATCCCGAAACCAGGAGGAGATCGCAGCGACCGGAGACCGGGGAAAGGTCGAGTGTTTCATCCCCGATTCGAGCGTCGTGATCGGGACGCGCAATCCTCGTCGAATCGAGACTCACGAGATCCCCGTCGAACCCCACATTCTCGCCGCGGGATTTCACCACGGCTCCACGTACTACGAACACGTGCGATTTCTGGAGGCGATTCGGAGCGGCGCTCCCCCCGAAGTGACGGCACACGACGGCATGCTGGCCGTGGCGATGGGCATCGCGGCTGAACGGTCTGCCGCAACCGGCCGTCCCGTCGAGATGCGAGAACTGGGCTTCTGACGCTGCCCTGAACAACGGCGGGCGCGCGGGCGCTGTGCGGGAATCACTCGGGCCGGGGGATGTCCCGGTCGAGTACCGTCTTGCGCTCTTCGCGGCGCGCGTTCTCAATAGCCTCGTCGCAAACCCGACGCAGGATCTCGGACAACGGAGCCAGCACACGATCCGAAGTATTCATGCCCGAGCGCGCCAGGATGTAGCTTTTCAGGCGAGATGCGACGATCAGGATTTCGCGCGGCAACTGCGCCTCCCCGGCGCTCACCGGAGGAGTCGCGCTCGCCTTCGGCCGGACCAGGCGGCGCTGGCCCTCGCGCGGCGCAGTGGATTTCCCAGCCGGCTCCGAAGCCACCTGGGCGGCCT
>JAYZFQ010000048.1:0-15971 GCA_036336695.1 Myxococcota bacterium
CGGGCGCCGGCGCGCCGCGCGTTCCGAAGCCGTGGTCGACACCTGCCAGGACCGGATCCGCCAAGTAGCCGCTCAAGACTCGCCGGCTCCAGCGAGGGCGTCGAGCAACGCGGCAAGATCGCGCGCGAGTTCCGCCTCGAAGACGAGGGCTTCCCCCGTGGTCGGGTGGGAAAATCCGAGGCGCGCCGCGTGGAGCGCGGGGCGTGAGAGCGCCGCCTCCGCCTCGAGACGCGCCCGCGACACCTTGGAACGGCGCCCGTATACCGGGTCCCCGACAATCGGGAGACCCACCGACGCCAGGTGAACGCGGATCTGGTGGGTGCGGCCGGTCTCGGGACGCACCGAGAGCCAGGTGCGCTCGTGTTCCGCGTAGCGGCGCAGCACGCGCCAGGCCGTGTGCGAAGCGCGGCCCCGCACGCTGTGCACCGACATGCGCTTGCGGTCGCGACGATGCCGTCCGATCGCCCGGTCGACACGCCCCGCATCCGCGCTGGGCAGGGCGCGGACCAGCGCCCGGTACTCGCGCTCGATGCTGTGCGCCTGGAACTGCTCGGCAAGCGCCCGGTGGGCTGCGTCGCGCTTGGCCACGACCATCACGCCCGAAGTCCCGCGGTCGAGACGGTGGACGATCCCGGGCCGCAAGACACCCCCCACGCCGGCGAGGTCGCCGCAGTGGTGCAACAGCGCGTTCACCAGCGTCCCGCCCGGGTGACCCGGCGCCGGGTGCACCACGAGACCTGCCGGCTTGTCGATCACGACAAGGTCCGCATCCTCGTAGAGGATGGGGAGCGGGATCTCTTCGGGCGCAAGCGGAGAAACGATCGGCTCGGGCGGAGTCGCCGCGATGGCGTCGCCCTCGCGGACGCGCTGGCTCGCACGACCCGGAAGCCCGTTGACCCGAACGCGCGCGTCGTTCACCCAGCGCCGCACCTGGGAACGGGTGACCGCAGCGAGGCCGGCAACCACCACGTCCAACCGTTCCCCTGCGTCGTCTTCCGAAACGATCCAGCGCTGGGGTTCCACGGCTCTCCGTGACCTCCCCTCGTCGAGGAACGGGAATCAACCGCGGCGGCCGGTGCCCTTGCCCCCCGACACAACCCCATCGAACCGCTGCAGGTAGCTCGACGCAAGAGCCGGGGGATCTATCCCGACAGCGGATGCGTAGGCCATGAGAAACCCCCGCACGTACACCCGCGCCGGCAGGTCTTCGAACCGCTCCTCTTCCAAAAACCGAAGATAGGTCGGGTTCACCTTCGTCACGGTCGCGATGTCGTCGATTTCCAGGCCGCGGTGCAGGCGCGACCGGCGCAGGCGCGCGCCGTCGAAGTCGTCCGAGTCCTCGTCGAAGGCCTCGACCGGATCGATTTCAGCCACCTCGGAATCCGGGTTCGGAGCCGCCGCCGGGGCCTCGCTTTCCGGCTCTGTGGGTTTCACCGCGTCGAGTCCCGCGTCGTAGGCGCGACGGGAGTCGACATCCGACAGAATCCGGAAGGCAGTTTCGATCCGCTCTCGCATCGCCGCCGCGTCCCCGGTCTCGAAGACCGAGTACCCCGCCAGGGAGTCGTCTGCATAGGTCGCCATCGAGAGTTGGTAGGCCCGCGCGACATTTTCCGGGGGAGAGCCCCGAGGGATCTCCAGTACCTCGTAGTGGTCCAGGTCAGCGAGGGGTCTCATCCAGTTCCTCCCGGATCTCCAGCGATTTTGCGAGCAACCCGGCCCAGGTAGAGCGCCGGGTCCGAGCGCGGCGCCATCTCCACCAGCGGCCGGCGGCTGCGAACGGAGCGACGAACGCGGTCGTCGTGACTGACATAGCCCAGGTACTCGGCTTCGATCCCGAAGTAGCGCTTGCACACGCTCTTGATCGAAAAACCGAGCTTGACGTCCTTGGCGCTTCGCACCCCGTTGATCAAGATGCGCGGACGGAAGGCCTGCATGGTCTCGACGAAGCGCTTGCCGTGGGCCGCGTCCAGGTTCTCGATTTCATGGAGCAGGTCCAGCGGCGTACGGATGCCCCGCTCATTGCGTTCGTCCATGGCAACCGTCACCAGGTCCTTGACGGCATGCGAGGCCATCGCGAGTCGAAGCCGCCGATAGAACGCCGCCCGGAGGAAGCCGTACGCGTTCTCCACGGAGGTCGGCTCGGGAGAAACCACGAGCAGGCCGTCGTCACCGACCATGAAGTAGTCCATGACGGAGGCATGCGTTCCGGCTCCCAGGTCGAGCAGGACGATGTCCGCGGGAAGGCGGCGCAGTTGCTTGAGGAGCTGGAGCCGGCGACCGTGGGCCGGCTGGGGAGTCGCGAGATTGCCGCAAGTCGCGGCGATGATTCGGAGGTTGGGGGTCGGCGAATCGATGAGCAGCTTGCCCAGGTCTTCTTCGCGCTGCGCCACGTAGTCGGCCAAGCTCACCTGGGGCTGGGCCACGCCGACACAGGTGTGGAGATTCGGACCCTCCAGGTCCGCATCCACGGCAACGACGCGGTGGCCGTTTCGCGCCAGGGCGGAGGCCAGGTTCGCGACCACGAAGGTCTTCCCGACGCCGCCCTTGCCGCCGCCGACCGGAATCAAGCGGGGTCCGTCGCCGGACCGGTTCGCAATCATACTCCCGCGGCGCCCAACCGGCGTGCGCTTCCCCCCATTCGCGCTCATCGGCATCCCCCCGTCAATCGATGGCGCTTTCCGCGCACGGACCTCCATCGACGACGCTAAGAAACGGTTGCCATTCTTCATAACGCGTGGTCGCGCTGGCGAAATTCACCAGCGGCGACCAGCGCGGACGCTCCGGTTTCCGGATCAACCGGACGTGCGCCTGGTGCGGCGTACGGCCGCCCTTGCGCCGATTGCAGTCGACGCAGCTGGCGACGACATTCTCCCAGGTCGTCCGCCCGCCGAGAGACCGCGGAATCACATGATCCAGGTTCAGTTGGGAACGCGGTGGGCGGACGCTGCAGTACTGACACGTGAACTTGTCCCGCGCGAAGATATTGACGCGGCTGTAACGGACGTGCCGTTTCGGGATGCGATCGTAATGCCGCAACAAGATGACGCGCGGCACGCGAATCGAACCGTTGGGGGTTCCGATCGCATCGTCGCCCTGCTTCGGGCGCAGGCGGCGCCACGCGTCGAAGTCGAAGGTCTGGTACTCGGCGTCGACGGCCTGCGCCACGTCCTGGTAGAAGAGCGAGAAGGCGCGCCGGGCCGAGGTTACGTGGATCGGCATGTACGAGCGATTCAGGACCAAGACGTTCGAGTGAAGCATCACCGTCGACGTATCCTACGAGATGGACCTCCGCCCTTCAACGCGCCTCGCGATCCAACGCAAACCGGAAACCCTGTTCGACCGCCGCAAAATCGTTGTCCAGGAGCGTCCGGACGTCCAGCAACACGGACGCGTCGCGAAGACGACCGATCACCGGAACGGGCGCGGCGCGCAGGCGTGCCGCCAGGCGCTCCGCCCCGCCGGGCGCCGCCACGGCCACGACCCAGCTTGGGAGTTCGAGCCCGGGCACCGAACCCCCGCCCACCGCGCTGCGCTCGGGCCGGACCTCCAGGGTCGCCGCGTCGCCCAGACACCTGCCCAGGCGCTCGGCAAGCTCCCGCGCCCGGGCTTCCAGGTGCGCCGGGGAGGCTCGGAGCTGCCGCAGGACGGGGATCTCGCGCTCGGCAGTTCCGGCGAGGTAGGCCGCCAGGGTCCGGTCCAGGGCCGCCAGGGAAAGCTTGTCCAGGCGCAGGGCGCGGGCCAGGGGATTCCGGCGCAAGGCGCCGACGTGCTCCGCACTCCCGAGGATGATGCCCGCCTGGGGACCGCCGAGGAGCTTGTCCCCGGAAAAACACACCAGATCCGCGCCCTGCCGCAGGCGTCCGGGGACGTGGGCCTCGGGCGGGAGGCCCGGCACCTCGAGGAAGGTCCCGCTGCCCAGGTCCTCGACCAACGGCAGGCCGTGGGTCCGGGCCAGCGCGGCCAGATCCGTCAGGTCCACGTCGGCCACGAAGCCGCGGAGCTCGAAATTGCTCCGGTGGACCTTGAGCAGGAGCGCGGTGTCGGGGCCAATCGCCCGGGCGTAGTCGGCCGGGTGGGTCCGGTTGGTCGCCCCGACCTCCACCAGGTGGACGCCAGCCCGCTCCATGATCTCGGGCACGCGGAACGACCCCCCGATCTCGACCAGTTCGCCCCGGGAAACCAGGACCTCGCGTCCCAGGGCGAAGGTGTTGAGAACGAGGAGGACAGCGGCCGCGTTGTTGTTCACCGCCAGCGCCGCCTCGGACCCGCCGAGGCGGGCCAGCTTGGCCGCGACGGCAGCCTGGCGGTCCCCCCGCGAGCCACCCGCCAGGTCGAACTCGAGGTCGGAATAGGTGGCACCGCAGGCCCCGCCGGCTGCGGCCGCTTCCGAAGACAGGGGCGCCCGGCCCAGGTTGGTGTGCAGCACCACGCCCGTCGCGTTCACGACGCGCCGGGGCTGAGGAGCTGCGAGGGCCTCGGCCCGGGACCGGGCACGCGCGGTAAGGACGTCACGCTCGGCTACGGCGCCGCCCCCATCTTTGCGAATGCGTTCGCGTTCTTCGTCGACTACGGCGCGCGCCGCTTCGACCAGGGCCCACTCGGGCACACCGGTCGGCTCTAGTCCCCCGGCCGCCCGGGCGAGCTGCTCGACGGAGGGGAGTCCCCTCCGGGGGTCGGCCTTGACCTTGTGACGACTTTCCATACTCTTCTAGAAGATTTTAGGTGCGAACCGACAGAGAAACCCTCTCGGTAGGCGGCCACGGGGAAGGCGCTGGCTCCCCGAGCAGGGTGACACTGGAGACCGGAGCGAGGTCGATCGATCCGCTGGACGGGCGGCGGGAGCTCGGAGCGGAGCGACGCCCTCTGGTCACTGGGCCGCACGTTAGACGAGAGTTAAAGTGCAAGTCAACGATTTTCATAGCCTTTTCGGGGAATTAGGAAGAGTCCCCGTCCTCTCGGAGCCTGTCCGCAGCGCTCCGGGTTCGAGCTAGACCCGCCGCCGCCCGCCCTGCGCGGGTGAATCCCAACTCGATCGTATCCCCGGAACGGCTCGTCAACGCCGGAGGCGAGTGCCGTGCCCGATTCCCGCGGCGGGAAGAACGCTGCAAAAAATGAACTACTGGTCAGTGCCGGTGCCGGGGAAACCCGGGTGGCAATCCTCGAGCAGGGCCAGTTCACCGAGCTCTATATCGAGCGCGACAGCGACCGGAGCGTCACCGGGACGGTCGCCCTGGGGCGCGTCACCCGCGTCCTCCCGGGCATGCAGGCCGCCTTCGTCGATATCGGCCTCGAAAAGGCCGCCTTTCTCTACGTCGGCGATTTCATGGACGAAAACACCGCCGCGGAGGCGGACGAGCCGCGCGGTCGCCGGCGCGGCCGGAGCAACCGCCAGCCCGCCAAGATCGAAACCCTCCTCCAGGAAGGCCAGGAGATCATTGTCCAGGTCGCCAAGGACCCGATCGGCACCAAGGGCGCGCGCATCACGTCGAACATCTCGGTCGCCGGTCGCCACCTCGTCCTCACACCCTGGTCCCAGCGCGTCGGCGTCTCCCGCCGGATCGACTCGGACCGCGAACGCAGGCGCCTGCGGGATGCGGTGAGCCGCTACCGGCCCAAGGACCTGGGTTTCATCATCCGGACCGCCGGCCTGGGCACCAGCGACGCGGACCTCGAATCGGACATCCGGTACCTCACCCAGGTCTGGGACGACGTGCAGATCCGCAAGGATCAGGTTCGCGCTCCCGCCACGCTCTACACGGAGCTGTCCCTTGCCCTGCGCGTGATCCGCGATTTCGCCAACGCCAACACGAAACGGATCGTCGTCGACGATCCGGAGAGCTTCGCGGCGATGCAGGATTTCCTTACCCGCTTCGTCGCCGACCCCAAGCCCAAGCTGGAACGCTACGAGGGCAGCGAGCCGATCTTCGACCACTTCGGAATCGAGCCGCAGATCGACGCCAACCTGGGGCGAAAGGTCTGGCTCAAGTCGGGCGGGTACCTGATCATCGACCAGAGCGAAGCGCTCACCGCCATCGACGTGAACACGGGCCGGTACGTGGGGCGGGCGAACCTGGAAGAGACCGTCCTCCGGACCAACCTCGAGGCCGTTGCCGAGGTCGTCAACCAGCTCCGCTTCCGGAACATCGGCGGACTGATCATCATCGACCTGATCGACATGGAGACGGCGGCCAATCGGGACAAGGTCTACCGCGCGCTCCGCGAGGCGCTGCGCGCGGACAAGTCCAAGACGAACATCCTGAAGATCTCCGAGCTCGGCCTCGTCGAGATGACGCGGAAACGCACGCGGGAAAACCTCGTGCAACAGCTCTGCGAGCCGTGCAACTACTGCGAGGGCCGCGGCTACGTGCTCTCGGCAGAAAGCGTGGGGTACAAGGTGCTGCGCGAAGTGCGCAAGGACCTGCTGCGGTTCTGCGGCCGGCGCATCGCCGTGACGGTCCACCCCCAGGTGGCCGAGATGCTCCAAGGCCCCGCCCGCCGGTCCGTTGCGGCACTCGGAGAGGCCCTGGGCCGGGAAATCGAGATCTGCGCCCGACCGGGCCAGCACCAGGAACAATTCGAATTGACGGCGCTCGACGAGGGTCCGCCCGTCGCCCTCGACCTGCCCTGGCTCGCGGGCTGGACCCGGCCGGAGGGCTCGGGAGAGGCCGGCGACGACCCGGGCGCTGCCGGGGAAAGCCCCCTGGCGGCCGCGGAGGGGGCTCCGGACGCAGGCCCCCTCGCGAGCGAAGAAGAGGCCCAGGAAGCGAGCGAAGAAGAGGCCCAGGGCGAAGATCCCCGTGCGAGTGACGAGGAAGCCCCGGACGAAGACCCCCTCGCAGCTGCCCCGCGGGAGCCCGAAAGCCCCCTGGTGGAACCGGAACCCGCGACGCCCGAGGTGGTCCCGGCGGAGCGGGAGGCCCCCCTCCACTTCGGCAGCGCCCCGGAGCCGGAGCTGCTTGACGGAGCAGAGGAAAAGCCGATACTTCCGCGCTCTGCCAAGCCCGAGGAGCCGTGATGTACGCCGTGATCCGGTCCGGTGGGAAACAGGCCCGTGTGGCCCCCGGTGATTTGCTGCGCGTCGAAAAACTAGAGGGTGCGGTCGGCGAGAGCATCGAGCTCTCCGAGGTACTGCTCGTTGCCGACGACGGAGAGCCGCGCGTGGGGACTCCGCTCGTCGACGGCGCACGCGTGCGCGGCACGATCACGGCCCAGGGCCGTGGGGAGAAGATCACCGTATTCAAGATGAAGCGGCGCAAGGGCTACCGCCGCCGAACGGGACACCGTCAGGCGTACACCGAAGTACGCATCGACGCGATCGAGAGCTGAATCATGGCACACAAGAAAGGGCAGGGAAGCTCCCGAAACGGACGCGACAGCCAGGGACAGCGCCGCGGCGTCAAGGTATTCGCGGGCCAGACCGTGCGCGCTGGTGCGATCCTGGTTCGCCAGGTCGGGACGAAGATCCACCCGGGCACGAACGTCGGCGTCGGCAAGGATTTCACGCTGTTCGCGCTGCGCGACGGCCGGGTCGAGTACGGCAGCTCTCGGGGCCGAAAGGTCGCGAGAGTCCAGCCCGACTGACTTTTTCCGCACTTCGCGTTTCTCGCGCCCGATGGCGCGTTTGCCCAGGCGCGGCACTGCTGCCCTTGCGGGTGCCTTGCCCGGGCACGAGAAGCCGAGACCGGCAAGGCGACGAGCGGCGTCATGAGCGAACCGCAGTTCGTGGACGAGGCAAAGATTTCCGTAGCCTCCGGGCGGGGCGGGGACGGTTGCGTCAGCCTGCGCCGCGAGAAGTTCGTGCCGCGTGGGGGGCCCGACGGCGGGGACGGGGGACGGGGAGGCGACGTGTTACTCGTCGCCGACCGGAACCTCGCGACGCTCCTCGATCCGAGACTCCGGCGCCAGTACCGGGCCGAATCCGGGCAAAACGGCGGCAACCGGAACAAGAGCGGGCGAGACGGCGCGAACCTCGAAATCCGCGTTCCGGTCGGAACCCTCGTGCGGGACTGCGCGACGCCGGATTCTCCGCTGGCCGACCTGACCCGCGACGGCGAAAGCGTCCGCGTGGCGCGGGGAGGCCGCGGTGGGCGGGGCAATACCCAGTTCAAGACACCCTCCCGCCAGACGCCCGACTTCGCCGAGCCCGGCGGAAAGAACGAAGTCCGGGAACTCGCACTTTCCCTCAAGCTCCTCGCCGACGTCGGCCTCGTCGGGCTTCCCAACGCGGGAAAGTCCACTCTCCTGCGCCGGATCTCGGCGGCGCGCCCACGGGTCGCCAACTATCCGTTCACCACCCGTGTGCCCTGCCTGGGAGTCGCCGAAGTCGATGAGCGGCGTTTCGTGGTCGCGGACGTCCCCGGACTCATTGCCGGGGCGAGCCAGGGCCTGGGCATGGGCGACCAGTTCCTGCGTCACGTCGAGCGGACTCGCGTGCTGGTCCATGTGCTCGACGCCGGCGCGGCGCATCTCGAAGGCCGAGACCTCCTGGAGGACTGGAAGACGATCCGCCACGAACTCGAGGCCTACGCAGCCACACTCGAGCAGCGCGTGGAACTCGTGGCCATCAACAAGCTCGACCTCGTGGACGACCCGGCGACACTAGACTCCGTGGAGACCGCACTCGCACGTCAGGGACGCCAGGTCTTCCGCGTTTCCGCCGCGACCGGACAAGGGATCGACGCATTGCTCAAGGCTGCGGCGGGGCATCTCGAAAACCGTCACGATGGGGCCGGCTCATGAGCGACCGTTCCTCCGAACGCCCCGAGTGCCGAGACGCCCGCCGCATCGTCCTGAAGGTGGGGAGCGGCGTCCTCACCCGCAACGGAGCCGTGAACACGCGGATCTTTTCGGAAATCGCGCGCCAGGTGGCGGCACTCCGGGAACGGGGAACCGAGGTGATCCTCGTCTCCTCGGGAGCCATCGCCATGGGCGCCCACGAACTCGGCTGGAAGACTCCCGGGGACTCCATTCCCGAGAAACAGGCAGCGGCTGCCGTCGGCCAGATCGGCCTGGTCGACCTCTACCGAAAGCGTTTTGCCCGGCACGGACACACCGTGGCCCAGGTGCTCGTGACGCGCGCCGGAATGGAGGACCGTGAACGCTTTCTCAACGCGCGCCACACGCTTCACAAACTCCTCGAACTCGGCATCGTCCCGATCGTCAACGAAAACGACACCGTGGCGACGGACGAAATTCGTTTCGGCGACAACGACAACCTCTCGGCAACGATCGTGAACCTCGTCGCCGCGGACCTGCTCGTCGTCTTGACCGACGTGGACGGACTCTTTCGGGAACCGCCGGGGGAGAGCGCGCCCAAGCCCAGGCCGATCGAGGTCGTCGAGGAGATCACCCCGGAGATCGAGCGCGCCGCCCAGGGCTCGCCGCGCGCTTTCGGTCGCGGCGGCATGACGACGAAACTCGAGGCAGCACGCATCGCGGCACACGGAGGCGCGGCGACGGTACTCTGCAACGGGCTGCGCCGGAACATCCTGCTGCGCGTCGTCGCCGGGGAAAACGCGGGGACCCTCTTTCGCGCCGGCAACCGCCTCGGGAGTCGCAAGCACTGGCTCGCCTTCACCACCCGCACCCGCGGCACGCTCGTCATCGACGACGGAGCGGCCAAAGCCGTGACCGAGCGGGGCAAGAGCCTGCTCGGCGCCGGCATTACCGAAGTGCGGGGCGACTTCGGGATGGGCGATCCCGTGGCCTGCGAGGCCTCCGACGGCAGTGAAGTCGCGCGCGGGCTGACAGCCTACTCCTCGGAAGAGATCCGCCGCATCGTCGGGCTCCCCGCACGGGAAATCGCCCAGGTGCTAGGATATTCCAACGGCGACGCGGTAATCCACCGCGACGACCTCGTGCTGCTTCGCGAACCCCCCGAGTGAGCCGCGAGCGATGAGTCTGCGGGAAACCATTCACGAGCTTGCCACGCGCGCCCGGACCGCGGGCGAGAACCTCGCCGAGTTGTCGACTCGCGCGAAGGACGCGTGGCTCCTGCGCGCCGTCGAACGCCTCGAAGCCGCGCGAGAGCAGATCCGGTCCGAGAACCAGCGCGACCTCGATGCTGCGGCGGAACGCGGCGTCGCGGAACCCCTGGTGCGTCGACTCGAACTCTCGGACGGGAAGTGGAACGACATGTTGTCGGGCCTTCGAGACGTAGCGACCCTGCCCGATCCCGTCGGGCGCGTCGAAGATCTACGGGTGCGCCCCAACGGCCTCCGGGTCGGCCGCATGCGGATCCCCCTCGGCGTGATCGGCATCATCTACGAGTCACGACCCAACGTAACCGTGGATGCGGCAGCCCTGTGCGTGAAAGCGGGCAACGCCGTGATCCTGCGCGGCGGCTCCGAGGCGATCCACTCGAACCTCGCATTGGCGACTGAATTGCGCGGCGCGGCAACGGACGTCGGCATTCCCGAGGACGCCGTCCAGGTGGTCGACACTACCGACCGGGAAGCGATCGAACACCTGCTGCGCGAGTCCGAGAACGTGGACCTCATCATTCCGCGCGGCGGACCCGGGCTGATCCGCATGGTGAACGAGAATTCCCACATCCCCGTCATCAAGCACGATGCCGGGGTATGTCACGTCTACATCGACGCGTCGGCGGACCCGGAAATGGCGCGGCGGATCGCACTCGATTCAAAGTTGCGACAGATGGCGGTCTGCAACGGACTCGAAACACTGCTCGTCCACCGGGATGCAGCCCAGTCCACCCTGCCGGGTGTCCTCAAGGCACTGCACGAAGAAGGCGTCGAGTTGCGGGGCGACGAGGCCGTTGCCCGGGTGTTCGGAGACGTCGTGCCCGCAGCAGAAGCCGACTGGACCGAGGAATACCTGGCGCCCGTGCTCGCGGTTCGCGTCGTCGAGGATCTCGATGCCGCCGTGGCACACATCCGCCGCTACGGCTCGGACCACACCGAGATCATCGTCACCGAGAGCTATGCGAACGCCCAGGCATTCCTGCGCCGCGTGAACTCGGCGACGGTGGGCGTCAATTGCTCGACCGCCTTCTCCGACGGCTTCCGGCTGGGCCTGGGCGCCGAAATCGGCATCTCGACTTCCAAGCTCCATGCCTTCGGCCCCATGGGCCTCGAGGAACTGACGACGCGCAAGTTCGTCCTGTACGGCGAGGGCCAGCTCCGCGAATGAACAGTGGACTGACCGGAGTCTTTGGCGGCACCTTCAACCCGATCCACCTGGGCCATCTCCGGGCGGCGGAGGAAGTCGCCGACCGACTCGACCTGGATCGCGTGCTCTTCGTGCCCAGCGCGCGGCCGCCCCACAAGGGAGACGCCCGGCACGACCCCATCGCACCGGCCGAACAGCGACTGGACTGGGTTCGCACGGCCGTTGCCGACAATCCGCGCTTCGCCGTCGAGCCCCTGGAAGTCGAGCGGGGCGGCACGTCCTACACGGTCGAAACCCTGCGCGCCCTCGCTGATCGCCTGAGACCAAACGAGCCGGTGTTCGTGATCGGCTGCGATGCCTTCGCCGAAATCGGAGCATGGCGCGAACCGGAGACCGTCTTTTCGCTGACCCACTTTGCCGTGATGACCCGTCCGCCCGCCGCCTCCGGCCGACTCCACGACTGGCTCCCGAAATGCCTCGCCGGCGCAGTCGAACTGGATCCCGACGGCCGCTCCGGACACCACCGGGAAACCGGAAAGTGGTTGCGCAGCGTAGAGATCCTCGCGCTCGACGTCTCGTCATCCGAAATCCGCGAGCGCCTGCGATCGGGAAATTCCGTGCAACATCTCCTGCCGGACGCGGTCCGCCACGCGGTCACGCAAAGCGGCATCTACGCGAGCGCATGAGCGAACTCTCGACCCTGGAAAAGGCGCGCATCGCCGCGGAAGCTGCCCTCGACCGCAAGGCCGGCGACCCGACGGCGCTGGATGTGCGCGGCCTCGTCTCCTTTGCCGACGCGTTCGTCATTTTGACCGGGCGTTCCGATCGCCAGGTACGGGCGATCGCGGAAGCGGTCGCCGAGGCCCTGTCCCGCCGGGGCGAGAAGCCCATCGGGGTCGAGGGCCTGGAGGAAGGCCGCTGGGTGCTGATGGATCTCTCCGACGTCATCGTCCACGTGTTCCAGGAGGAGGTCCGTTCGCACTACGACCTCGAGCGCTTGTGGAGCGATGCACCGTCCCTCGACCTCGGCCTCTCGGATTCCGGCACGCACCCCGTCTCGACCCCCTGAGGTTCCCCACACCCCGTTTCGGTCCCGCGGACAAACCCTGTGCCTCCCTGGACCGCCCTGCTCGACCTGGTGTTGCCGCCCGTCTGTGCGGGCTGCCGCACCGGCATTCACCGCGACAGCATCCTGTGCCCCCGTTGCAATGCGCGACTCCCCCGGACCGGGAGCGCTCCGTTCGTCCCCACACGCTTGACCGGCTGCGTCGCCGCGGTTCGCTACGAGGGGGACGGTCGAGAATGGGTGCGGCGCTTCAAGCAACCGGCGGCGGGCATCCTGTCCCTCGACGTGTCGGCACTCGCCGTCGCCCGCTTCCTCATCCTCGAAGCCGCCGCGCGCGCTCCGGGGCACCCACCGGAGTTGGTCATTCCCATCCCGCCCCACCCACGCTCCCTCCGCACGCGCGCCTTCCACGCCGCGGGACGGCTCGCACGCAGCGTCGCTCGAGCCCACGGCGTGCCGATGGCAAACCGGGCCCTGGTCGCGCAACGTCCCATCCGCTCCCAGACCGGCCTCGGACGCGCCGCACGGCTGCGCAACGTCCGCGGGGCCTTCGCCGCGCCGCGCCCGCTGCCGGAGCGCATCTGGCTGGTGGACGATGTGATGACCACCGGGAGCACGCTCTCCGAGGCCGCGCGGGCCGCGCGCCGCGCCGGCGCGCGGGAAGTCGTCGGCCTGTGCATTGCCGCCACGCCGCCCGTGCACGAAGCGTGAATCAGGAAGACTTGCCGACGCTCTCCGCGATCACCTCGCACAGGCGTTTCGCATCGACCGGTTTCTTGAACACGACACCTTCGAGTCCCTCGATCCGACTGCGCTTGATGACGTGGTCGCGGTCGTAGTGGAAGGCCGTCATCATCAAAACGGGGAGTTCCGGCGACCGGGCGTGAATCGCCTGGAAGAGTTCGTAACCGTCCATCCGGGGCATCACCACGTCCGTCAGAACGACGTCGAATTCCCCCGACTCGACGCGACGCAAGGCCGCCTCCCCGTCACTCGCGGTCTCGACACGACACCCCTCGGCTTCCAGGATCTCCTTGAGCGTGCGCAGGATCCCGAGGTCGTCATCCACGACGAGAATGCGCCGATCGCGCAGCCGCGGGTCTCCGATCGGGTTCCAGCGCTTGCGGAGATCGATCATGCGCGCCGGCCCGACGTACGAAACCGTGCTGTAGTCGTCTCGCTGAACCATCTGGCCGAGTCGCTCGACGATCTCCGCGATGCGACCGATCTCGCGGCGAATGGCGTCGATCCGCTCGGACTCCACCGACGTGTCGCCGTCCCCCGCGAGTCGTACGACGTCCTTTTCGAGCAGTTCGGCCTGGTTCAGGATCACGGCCAGGGGGTTGTTGATCTCGTGGGAGATCCCCACGGCAACTTCGCCGAGCGTCGCCAGCTGGTCCTTGTGCAAGATCTCCCGGAGATCCTTTGCAAACCCGATCGTCCCGTCCTGGGCGCCCTTTTCGTCGCGCAGCAGCGTCCCGGAAATGGCCACGGGAATCTCGTCTCCCCGCTTCGCGCGAAACGTCGTCTGGAAGGTCTCGACGATGTCCGGTCCGCCGTGCCCCGGCCCCGCCATCGCCGCCTTCACCCGTCGCGCTTCGTCTACGCTCGGGTAGAGATCGCCGACGAACATGTCCAGCATCTCTTCCGGCTCGTAACCGAGAATCCGCAGCGCTCCTTCGTTGGTGTACGTGACGCGACCTTTGCGGTTGGTCGCGACCACCACGTCGGTGGAGCGTTCGATCAGCTGCTCCAGTCTTTCCCGGCTAAGGGCCATGGAAAAAACGTACGCCTGCGAAAGAGTTAGAGCAAGCCGGGACCCCCGCCCAGCGGAGAACCAGAGCAAGCCGGGACCCCCACGCGGCAGGCGGTTGGACCAAGCCGGAACCTCCACGCGACGGGTTCCCCCGCCCAGGGCGAGCGATCAGGCGATCCCCTGCTCCGCCAGCCAGCGCTCGGCGTCGATTGCGGCCATGCACCCGGTGCCCGCGGCGGTAATCGCCTGGCGGTAGGTCGGATCGGTTGCGTCCCCACACGCGAAGACGCCCTCGACGCTGGTGCGCGAGGTCCCCGACTCCACCTTGACGTACCCGACCTCGTCGAGCGCAAGCTGCCGTTTCACGAGACCGGTGTTCGGCTCGTGCCCGATCGCCACGAAGACCGCTTCGACCGGCAGCTCCCGCGTCGCGTCGCTCTGGACGTCTCGCAGACGTACGCCGGTCACGGCTTCCTCGCCGAGAATCTCTTCGACGACCGAGTTCCACGCGAATTCGATCTTCTCGTGGTTCTTCGCCCGCTCCTGCATGATTCGCGAGGCACGCAGCTGGTCGCGCCTGTGGATCACCGTCACCTGGGTCGCGAAGCGCGTCAGGAAGAGCGCTTCTTCCAGCGCCGTGTCCCCGCCACCCACCACGGCCATCGGCTTGCCCCGGAACAGGGCGCCGTCGCACGTCGCGCAGGCCGAGACCCCGCGGTTCTGGAGGCGCTCCTCGGAATCGAGGCCGAGCCAGCGTGCCGAGGCCCCCATGGCCAGGATCAGTGCATCCGCAGTCCAGCGCTTGGAGCTGGTCTGCACGCGGAAGGGCCGCTGGGAGGTATCCACCGCAACGGCGTCTTCGAACACGATCTGGGTCCCGAAACGCTCGGCCTGTTTTTGGAAGAGGTCCATCAGGTCGGGGCCCGTCACGCCCTCGGGAAAGCCCGGGTAGTTCTCCACGTCCGTGGTCAGCATCAACTGCCCTCCGAACTGCAGCCCCGCGATCACGACCGGCTCGAGTTCGGCGCGCGCCGTGTAGAGCGCCGCCGTGTAGCCCGCGGGTCCACTGCCCACGATCACGACCCGGCGGTGCTCCGTCTCCTCTTCCGCCGCTGGCTGCCTCCCCAGCAGTTCGTCGAGTTCTCCCCTGTCCTCGAGCGCCTTGAGCTCGTCGAAGCCGCCCACATGCCGGTCTCCGATGAAGATCTGGGGCACGGTGCGCCGACCGCCGCTGCGCTCGACCATCTCGTTCAGCCGGGCCGGGTCGGCCTCGACGTCCAACTCGGTCCACTCCTGCCCCTTGGCCTGGAGCAATGCCTTGGCCCGATCACAGAAGGAGCACCACGACTTGGAGTAGAGGACGATGGGGGGCATGACGCAAACCTCTGGACTGGTCGGAAACTCGGCGGCCGGAACGAGAGAGTAGTGGCTGGCAGCCGGGCCTTCCACGCCGCTTCAGAGCGGCTCGGTGATCGGGATGTCTTCCCAGAGCAACTGGAGGAACGTGCCGATGAAAAACGCGAGAAACGCCATCACGAAGATCGCCGCAGGAAAGGCATAGACGTGCTCGATGCCGACGACGCGGGGAAGCTGGCCGACGAAGGTCGGCAGGAGCGCGCCGAGCTCGGCCATCGACACCGCCTCGCCTTCGGGAACCCAGTTTCGCGAGGCCATGAAACCGCCGGTCAGGCCCGTGATCAACAAGCTGGCACCAAACGCCTGGAGCAACCCCAGGAGAAACAGTTCGCGCGCTCTCGCGAAAGCGATATCCGCGGCTCCCAGTCGCCGCTGGATCTCCGTATACAGGTACAGGAGCGTGACGAGCCCCAGCAGAACGGAAACGAGCAGCAACACCGGAAGGGGCCGGTTCGCGAAGCCCCAGATCTCGTCGATGAAGAAGATCGGCAGGAAACCGACGATGATCCCGGCGGCAATGCGGGGCACGAGCGCGTGGAAGAAGGCGAGGTCCCGCCGGAAACAGAAGCGGTAGAGCAGGAACCAGAACACGACCCCGCCCAC
>JAYZFQ010000049.1:0-9968 GCA_036336695.1 Myxococcota bacterium
CGCGAGGCGGCCGCAGGCTCGGCAAGCTCCCGGACTTCACCTGCCGCCCGACGGAGACCTACCGGGGCCGGCACATGCCGCTGCTGTACGATGTCGACATCTGGCACTGCCGCGCGGATCGCAACGGAGGCGAGCCATGAGCGAACGGCTCCCGGTGATTTCCGCCGATTCCCACATCGTCGAGCCGCCGGACCTGTTCGTCGCCTCCATCGATCCCGAGTTCCGCGACCGGGCGCCCCGGGTCGTCGACCACCCCGAACTCGGGTCGATCTGGCAGGTCGAAGGCCTCGGCTATCCCAGCGTGGAACTCATGGGTGGCGCGGGACGATCCATCGACGACATGGATCTCGATGCCCGCTTCGAACGCGCTCGCCAGGGGGGCTGGGACGCAGGCGAGCGGCTGCGCGACATGGACACGACGGGCATCGCTGCCGCCCTGCTGTATCCCACGGTGGGTTTCCACAGCTACGGCATCGCCGACCCGGCGCTGCTCCAGGCTGTCCTGGCCGCCTGGAACCGCTGGATCGCTGATTTCTGCCGGGCGGAACCCCGTCGGCTGAAGGGCGTCGGGTGTGTCGTCCTCGACGACATCGACTGGGCCATCGCCGAGATGCAGCGCTGCGCGGAACGCGGCCTCGCGACCATCAACGTACCCAGCCAGCTCGAGGGCCCCCACTACGGGACCGACGCCTACGACCGGTTCTGGGCCGCGGCCCAGGACCTCGACCTCCCCATCAGCACGCACATCGGTTCCACCCGCGGCATCCGCTCCCACAGCCGCGCCGTCGAACACATGCAGCACCTCGTCTCGGGGCCGATCCGCGACTACTCCAGCGGCGCCGTGGTGCTACCGGACTGGAACGTCCAGGAGATGATCTTCCAGTTGATCGCGTCGGGGGTCTTCGAACGCTTCCCGCGCCTGCGCTTCGTGTGCGCCGAGTTCGAGGCCGGCTGGGCCGCCTCGATGCTCACCTACCTCGACGCCGCGGTCTGGGAGGGGACCCACCCCTACGTGGTCTACGACCTGCCGCTCAAGCCGAGCGACTACTTCCGACGCAACATGGCCCTCACGTTCATCCGGGACACCGTGGCCGTGCGGTGCCGGGACATCATCGGCGTGGACAACCTCCTCTGGTCCGATGACTACCCCCACCTCGAATCCTGCTGGCCGGACTCCTCGCGGGTGATCGCCCAGGTGATGCCCGAAGACGAGGTCCCCGCCGCAGACCGCCGCCGGCTGCTCCACGCAAACGCCAGCCGCATCTACGGCTGGTAAGCGCCCGAGGGCGCTGGCGAATGGCTCGCGAGCCGCCGGAAACCCCTCTTCCCCCGCGGGGGAAGAGAGCGCCCGGAGACCGCGAGACCGCGGCACTTCCATGCTGATTCGCCCTTCGAATAATTGTAGTATTTTCACCACATTCTCTGCTGATTGTACTCGGGGAGCAGCTCCATGAACGTATCCGCATACGCAACACGCCTCGCCGCCCTCGTGGGAATGGCGTTCTTCCTGGCAGGACCGGCCCCGGCCGCCACACACACAGTCACCGTCGGGCCGGGGCTCACCTTCTCGCCCGCCAACATCACGATCACCGAAGGCGACACCATCGAATGGAGCTTTGCCGGCGGTGTCCACAGTGTCCGGAGCGGGTCCAGCTGCATCAGTGACGGCACCTTCGACAGCGGCGCCGTGTCGGTGGCCGGAACGACCTACAGCTTCACCTACAACACCGCCGGAACCTACGACTACCACTGTGGCGTAGGGACCCACTGTGCTTTCGGCATGGAGGGCAGCGTAACGGTGGAGGCTGCGCCCCCACCGTCCCCCGGCGTCCCGAGCATGGACCTCTGGGCCCTCGGGGCGACTGCACTGCTGATCGCCGCTGCGACCCTGGGTAGCCTGGGCGTGCGAAGCCGGAGAGCACGGGACAGGGCGCAACCGAACAGAACGCGGTGAACTCCCGGGCCGTGCGACGCCTCGGCGTCCTGCTCGTCGCCGGCGCGGCGTGGTGGGCGGCCTCCGCCCCCGCGCAGGAGGACCAGGACCCCGCACCGACGCCTGCGATCCCGGTCGCCGTCCCGGCCCCGGTCGCGGAAAACGTCGGGCGCGAGACCTGCCAGATGTGCCACCGGCAGGAGACCGCGCACTGGGATCCCACCGTCCACGGTCGCGTGTTCAGCTCCGAGCCCCGCACCGAGAAGCAGGCCCTGCTCTGCGAGGCCTGCCACGGCCCCGGTTCGTTGCACCAGCAGGACCCGCGCAACCCCGAGTTCATCATCGGCTTCACGCGCTCCTCGGCCACCTCCGTGGAACGCATGAACGCGACCTGCCTGGCGTGCCACGCGGGCGGGGAACGCATCCACTGGCGGGGCTCGGTCCACGAAACCGTGGACCTCGCGTGCAGCGACTGCCACAACCCCATGAGCCAGGAGTCCGTCTTCGGACTCGAGGCCCAGGTCAGCGCCTCCCAGACCTGCATGACCTGCCATACCCAGCAGCGCGTCGATTTCCGCAAGCGTTCCCACATGCCCCTCCACGAGGGCAAGATCTCCTGCACCGACTGCCACAACCCTCACGGTTCGGCGACCGAGCCGCTCCTGCGCGCCGACTCGGTGAACCAACTCTGTTATTCCTGCCACGCCGACAAGCGCGGGCCCTTCCTCTGGGAACACGCGCCCGTTGTCGACAACTGCCTCAACTGCCACCTCCCCCACGGTTCGAACCACGAGGCCCTGCTCGCGGCGGCGCCGCCCTTCCTGTGCCAGAACTGCCACGCCCAGGCCGGCGGCTTCGGACATCCCGGAACACTGCCGACCTCCGGCAACCTCGCGGCGGGCGCGTTCCCCGACCCCCGCGTGCTGGGCCGCGGCTGCGTGACCTGCCACGTCCAGGTCCACGGTTCGAACCACCCGTCGGGCGCGAGGTTCCACCGGTGAGAGCGCATCTCGCCGAGCAGGCGGAGCGGGCGGGATGAGAGCCGGGGCACGCGCTCCCCTGCGGGCGGCGCTCGCGGCGCTCGCAGTGGCCCTGCCGGGGACGCCGGCCCATTCAGAACCGACGGGTGGCTTCATCCTCGACCCCGCCGGCATCGACACCACCCGCGTCGTCGAGCCCAAGGGGATGTCCTGGATTCGCCCCGCGCGTCGACGCACGCCGACGGGCTTCCTCTACCCCTACCCCCTCCAGCCCCAGACGCTGAACCCGCTGGGAGAAAACTGGCTGGGCGAGTTCTCCCTCGACATCGGCGGAATGGGCACGAGCGGCGACGACGACGAAGCCCGCTTCTGGCGCTACGCCGACTGGGGCTCGAATTTCCTGCTGCGCTCGTTCCGCGTGGGGCTCCTGGAGACGTCCAAGGGCATCTACACCAATCTCCAGGGCGGCGGCGTCGGCCGGGACGACCAGTTCTACCTGGGGGAAATCTCGTGGCTCGGGCGCGCGCGCCTGCGCGGGAGCTTCAACGGTATTCCCCGGGACTACGCCCGCGATGCGCGCAGCGTCTTCACCGGCGCGGGCAGCGGCACCCTGAGCCTGCTTCCCGGCCTCACGCCCGGCGGAAACCCGACCGAGCCTCCCTTTTCCCAAGGCAGCGTCACTGACGCCCAGCTCGTGGCGACGGTCGAGAGCCTGGACACGTCCGTGCTGTCCGTGCAGCGCAACGATGGCGTGGTCCGCCTCGACGCTTGGCTCCGACCCGACACGCGCTGGTTCGCGCGCTATCGCAGCCTGAGCCGCGAGGGGGAGCGCCCCTTCGGTGGCTCGTGGATCTACCCCAACGACGTGGGCGCCACGGCGCGGGCCGTCGAAACCATCGAACCCATCGAGGACCGGACCCACGAGGTTTCGACGGGGCTCGAACTCAGCCTCCCCCAGGGCTTCGATGCCAACCTCGTCTACTCGGGCTCCCTGTACCGCAACCAGAACGAGAGCCTCACCTGGGACAACCCCTACCTGATCTCGGGGTTCACCCCCGTCGCGCAGCGGGAACTCGTGCGGCAGGGACGCTTCGCCCTCGCCCCGGACAACGACGCCCACAACGTGAAGGCAGACCTCGCGGCACGACTGCCTCTCGACGGCCGGTTCACCGCCACGGCGTCCTGGACGCGCATGCGGCAGGACCAGGACCTGCTGCCCCCGACGGTGAACTCGGGAACGATCGGTTCACTGAACCTCGACGCCTGGAACACCGCAGCGGCACTGGGGCAGAGTTCCGCCGACACCGAAGTCGAAACGCTGCTGCTCCGGGGCGACCTCTTGCTGCGTCCGTGGAAACGCCTGAGAATCGGCGCCCGGGTACGCTATTTCGACCGGAACGACAAGAGCGCCTATACCGCGTGCAATCCGTCGACGGGCGAGGCGGGCTACATCACCGAGGACGGCGCCCTCGCGGCGCTGGCCGGCGTGGGCGGGCACCAGATTCCCACCGAAGTGTGTGGCGGGCCCGCCGGCCCGGCTCCCTTCGCGGAAGACTTCCGCTACCGCTCCACGCCCTACGGACACGCCGTGCTGAAGGCCGAGGGCAGCGTGGACGCGCGACTCGATCCCAAGACCCAGCTCGGCCTGCGCTACGCCTGGATCCGCAAGGACTACGACCACCGGGAGCGCGACCATACGGTCGACAACACGGTGCGCGCCGAACTTTCGAGCCGGCGGCTCCAGTGGGCGACGGCGCGGATTTCCTACGAGTTCGCGGACCGCAGCGGCAGCACCTACGACTACGATCCCTACGCCGCCTACTACGCGTCGAGCCTCCCGCAGTTCACGGGCTTCAACCAGTCGTTCACCCTCGCCCAGTTCCGCAAGTACGACCTGGCCGATCGCCAGCTGAACCGCGCCAACGTCCGCGCAAACTTCCTCTTGCCGAAGGACATGGATCTCGCCGTGAGCGGGCAGGTCCGGGACATCGCGTACGATGCGGACTACGGCCTGCAGTACGACCGCGGGGCGAGCGTGAGCGTCGAGTGGAACTGGCAGCCCTCGCCGAACCTGAACGCCTTCGTCATGGGTGCCTGGGAGCACGCGCGCACCGAAACCCGCAGCATCGCCGGACGGCCCGGCCTCCCCGATCCGAACGCCGGCGGCAGCGTCTACCCGCTGCAGAACGCCTGGGAAGTCCGCAACCGCCGGAACACCGGCTTCGCCACGGTGGGTCTCCGCAGCCGGATCCTCGAGCGCTGGATCCTGGAGACGCGGTACGGCTTCATCGGGTCGTACCAGAAGATCGACTACGACTACGCCAGCGCGTCCGCCCTGAGCATCGGCCTCACGCCGGCCCAGGCCGGCACCCGGTTCCCGGACCTCGAGACACTCGACCACGAACTCCAGTCATCGATCCGGTTCCAGATCACCAAGCACCTGTCGGTGCGGGCGTTCCACCTGTTCCGCCGCAGCGAAATCGAAGACTTCCACCAGTCGGGCCTCAGCGACCCGGACCTGCTCAACGCGATGCCGAACCCGTTCATTCCGGGCAGCACCGGCGGCGCCGGCACGCTCTACCTGGGTCACGTCGACCGGGACTACACGGCGCACGTGTTCGGCGCCACGATCCAGCTGCGCTACTGACGCCGGAATCCCCGCGCTGGTTGCGACCGGACCGGCCGACTCACCCCTGGTCCCAGAAGTAGGGCCAGACGAGGGCGTCGAGCAACACGGTCTGGTTGCAGAAGAGCACGCACCCCGCGAGGGCCAGCCGCCAGAAGGGGCCGCGATCCCGGGGGCGGGCCGCGAAGAGCCCGACGCCCACTCCGAGGGACCCGGCGGCGACCAGGCCGAGGACCGCACGGATCGCGAACCAGAGCCCGGGAGACGGCGCGTCGAGCATGGCGAAGGTGAGCGGCATCCACACCGCGGAAAACACGAGGATGGCGGCGTAACAGGCGTGGAAGAAGCCGAAACCAAAGGGGCCGACCCGAACCGGGCGCCGGGAGAGCCGGAACAGCACGTAGGCCGTCATCGGGAAGTAGCCCAGGGTCGCAAGGAGCATGGACACGGTGTAGAGGGGCTGCAGCGCTTCGGGAACGCCCCCCCACACATCGCCCCGGGTTTCCGGGTAGGACGCCAGGCCGTGGACGTAGCTGCCGAGGACGGCAAGGCCACCCAGGACGTTGAGGGCGATGAAGGCCGCGTTCGCACGGCGCGGCGCTTCCACGAACGTTTCCGGGTTCTGCCCCATCGCAGCGCCGATGCTAGCACCGGTCCGCATCGGACCCGGGGCGGTTATGATGGCACCCGACGCAACGGCACTCGGGAAACCCGGCCAACCACGATGCATCCGCGACTCGACAGCCCTGCGACCGGTGTGATCGTGACCGGCGGTGCCTCGGGCCTCGGCCACGCCAGCGCCGAGGCCCTCGCCACGGTCGGACGCCCGCTTTCGCTCTGGGACCTCGACGCCGAGAAGGTGGCGCGCACGGCCCAGGCCCTGGGCGAACGCTACGGCGTCGCCGCCACGGGCATCGCCGTCGACGTGCGCGACCCGGCTGCCCTGCGTGCCGGCGCGGAGAGCGCCCGGGCGCACCTGCCCAGCATCGGCGGGCTGGTGCACGCCGCGGGGGTGGTCGACACCGAGTCGATCGACGGACTCACGCCGGAAAACTGGGACGCCGGCATGCACGTCCACCTGCGTCCCCTGGCGCTGCTCGCGAAAGAGTTGTTGCCCGACCTGGCCGCCCAGGCCGGCTCGGCCATCGTCGCCTTCGCTTCGATCAACGCGACACTGGGCAACGCGGCCAATCCCATCTACACGGCCGCCAAGGGCGGCGTGCTCTCCCTGGTGCGCTCCCTCGCCGACCGCCTGGCGCCCGAGGGCATTCGCGTCAACGCGATTTCTCCCGGACAGATCCGGACACCCATGCTGCAACCGGCCCTCGACGCGCTTCCCGACGGGTTCTTCGAAAAGCGAATCTTGATGGAACGCCTCGGAGAACCGGAAGAAATCGGCCGGGTGGTCCGCTTCCTGCTCTCCGACGAAGCCAGCTACGTCACCGCCGCCGAATTCGTCGTCGACGGCGGCAACCTCTCGTCCCAGCGGGGCTGAAAACGCCGGCGCGCCGTGGCGCGCGGATCGCCCCGCGCAGTGGTACCTTCGAGGTGGCCGCGCGGCAACGCGACAAGGGGAACGCAGGTGAAACCGGACGATCTCCTCCTCGTCCTGGCAATTCTGCTCGTGGGAGCCCTCGTTATCAGCGGCTTCCGATCACTGCGCGCGTCGGTGTCCCCCACGGGCTACTGGCCCCTCGCCTGGGCCTCCCTCGCAACGGCCGGCGTGTTTTCGATGCTCGACGGCCTGCTTCCGGGGTTGGCAGCGGCGTCTCCGGCCTTCAGCGCACTGTTCGCACCCCTCGTGGTCGCCGGCGCCCTGCAGCACGTGGGCCGGCCCATTCCCCGCTGGCTCCTGCCCTTCGCCGCCGCGCTGAGCCTCGCCGGCCTGCTGGGCCCACTGGCCGGGAACCCACCCGTCGTGCAAGCCGCGCTCTACGCAATCCGGCCGGTGCTGCTCGTGTACGCCGTGTGGGTGCTGCGGGATGCTCCCCCCCACTGGTCTGTGGTTCCGCTCCGGCTGGGGCTCCTCGGCATTGTGGTCATCAGCGTCGCCAGCGCGGTGGGCGACACGGTGTATTTCTCCCGGGACGACCGCTTGCTCGCCTGGATCTTGCTCGCGGTGCCCACAGCCACGCTCCAGACCATCGCCGGCTTCGACCGCGTCCGGAAGGGCGCAGAGCGCACCGAGCAGGCCCGGCTGCGCGCCTCGGAGCGCTTCCAGGCCCTCGTTGCCTCCCTCGACCAGACGCCGGTTCTCCTGTTCAACACCAAGGGTCGCGTGACCGAGGTGCTCAACGCACCGAACCAGAAGCTCCAGGCCTACGGCGTGACAGCCGCCGAAACCAGCGCGGAGGACGCGCGGCGCATGGTTTCCGCGGAAGGGGCGCGACACTTCCTGGCCGCCGTTCACGAGGTCGTCGAGACCGGGGCCTCCCAGACCGTCTCCCTCGAGCCCACCTTCCGAGCCGGAATTTTCTCCGTCGAGGTGACGCTGTCTCCCGTTCGCGGCGCCGACAATTCGGTGGAATCGGTCATCGGCGTGGTGCACGACGTCACCCAGCACGTACACGACGTCCGCGCCCTGCGCGAGAGCGAGCAGAACCTCCACGGGCTCCTCGCCGCCCTCGCCGCCAACCGCGTGGTGGTGATCGACGCCGACGGCGTCATCCAATACGTCGTCGCCGCCGTCGACCACGGGAAGACACCCTACGGAATCGAGCGGCAGCAGATCGAAGGCATCCAGGTCGCCGACCTGCTACCCGGCGCCGTGGGCCAACGCGTCCTGGGCATGCTGCAGCGCGTCTACGAAAACGGCCAGAACCTGGAATTCGAGCAGTCCGTGGAACTACCCGGCGGCGAGTTCCACTTCGCAATCTCTCTGCGCCCCCTGCGCGACGAACACGGTGGGGTCGAGAACGTGCTGGCCGTGTGCACGGATATCAGCGAACGCGTGCGTGAAAAGCGGGAGCACGATGCGTTCGAAGCCCAGGTGCAACAGGCCCAGAAGCTCGAGAGCATCGGCGTCCTCGCCGGGGGCATCGCTCACGACTTCAACAACCTGTTGACCGGGATCCTCGGCAACGTCGAACTCGCCCTCGAAGACGCGCCGCCCGACGGGCGCCTGCATCACCTGCTGCGCGACATCGAAGACGCGAGCCTGCAGGCAGCGGACCTCACCTCCCAGATCCTCGCCTACGCGGGAAAGAAGGCCATCGCACCGAGCGCCATCGAGATCGGCGAAATGATCCGGGACATGGCGCCGCTCCTGCGCACCGGCATCGTCGGGGGCGCGGAACTCCGCATCCGGCACGTCGGCGAGCCGGGCTGGATCCAGGCAGATGCCACCCAGATCCGCCAGGTCGTGATGAACCTCGTCACCAACGCCCTCGAGTCCCTCGGCGAGGAGGGCGGCAAGGTCGAGATCGAAACGCGGGTGGCCGACGCCGCCCAGGGCCGCCGGGTCTGCATCCAAGTGCGCGACAACGGCTGCGGCATGGACGCCGCCACCCAGCAGCGCATCTACGAGCCCTTCTACAGCACCAAGTTCGAGGGGCGCGGGCTCGGCCTGGCCGGCGCCCTGGGCATCGCGCGCAGTCACGGGGGCGAAATGCAGGTGGAAAGCGAGCCCGGCGCCGGCAGCATGTTCCGCATCCTGCTGCCCCGGGTCGACGCCCCCGCGGCAAAGGAGGCCCGGAAGACACCGGCGCCGGACCCCGCGGCCAACACGCGCGGTGTCGTCCTCGTCGTCGACGACGAGCCCCCGGTGCGCAAGGTCGCGATGCGCATGCTCCACGCCATGGGCTACCGCGCCGTGTGCGCCGCGAGCGGACGCGAAGCGCTGGCCTTGCTCGCGGGCGCACCCGGCGACTTCGCCGCCATGCTCATCGACCTCACCATGCCCGACTGGCCCGGCGAACGCGCGGCCGCCAGCCTGCGCAACGTCCGCCAGGACCTGCCGATCGTCTTCATGACGGGGCACAGCGAACGCGAAGCGCTCGAGCGCACCCGCGGCATCGACCGGACGCACTTCCTCGCCAAGCCCTTCCGACGGGAACAGCTCGCCACCGCGCTGGCGGAACTCATCAAGAGCGACTGAGCCGACCTCGGCGGGGAGCGGGCGTCAACCCCGCTTGGGTGCGAAGGCGAAGATCAGCGCGGGCAACACGAACAGCGTCGCCGCCAGCGCCCCCAGGATCGACAGGGCGACGAAGAACCCGAAGCTCGCGACCGTCTGCCATGCCGACATCATCAGGGTGAGAAAGCCCAGGGAAAGCGCAACCGAGGTCGTCACCACCGCGCGCCCGCTGTGCTGCAGGGCCCCGCGCATGGCTTCGTGGGAATCCTGCCCCGCTTCCCGACGCACCTGGTACTGGCGCAACACGTGCACGGCGTCGTCGACCCCGATGCCGATCACCACGGCCGCGATCAT
>JAYZFQ010000050.1:0-14563 GCA_036336695.1 Myxococcota bacterium
GCATTCGCCGGGCCTTCGTCGACGTGGTGCATGCGCAGGCTTCCCCCACGCGGGTTGTCGATCTCCGTATAGTGGGGCGCAAAGGGATGGCCGGGAAGCTCCCGGAAGCGTTCTTCGGGCGTGCGGAGCACCTGCATCGCAAGATCATAGCGTTGGGAGGAAACGACATGGCGTGGGATTTCGAGACCGAGCCCGAGTTCCAGGAGAAGCTCGAATGGATTCGCCGCTTCGTCGAGACCGAGATCGAGCCCCTCGACCTCGCGTTCGCTGGGGAGCACTGCTTGTACGACAAGACGCACCCGGTGCACGAAGAGGTGCTGCGTCCCCTCCAGGAGAAGGTGAAGGCGCAGGATCTCTGGGCGTGTCACCTCGGGGAAGACCTTGGTGGCAAGGGCTACGGCCAGGTCAAGCTCGCGCTGATGAACGAGATCCTGGGACGTTCGGCCTGGGCGCCGAGCGCCTTCGGTTGCCAGGCGCCGGATTCCGGGAATGCCGAGATTCTCGCCCACTATGGGACGGACGCTCAGAAGGAACGCTACCTGGAGCCCCTGCTGGAGGGGCGCATCTCCTCCTGTTACTCCATGACCGAGCCCCAGGGCGGCGCCGATCCGCGGGTGTTCCAGTGCCGCGCCACGCGGGACGGAGACGAGTGGGTGATCGAAGGCGAGAAGTGGTTCTCCTCGAATCTCCGCTATGCGTCCTTTGCCATCGTGATGGCCGTTACCAACCCGGACGTGCCCATTTACCAGGGTGCTTCGATGTTCCTGGTTCCCACCGACACCCCCGGCATCGAAATCCTGCGACACACCGGAATCGGCTGGGAAGCGGTGGGAGACGGCGGCCATCCCCATGTGCGGTATGCGGGGGTGCGGGTGCCCGCCGAGAACCTGCTCGGAGGTGAGGGACAGGCCTTCGTGATCGCGCAGACGCGGCTCGGTGGTGGGAGGCTTCACCACGCCATGCGCACGGTCGGTGCGGTACAGCGCTGTCTCGACATGATGTGCGAGCGTGCCGTTTCCCGAACCACCGCAACGGGTCCGCTCTCGAAACTCCAGGGCGTCCAGGAGGCGATTGCCGACACCTGGGTCCAACTGCTCCAGTTCCGGCTCCAGGTGCTTCACGCCAGCTGGACCGTGGACAAAGTGGGGGGTCATGCCGCGCGCGCGGAAATTGCCGGAGTGAAAGTGGCGACGCCACGGGTCTACCAGGACGCCGTGCTTCGAACGATGCATCTCCACGGGGCACTGGGCGTATCCAACGAACTCCCGCTCCCCGGCATGTTGCTCGCGTCGGTGATCATGGGGATTGCCGACGGCCCGACGGAAGTCCACAAGTCGACCATCGCCCGCCAGGTGATGAAAGGGGTCGAACCCGTTGCGGGCCTGTGGCCCAGCGAGCACCTGCCGGAACGCACGGCGGCGGCGCGAAGCCGGTTTGCGCACCTGCTCGAGCACGAAGTGGCCAACGCCTGAATTCCCGTGACGAGCACCCGCCGGGTCAGAAGTTCATGCCCAGCGTGATGTAGTAGTTGAGTGTGTTCGGCTTGTCTCCGTCCTCGTTCTGGCTCTGGTACTGGTTTTCCACGCCGAAGATCAGGTCGAGGGACGGTTCCGAAAGAATGCGCGTCCGCCAGTTGGCGAAGGTCATGTTGCGAATCTGGCCGGCGTCGGGAGCGCCCTCTACGAAGAACTGGTTCGAGAGCGTGATCGTCATGCTGTCTCGCGGCTTCCAGGTGTAGTCGAAGGCTGCGAGGAGGTCGGCTTTGTTGGTGGTGCGTTTTCCGAACTCGCGCACGTAGGCGGGGCCGCCGCGCACATCGAGGGTGTGCTTTTTCCGCTTCAGCAGGTGGTATCCCGGTCCGGCCGCCACGACGGTGCGGTGTTTCCACGACTCGAACTGGTCGTACTGGTAGCCCAGGGCGCCGAACCAGAACCAGGAGGAGTCGGGCAGCAACCAGTTGCGCTGCAGGCTGAGCCGGCCCTGGTTTTCTGTGGTGCCCTCCTCGTCGCCCTGGAAGGAATAGCGGCCCGTCACCGTCCACTGCTTCTCTTTGTCCTTGTAGCTGAAGTCCAGGCCCGCGGTGAAGTTCCGGGAAATGCTGGTTCCCTGGCTGCCGTTGGCGCCCAGGTCGATGCGCCGGTTCCAGCCCTCGAGGAAGCTCGTGCCGAACAGGCCGGGGGTGAGCTTGTGCTTGAGATCGGACTTGATCTTGTTGCGTGCCACGGTGATCACGCCGAGTTCGGGGTGCTGGATCACGACCTTGTCCATGGTCACCTCGAGGATCTCGACCGTGATCTCGTCCCCGTTCTCCAACTCGATCTTTTCCAACGCGACGGCGTCGACCGAGATGAACAGCATGCACACCGATAGAAATCGAAGAGACATGTCTCCTCCCTTTTTCGCGAGACCGGTGTGTTGATCCGGTTCGCTCAGGACGCCTTCTGTGCTTCGGGCTTCGAAGGCGTGAAACGAACGGGCATCTCTTCGATACCCACAATGAAATTCGACGGTCGCAGGCGAAGCGGCGCGTCGCTGGCGAGTTCCAGGTCGGGCAGCCGCAGCAGGATCTGCTCGAACATGACGCGGAGTTCGAGCCGGGCCAGGCTCGAACCCAGGCAATGGTGGGTCCCGTAGCCACCGAAGGCCACGTGGTTGTTGGGCCGTCGTTCCACGTCGAACCGGCCGGGCGCGTCGAATGCAGCCTCGTCCAGGTTGGCTGCGTGGTAGAGCAGCAAGACCTTGTCGCCCTCGTGGATCTTCTGCCCTTGGAGTTCGGTGTCCCGCAGGGCCGTGCGATTCATGTTCTTGATCGGCGATACCCAGCGGAGCAGTTCTTCTACAGCGACCGTAAGTTTTCCCGGATTCTCGGCGAGGAGCCGCCGCTGGTCAGGGTGTTCGATCAGGGCGAGAGCGCCCTCGGTGATCACGTGACGGGTCGTTTCGTCTCCGCCGACGAGGATGAGCAGGGCCTCGTGCATGATCTGGTCGTCCTCGAGCCGGTCGCCGTCGACCACGGAGTTCACGAGCACGGAAACGAGATCGTCGGTGGGTTCTTTGCGCCGGGCCTCGATTGCCTGGGCGGCGTAGGTGAAGTACTCGCCGGCGGATTGTTGCGCCCGGGCCACGACTTCTTCGCTGGCCGTCGTCGAGGTGGCCAGGAGCATGTCTTCCGACCAGCGCAACAGGGTCTCGAAATCCTCTTCGGGCATGCCGAGCATGTCGCCGATCATGATGAGGGGAAGCGGTGCAGCGATTTCCCGGACGAACTCGCACTCGCCGCGCTCGCACACGGCGTCGATGAGTCGGTTGCAGATGCGCCGGGCCTTGGCCTCGCTGTCGCGGAGGCGTTTCGGCGTGAAGCCGCGGTTCACCAGGTTGCGACGGCGCTTGTGTTCCGGGTCGTCCATGTTGATCATGGAAGGCACCCAGGAGTTGGGTTCGGGCCGGGAACTCTGGGCCGAACAGAAGATTTCGGGAGTCTTCGAGATCGTCATGACCTCCTGGTGGCGCGCCACGCCCCAGACCCCGGCATCTTCGTCGTGGTAGACCGGTGCGTTCTCGCGCATCCACGCGTAGTGCTCGATGGGGCGGTTCGCGTAGAACTCGCCGTCGAGGAGTCGGATTTCGGGCCGCGTCGGATGGTTGGGCATCGTTTACCTCGGGACCGCGAATATACTCACCGGGCGAGGTTCCGATCCAGCAAGAACTCCCGTGGCGCGTCGGCAAAGACCCGGTTGCCGGCCGGTGCCAGCTGGAAGTCCACGGGTGCGCGCTGGACGCCCCGGTGCCCGCCTCCCGCCGGAAGGTCGCGGAGCAGCAGTTCGCGTCGCGCCGCTTCCCCTGTAGAATGCCCTGCCCAGGGGCGTCGGAAGCTTCGTGTCCGGGACCCCGGGTGCCGCCGCGGGTGTGCCCCGGGGCCGTGAGGAGGCTTGCCGGCCCGAGTCCCGGGCTTTTCGACGCGCCGGGTACCGGATCGCGCACTGAAGAGGAGGCAGGGACGCATGCGACTCGAGGGCCGGATTGCAGTGGTGACGGGAGGGGGTTCCGGAATCGGCCGCGCCATCGCCCGGGCATTCGCCGACGAGGGAGCATCGGTTGCGGTGACCGATGTCAACGGGGAAACCGCCGAGGAGACCGTTGCCGGACTCTCGGGACAGGGCCACCGGGCCTACCAGAGCGATGTCTCTTCCGGCCCCGGCGTGGTGGCGACCTTCGATGCGATCGACGCGGATTTCGGGGGCGTCGACGTGCTCGTCAACAACGCGGGAGTCGACCGCACTCCAGGAGACGGCTTCGACCAGTTGATGCAGACCGGGATGCTCCTCGTCCACATGAGCGACGAGGGGTTCACCCGGATGCAGGAGATCAACGTGAACGGCGTGTTCTTCTGTAGCCGGGAGGCGGCGAAGCGCATGCTGCGCGAAAAGCGTGGCGGTGCCATCGTCAATCTTTCCAGCATCGCAGGGTTGTCGGCCCAGGGCTCCGTTCACTACGCGACGTCGAAGGCGGCCGTCCTGGGACTGACGCGGGCCTGTGCCCGAGAACTCGGTCCCCACGGCATCCGGGTCAACGCGATCTGTCCGGGTGTCATTCAGACGCCGATGGCCGAGGCCATTCCCGAGGCAGCGATCAAGCCGTTGATCGGGGCCACGCCCCTGCGGCGCATGGGCCAGCCCGAAGAGATCGCAGCAGCGGCGGTGTACCTCGTCAGCGAGGAGAGCGCTTTCGTCACCGGCCAGTGGCTGTCGCCGAACGGCGGCCTCGTCATGTGCTAGACCGCGGTGGGTTCGCGCCGCGGAGTTTCCCGGCAGGCGGCGGTGCCGCTGCAGGGGCTTGAAAAGAAGAGAGAGGACCGAGCATGGCTACGGACAACCGGGAAATCGCGCGAGAATTCTTCGCCGCCATCAGCCGCGCCGACGTGGCGAAGCTCGGTGAACTGTACGCCGAAGACTTCGAACTCTGGACGGCCGGCACCCTGCCCTTTTCGGGCACGAAGAACCGGGCCGAAGCCCTGGAGGGGATGGCCATGGTGGGCGCCGCCTTCCCCGGCGGTCTCGAATTCACGATCGTTGCGATGACCTGCGAGGGCGAGCGAATCGCGATCGAGGCGGAATCGGACGGCGTCGCCGCGAGCGGGCGCCCGTACCACAACCAGTACCACTTCTTGATGGAGGTGCGCGATGGCAAGATCCGCCGCTTCAAGGAGTACATGGACACGATGCACGCCCACGAGGTCATGGTCGAATCGATGGCGGCGCTTGCCGGCGAAGGGGCGAGCTAGCGCCGCTCAGGCGTCGGGGGGCCAGCCCGGGAGCAGCCCGCGCTTCGCGCAGAAGGGCTGGGCGTGGAGGTTCTGCCCGGCCAGGGTCGCGGCTTCGGGATCGTTGCAGAGCCACGCCGCCACGGCGGCGGGAACTTCCGGCGGAGCCGCCGGAACCCCCAGTTTCTGGATCTCGCTGTTTTCACCGAGCGCCGCGACGGTCGACTCGGTGAGCACGAGACCCGGTTCGAGGTTGTACGCGCGGATGCCCCGATCGGCGTACTCGACGTGGAGCAGGCCGGCCATGCGGTGAAACGCCGCCTTGGTGGCGCCGTGGGCGAAACCCCAGCCGCCCCGGGCCAGGGGCAGCGGCGGGTCCGTCATTCCTGCCGCGGAGGTCATGTTCACGACGATGCCGCTGCCCCGCGCGAGCATGTGGGGCAGCACCCGACGGGTGAGGTAGACCTGTGCCAGCACGTTGGCCTCGAAGCAACGCTCCATGCCTGCGAGGTCGCCCGTCAGGAAGTCGTCCATCAGACCGGCGCCCTGGTAGATGGCGTTGTTCACCAGCACGTCGATCTGCCCGAACGCGCCCAGGGCAGCGTCCACGGTCGCGTCCATGCTCGGCCGGTCGAGGAGGTCCATGGGCTGTAGCAGCGCGTCGCGACCGGCGGCGCGGATCTCGGCTCCCGTCGCCTCGAGGCTGCCGGGCAGGGTTGCACCCGAGGCGTCGCGCACCTGGTGGGGATGGGTATCGCCCTCCTTCACCGTGCGTGCCGTGGCGACGATGTCGTAGCCCGATCGCGCCAGGGCGAGCGCCGTGGCTCTACCGATTCCCCGGCTCGTCCCCGTGACCAGAGCGACCCTGCGCTGCATCGCGATCCTTCTCGTGTCGGCGTCCAGGCCGTTCTTCTATCACGTCCCCAGCGTCCGGGGGAATCACCGCGGCGCGATGCCCGTTCCGTTCCTGGTAGGATGCGTGCCCACGGAGGATCCGGTCATGGAAAAACTTGCGTATCTCCTGTTCGACGAGAGCGACCGCCCGGGCTCGGAATTGCGGACCGCACTCCAAGGGAAGGCCGTTCCGGCGCTGCGCGCTGCGGGCGCATCCGAGATCACGCTCCACGTCCAGGACGAGGACGTCGCGGCCGGCACCCCGATGCGCAAGAGCGATCCGCCGATTCGGGCGATGGTCTCCTTCTGGCTCCGGGATTCCGACGACCGGGCGCCCTGCGAGGAAGCACTCGCGAGCCAGGTCCGACGCATTGCCGGGTACCTGGTCGTCGAGTCTCGCCCGATGGATCACCGCCCGCCGAAGGACGAGCGCACGCCCGGCATGTGCCAGGTGACGTGCATCGCGAAGCGCCAGGGCCTCGACTACGACGAGTTCACCCGCATCTGGCACGTCGACCACAAGCAGGTCGCGATCGAGACCCAGTCCACCACGGGTTACGTGCGCAACGAGTTCGTGCGGGCTTTGACACCGGGTGCGCCGGCTGGCTGGATTGCGATCGTCGAGGAAACGTTCCCGATCGGCGCCCTGGACGACCCGAAGGTCTTCTACGACGCGGCCAACGACGAAGAGCTGAAACGAAACCTCGACCGGATGATGGCGAGCTGTGACCGGTTCCTCGACATGGAACCCCTCGAGTTCACCCACATGTCGGAGTACTACCTCGGCTAGGAGGGCTCGCGCGCCGCGGCCGCCGGCAGGCGATCAGTTGCCCGGCTTGCTGCTTGCAGCCGTGCGCGGGCTGCTCAGGAGCGCACCAGCCGGCCGGGCAGTTCGCCCGTCACCTCGTCGTCGCGAATCACGTCCACGCCGGCCACCAGCGTGCGCTCGTAGCCGCGGGCGCGCTGCATGAAGCGCTGGCCCCCGGCCGGCAGATCGAACAGCATTTCCGGCGGCTCGAGCTTCATGTTCGCGTGATCGATCACGTTCATGTCGGCGCGCATGCCGGGGGCGAGCGTGCCGCGGTCCGTGAACCCGTAGAGATCCGCCGTGTCCTTCGACATGCGCTTGACGGCGAACTCGATCGGGATGCGTTCTCCGCGGGAGCGGTCGCGCACCCAGTGGGTCAGCATGAACGTCTGGATCGAGGCATCGCAGATGATGCCGCAGTGCGCGCCGCGGTGGCCGAGCCCCAGGGCCGCCCGCGGGTGGTACATCATCTCCCGGAGCGGGTCGGCCGTGAGGTGGCTGTAGTTCAGCACCGGGACGAGGAAGAGTTCCCGGCCGTCTCGTTCGAGCATCCGGTCGTAGAGGAATTCTTCCGCGGGAATGCCCTCGCGCTTCGCGATGGCCTCGATCGAATCCTCGTAGGCCGGCTCGTAGTTGGGCGGGTCGCCCATGGGGAAGAAGCGCCCGAGTTGGGACAGCAGCATCGAGAGCGTTTCTTCGTTGCGCTCGGAGAGGATCTGCCGCTTGATCTCGGGTTCGCGGAGTTTCGCGATCCGCTCCTCGAACGGAAGATCCAGGAGCTTGGCGAAACCGGGCCGGTCGGCGAAGGGGTGGATCACCGTCTGGTGTCCGATCAGCATGCCGAAGGGGCGCCCGGCGATCTGGGGAAAGACGTCGGCGCCGCCTGCCACGGCCTCGGCCGAGAGTTCGAGAAGCTCGCGCCAGAGTTCGGGGGCGCTGTCGACCTGGAGCATGGCGAAAGTGACGGGACGGCGGATTTCCTTGGAGAGGCGCAGCATCCAGTCGAGTTCCTGCTTCGGAGCGGCGATGTCCATGCCCTCGGCGCCTGCGGGGGCCACCTCGAACAGGCCCTTGTCCAACTCGCCGAGCACGCGGCCGATGCCGAAGAGTTCGTCTTCGGCCGCGAAGGTCCCCGGCACGGGCTCGCCGCTGATCGCCGTGTGCGCGATCGTGCGCGAAGTCGAGAAGCCGAGGGCGCCGGCCGCGACGCCTTCCTTGACGATCGCTGCCATCGCCGCGATGTCTTCCGCGTTGGCCGGCTCGTTGTTCGCGCCGCGCTCGCCCATGACGTAGGCACGCACGGCGCCGTGGGGCACCTGGGTGGCGATGTCCATGCCGAAGCGACGCTTGTCCAGGGCGTCGAGATACTCGGGGAAGGTTTCCCACTCCCACTGGATGCCTTCGTGGAGCGCGGTGCCGGGGATGTCTTCGACGCCTTCCATCAACTCGATCAGGAAGGTGTGCTGGTCCGCTTGCACGGGCGCAAACCCCACTCCGCAGTTGCCCATGACGACGGTCGTGACGCCGTGGTAACAGGACGGCGCGAGGTGCGGGTCCCAGGTTGCCTGGCCGTCGTAATGCGTGTGGATGTCGACGAACCCGGGCGTCACGAGCTTGCCCCGCACATCGACCTCCTCGTGGGCGGAACCTGCGACGCGACCGATCTCGGCGATCCGGCCGTCGCGGATCGCGACGTCGGCCTCGCGCGGCGCCGCGCCCGTCCCGTCGACCACGGTGCCTCCACGGAGGATTCGATCGTGCATGGCGTGTGACTCCCTTCGGAATGAATCGTTACAGAGCGCTGTAAGTATGCCTCGCGGTGAACGGTGCGGGCAAGGGGGACGGCGCCGCGGCGCGTATGATGCGGGTTCACGAGGGAGGCAGGGCATGGACGTGTTCCGGGACGGGTTGCTCGCGGGAAAGGTGGCCCTGGTGACCGGCGGCGCCACGGGGATCGGCAAGGAGATCGCGCGCACGCTGGGTCGGCAGGGTGCCGCGATCGCGATCCTCAGCCGCAAGCGGGAAAACCTCGCCGCCGCCGCGAAGGAGTTCGAGGCGGAGGGCATTGCATGCTGGTTTGACACCTGCGACGTGCGCGAAGCCGACCGGGTCGACGCCGTGATCGCCGGGCTCCTCGAGCGGTTCGGCCGCCTCGACGTCCTGGTCAACAACGCCGCGGGAAACTTTCCGGCGCGCATGGACGACATTTCCCCGAACGGGTTCCGTGCCGTCGTCGCCATCGATCTGCTCGGCACCTACAACGTGTCGAAGGCTGCCTATGAAGCCTGGCTCAAGGACAATGGGGGCAACGTGGTCAACATCTCCGCACCCTTCGCGGGGATGGGTGTGAGCCTGCAATCCCACGTCGCGGCGGCGAAGACCGGTGTCGATTCCCTCACGCGCACCTGTGCCGTGGAGTGGGGCCCCAAGGGCATCCGGGTGAATGCCGTGTGCCCCGGCGAGACATCGGGAACCGAGGGTGTTGCGCGCTTCGACGCTTCGGAGGGAGCGGCACCGACGGGCAACAATCCCCTGCGCCGGCCGGGCACCAAGCAGGACATCGCCAACCTGGTGCTGTTTCTCGTCACCGACGCCGCCAACTTCATCAACGGCCAGGTGATTTCCGTCGATGGCGGCGGCTGCATCGACCTGCTCAAGTTGGGCCTGGACTAGTGCTGGGCAGCCCCCCGCGCGTTCCTCTAAGCTCCGCGACACGAAACCTGGAGGCAACATGAAGCGCATCGGTCCGATCCTGGTTCTGTTCGCCCTCGCCTGCGGCGATTCCGACGTCGTGGGCGGCGGTGGGTCGAACGCGGGCCCCGGCGGGTCCTCATCCGGTTCCGGAATTACCGTGACCCACATCGAAGAGGGTTCGGGGCCGAGCCCCACCGCGACCGACGTCGTCCTCGTTCACTACCACGGCACGTTCCCCGACGGCCGCGTCTTCGACAGCAGCGTCGACCGGGGCCAGCCGGCACAGTTTCCGCTCAACCGCGTGATTCCCTGCTGGACCCAGGGGGTCCAGCAGATGAACGTGGGGGGCAAGGCTCAGCTGGTGTGTCCGCCGGAAAGCGCCTACGGCGCCCAGGGTGCGGGACCCATTCCGCCGAACTCCACGCTGCACTTCGACGTGGAACTGCTCGGCATCCAGTAGGCGCTGCTGCGCCAGAGCCCGGAAAGAAACCGCGGGTTCAGTCGTCGAGCCAGGCGGGACGTTCCCCGATCACCTTGGCTTCGCGGAGCCGCTCGATTTCCGTATCCGAGATGCCGAGGTCACCGTTCAGGACCTCGTGGTTGTGTTGGCCCAGGGTCGGCGGCGGTGTGCGCCGCTTGGCGGAATCGAAGTCGGAGAAGTGCATGGGGAGGCCCGGGTAGCGGGTCGTTCCCGTGCGCGGGTGCGCCAGCGTCTGGTAGAACCCCCGGGCTTCGAGCTGGGGGTTGGGTGCGATGAAGTGCGCGTTCACCAGTGGGGCCGCCGGTACGCCCTCGGCGAGTAGCGCCTCGGCTGCTGCCTCGGCGCTGCGTCCAGCGCACCAGCTGCCGAGTTCCGCGTCGAGGGTGTCGTGGGCGGCGCGGCGTCCCGCCGCCGAGGAGAGGGCGTCGTCCGCGGCCCAGTCGGGAGAGCCGAGGGCGCGCACGAGGCCGGCCCAGTGGGCGTCGCTCGCCACGGCGATGGCCACCTGGGTGGCGTCGGTGCAGCGGTACACGCCCTGGGGCGCCGCGCCCGGCCCGCGGTTTTCGTTCCGCTCGAGGAACTCGCCGTAGGCAGTCCACTCGATCACCTGTTCCGCGGCGAGGTTCAGCGCCGGCTCGATCAGGGCGCACTCGACGAGCTGTCCCTTCCCCGTGGTCCGACGCTTCTCCAGGGCCAGCAACAGGGCGAAGGCGGCGTGGGTGCCGCCGATGGGATCGCAGGCGCCACGCACGATGAGCGGCATGTCCCGGTAGCCGGTCACCCAGGCGAGACCGCTGGCTTGTTCCACGTTTGCGGCAAAGCCGGTGCGGTCGCGCCAGGGTCCGTCGAGTCCCCAGGCGGGCATGCGCAACAGCGAGAGCCGGGGGTTCCACTCCTGGAGCGTTTCCCAGGTCAGGCCAAAGTGTTCCATGACGCGCACCGAAAAGTTTTCGACCACTGCATCGGCGCCTTCGATCAGCTTGCGCAGGATCGCCTTGCCCTCTTCGTCTTCGAGGTTCAGCGTGATGCCCCGCTTGCCGGTGTTGATCCCGTGGAAGACCCACGACCACTCCCACGATTCCTCGTTGCGCACGGCGCCGGCGAAGCGCATGCCGTCGGGCCGTTGGACGGACTCGACCTTCACCACGTCGGCCCCGAGCGCCGCGAGCAGCCACGTCACCGTCGGCCCCGCCCAGAAGGCGGAGAGGTCGACGATGCGGATGCCCTCGAGGGGCAGCGCGCTGCCGCCTTCGGGGGTGCGGTCGCGCGCCGCGTGCGCCCCGATTTCGGCGCGGATCTCCTCGGCGTTTGCGTCGAGGTCCGGGGCCTTGCCGAAGGGCCGGGTCTCCGAATCCGAGAGCCGGTAGGGCGTGCGCGGGGCCTGGAAGCCGTGGGGGCTGCGCTGAAAGATGCCCCGGGCGCTGAAGTGGTCCCGCTCGAGAACATTGCGGCCGTTGCCGATGGGTGCCACGGGAATCCGCATCGCGCTGGCGAGTTCGACGATCTCGTCGACGGTCTTCTGCCGCGTCCACCCGTGCATCGCTTCCTGGATGAACGCGAGGTGTTCCATGCGCGCCCGGGCGTCGTAGAAGCGATCGTCCTCGGAAATTTCGGGACGGCCGATCAGCAGGCAAAAATCCTTCCACTGCTGCCCGGTATAGGTGCACAGCCCGATCCAGCCGTCGCTCGCCGGTTCGATCGAGGGTGTCTCGATGGAAATCGCCAGGGGGCCTTCGAGCCACTGGCCTTCCAGGTCGTGGAAGACCGTCATCGTGTTGATCACCGCTTCGAAAAGCGACAGGTCGACGTGCTGGCCGTGGCCGGTGCGGCGAGACGCGATCCACGCGGCCAGGCCGCCGAGGGCGGCATAGGTGCCGCCAGCGAACTCGCCGATCCGGCCGCTGGCGGCGACCGGTCCGCGCTCGGGAAGGCCCCGGTAGCCGGTACTGCCGCTCTGGGCCTGGAGCGTGAACTCGGTGGCGGGCCGCTGGGCCCAGGGCCCCGTGTGTCCCCAGGGAGAAACCGACACCACCGAGAGCGCCGGATGGGAGCGGCGCAGGGCGTCGGGCCCGAGGCCGCGCTCCTCCAGGTACCCCGCCCCGAAGCTCTCGAGCAGCAGGTCCGCGCCGTCGGCGAGTTCGCGCAGCAGGTTGCGCCCCGCCTCGGTGTCGAGATCCGCGACCACGCTGCGCTTCGAAGCGTTCAGGAACTGGAAGAAGGCCCCGTCCTCGCCGGGTGCGAGGGCATGGCCCGAAGCCGTCCAGCGCCGCATGGGGTCGCCGCCCGGGGGTTCGACCTTGATCACATCGGCGCCGGCGTCGACCCAGAGCTTCCCGGCGTAGGGCCCGGCCAGGCCGGTGGAGCAGTCGATCACGCGCAGACCGTCGAGGGGACAGGGACCGGACACGGCTTCCTCCGACGCGCACAGTTACTCGATGGCACGCGGTGCCGTCAATCAAGAAGCGCCCCGACACGCCCGGAGGGCCGCAGGGCGTGGTGGGGAAGCCGCGCGCCATCCACTAGGCTCGCCGGCCATGGCAGCGGAAGAGCCCCGGGATCTCATCACCTCCCTGAACCGCGGCTTCGCCCGCATCGGTGGCTGGTCCTTCGACAACCGGTGGGTGGTGGTCCTGGCCGGACTCGCCCTGTTCGCCGGAACGGTCTATTTCGCCATGCGGGCCGAGGTCGACAGCAGCTACGAGGCGTACTTCGCCCCCGACGATCCGGTCTACCTGGCCTACGAGCAGTTCCGGGAGGACTTCGGCTCGGACGAGATCTCCTACGTCCTGTACGAGGTGCCCGGCGTCGAACACGGCCCCTGGAACCTGGAGATCATGCGCAAGCTCGTGGACCTCACGACGGCGCTCGAAGACGAGGTCCCCTTCATCTACGAGGTGAATACCCTCGTCAACGCGGAACTCACCGAGGGCGTTCCCGACGGCATCGACATCACCGAGATCGGGGACGAGTTTCCTGAAACCCAGGCCGAACTCCTCGCCCTGCGCGAGCGTTACCTGGCCAAACCGCTGCTCGTCGGGGGCCTGCTCAGCGCCGACGCCCGCTACGGCGCGATCGTCATCGAAATGGATCGCTCGAGCACGGACCCCCTGGAAGACATCCGGCTCGACCCCGAGGGTGGCGACGGCCTCCCCAATCTCTACCCGCAAGTTACCGACACGGCGATCGACGAGATCCTGGCACGGCCCGAGTACGCGGACATCGCCTTCTATCACTCGGGCGACGTCCCGCTGAACGCCTACTACAACCGGGTCATCGACACGGAGACCGGGACGCTCATGCTCTACACGGCGGGCATCATCGCCGTGATGCTCTCCCTCTTCTTCCGCTCTCCCGTCGGCATCCTGGGACCGCTGGTGGCGCAGCTCAGCGTGCTCGCGTGCGTCGCATTCATCGTGCTCGTGGGCTGGAAGCTCGGTCTCGGTTTCACGATCGTGCCGACGATGCTGACGGCCATCGGCGTAGCCCATTCGGTGCACATCCTCTCGGAATTCCGAGCGCGCTTCGCCGAGATCGGCGAGCGGCGCGAGGCGCTGGTGCAGACGCTCTACCTCGTCGGCGCCCCCTGCCTGCTGACGAGCCTCACCACGGCGGCGGGCTTCGCCGCCATGAGCTTTGTCCCCATCAAGAGCCTGGCCCAGATGGGGGTCTACGGCGCCGTGGGCGTGCTCGCGGCCTTCGTGCTCTCGTTCACGCTGCTCCTGGCGTTCCTCTCCTTCGGGCGCCGCGCCCCGAAATTGGGCTCTGGAGAAGCAGAACGCGTCAAGGCGAAGGGCGGGCGCTGGATGCAGGCGGGGCTCGGTGCCGTGGCGGATTTCGACGTGCGCCACCGCAAGGCGCTGCTCGTGGCCTCGGCTGCGATCGTCGTGTTCGCATGCTTCGGAATGGGCCGCCTCGTCGTCGACTCGAACTGGCTCAACGACTTCAGCGACGGCGAACCGATCAAGGACACCACGATCCTGGTGGACCGGGTGATGGGCGGGCTGACCAATGTCGTTTACTTGTTCGACTCGGGCGAGCCCGGCGGCATCAAGAACCCGGCCGCGCTGCGCGAGATCGAGCGGGTGCAGGAGATCGCCGAGCGCCAGGGAGATTTCGTCCGCAAGTCGTATTCGATCGTCGACATCCTGAAGGACCTGAACCAGGCCTTCCACGCGGGCGATCCCGCCTATTACCGCATTCCCGAAAGTCGCGAGCTCGTCGCGCAGTACCTGGTGCTCTACGAAATGTCCGGCGGCGAAGAGGCCGCGGAGTACGTCTCCAGCGACTACCGCCGGGCCCAGTTGGAGTTGCGCGTCAAGCTGGCGATGACGAGTGCCACGGCCGACCTGGTGGCGGCCATCGACGCAGAGCTGGCCGCCCAGCCCCTCGAGGCGACAGACACCAGCCTGACCGGGATCGGCGCACT
>JAYZFQ010000051.1:0-37690 GCA_036336695.1 Myxococcota bacterium
CGCCACGGCCACCATGATCAAGCCCACGTTCTTCTTTTCGAACGAACGCCCGATCTCTTCGATGGCGAAGACCGTGCCCGCGATGGGCGCGTTGAAGGCCGCGGCAATACCCGCCGCCCCGCCGGCCAGGATGAGACCGCGCTGCACCGCCCAACTGGGGAAGTGGCCCCAGCAACCCATCAGATAGATCAGGCACGCACCCACGTGCACCGACGGGCCTTCCCGCCCGATGGTCGCGCCGGCGTAGATCCCGATCATGAGCAGCAACGCCTTGCCGATGGCGATGCGCCAGGAAAGCATGTGGCGGCGCAGGGGATCCTTGGCGTCCACATCGAGGGAGGCCATCACCTGGGGAATGCCCGTGCCCTGGGTCCCCTTGAAGTACCGGTCGCGGAGGGTCATGGCCAGCCACATCCCGCCGATGGCCAACCCCATGGCGATGACGGTGCCCACCCGGGGGTCCACCGTGACACCCCAGAGGCTCTCCCCCTTCAACAGGAAGGCGCGGAACGTGACCGAGAGCTTGTCGGCAAGGTTGAAGAACAGCGCCGTGAAACCCGTCGCGATCGCCGCGACGGCGAACAGGGCCCGGCGCCCCCAGGCTCCCCAGGAAAAGACGGCGGCGCGCCAGGGGTGCTCTTCGATTTCCCGGTCGAGGCTGTCTTCCATGGATCCCGTGTCGGCCGCGCGACCCGAGTCCCGCGCAGGCCGCCGGATGCTACCACGGCTCCCGGAGCGCGGGCCCGGGGGATGCGGCGCCTAGAAGGTGCCGCCGAACGCCAACAGCACGACCGTCAGAAGCAGCCAGAACAACACCATCAGAAAACCGTGGAAGCGCTCGGAATCGGTGAAGGCCGCCGCCAACACGAGCACCATTCCCAACACGCTGTAGGCCGAGGGCAGCCCGAAGCTGCCCCGCATGACCGCGGGCGCCAGGACCTGTTGCACCACGTAGCAGGCGATCGCGAGGTAGAGCGAGCGGTGCACGCGAAAGTAGTGCTCCTTCCAGGAGCGCACCGAATCCATGTCGCGCGGAACCAGCGCGCTTGCGGCGAGGTAGAGCAGCAGCGCGCCGAAGATCACGTAGGTGAAGCGGAAGAAGTTCCAATCCGGGTACTCGTGGAACGACCACAGCGACCACCAGTAGAACAGGTGGCAGGCGATCAGGCCGAGCAGGACGGCGAGGTGGATCCAGTACCGCGAAGGCGAGCGCAGCACGCCGCCGAGACCATCCATCAGGCGCACCAGCCCGAGTCCGAGCACGATGGACACCGCGACGGTCAGGAACTCGAAGAGTGTCAACAGGGCCCTCCCCGCGACCGCGCTCCGGGCGTGCGGGGGTTCACCAGCCCCCGGGCCCGATCACGTTCTCGGCAAAGGCCTCGGCGGCCTGGATCTTCTGCTCCACGGTGAGCGTGTCGGGCTCGTAGGGATTGCGCGCGCCTGCGCTGAGCTCGTCGATCCCGGCGTCTTCGAGCCGCTTGATGTCGTCGATCCCCGAGAGATCCGTCACCCCCGCGTGGATGAAGAAGGGCTCGTTCTGCTTGCCGTACTCCTTCCGATAAGCCTGGAGCTTGGCCACGATTTCGAGGGTGTAGGCGAGGGTTCCGCCCGCAAAGGTGAAGCCATCGCACAGCCGCGCGGCCCGGCGCCAGGCGGGCTCGCTGTGGCCCCCGTACAGGATCGGAAGCGGCTCCGTCGGCACCGGGCACAGCTTGAGGCGCGGGATGTCGTAGAACTCGCTGTGGTACTCGAAGTAATCGCCCCCGGTCAGGCCACGGATGATCTCGATCATCTGGTCCATGCGCTTGCCGCGGCTCTTCCAGTCTGTGTGGGTCACGCGGAAATCCTCGACCCACGGCGACAGCCCGACGCCCAGCTCGAAGCGGTTTCCGGTCCAGGCCGCGAGCGAGGTGGCCTGCTTGGCCACGAGCACCGGTTCGCGAATCGGGAGCTTGAGCACGCCGGTCCGGAACCGGATCCGCTCGGTCACGGTCGCGAGCGCCGCCGCCAGCTGGAAGGGATCGACGAAGGGCGCGCCGTCCAGGAAGGTGCGGTCGCCACTTTCGAGGTAGGGGTAGTCGCCCTCCGCCACTTCCGGGTAACAGATGCTGTCGCCGATGGGGAACGTGTGGTAGCCGAGGGCGTCGACGGCCTTGGCGAGGGGGACGTAGTGGTCCAGGTCGCACATGGTGTCGCTGAAAGCGAATTTCACGGAGATCCTCTCGTCGTCCTCGCGGGGCCGCACGGGGTCTTCCCGTGGGCGGCCTAGGCGAGCCAGTTCTGCTTCAGTTGTTCGTGCTCCTCGGCGCCGAGGCCGAGCCCCTCCCGGAAATACCCCGCGAGGCTGCCCCACCGGGCCACGGCCGCCGCGATCGAGCCCTGCACGTATTCGGCGCGCACCTTCGTCAACGGCTCGAGCAACGCGACGAGTTCGTCATCGAGCTGGGGGAACCCCAGGTTCTGCTTGCCCACGTCGAAGGTCTGGTTGGAGACCAGGTAATGCGCGATCACGTGTTCTTCCTCGACGCCGAGCGCGAGCAGCAACGCCGAGGCCGCCCAGCCCGCCCGGTCCTTTCCGGCCGAGCAGTGGAACAGCGCGGGAGGACACCCGGGTTCCGCCAGGCGCTTCAGGAACGCGGCATAGGTTTCGCAGCGCTCGGTCACGAGCGCCGCCGCGCCCCGGGTCATGTATGCGACGGCACGCCCTTCCCCGAAGTGTTCGTGCAGGGTTTCCCGGGTGCCTTCCAGGATCAGGGTGCGCGTGTCGTCGGCGGCCGCCGGGTCGCCGGTGGGCAACCGCACGCACTCGACACCCGCCGGCAGACGATCGGCGCCCTCGTGGGCCACGTCTTCGTCGGTGCGGAAGTCGAACACCACGCCCACGCCCCGTCGCGCGAGTTCGGCAAGGTCCGCATCGCTGGCCCGTCCCCAGTGTCCGCTGCGGAACAGGGCTCCGCCGCGCACCGAGCGCCCCCCATCCGCGGGGAGCCCGCCGAGTTCGCGAAAGTTGGTGACACCGTCCAAGCCGGGAAGCACGCCGGGGGCATTCATTGCGGGGGGCAGTATGGCATCGACCGACCGCCGCGCGCAGGGGGATGCGGGGCGCCGGTCAGTCGGCCCTGGCGGCGCCCCCGGAAAGGCCGCGCCGATGCGACCGCCCGAGATCGGTCCGGCGCAGGCATCGATCGGCAGGAGTGGGTGGTGAGCGCGGAAGGGTTCGAACCTTCGACCGGCGGATTAAGAGTCCGCTGCTCTGCCAGCTGAGCTACGCGCCCACTGCGCGTCGAACATTAGGAGCGCGACCCCACCGGGGCAAGGGTCGACGGCGTTCCGGGGGCGCCAAAGCCACCGCCCCCGGGCGTTTCGACGCGGAGCGTGTCTCCCGCCGCGAGCTCGGTCGTCGCACGGCCGGGAAGTTCCTCGATGCGCCCATCGCCGCGCTCGACGACGTTGCGCCCCGCCACGCCCGGCTCCCCGCCAGCCACGCCCCACGGCCGCGTCGTGCGGCGCTCGCACAAAAGAGACACCGTTACAGGCGCGAGGAAGTGGTAGCGCCGCACCAGTCCGTCCCCGCCCCGCGTGCGCCCTGCCCCGCCCGAACCCCGGCGCACCGAGAATTCGACAAGGCGCACCGGGTGCCGCGCTTCGAGTACTTCCGCATCGGTGATGCGCGTGTTGGTCATGTGGCTGTGGACGCCGCTGGCGCCGTCCCCCGCGGCCGTTGCGCCCGTTCCGCCCCCCAGCGTCTCGTAGTAGCCGAAGTGCGCGTCGCCGAAGGTGACGTTGTTCATCGTGCCCTGGCTTGCGGCCGCCGTTCCCAGGGCCCCCAGCAGGACGTCCACGATGCGCTGGGAGGTCTCCACGTTTCCGCCCACCACGGCGGCCCCGTCCGGTGGATCGAGCAAGGAGCCCGGCGGCACGCGGAGTTCCACTGGCTCGAGGCACCCGCCGTTCAACGGGATCGGCTCGGCCACCAGCGAGCGGAGGGTGTAGATGACGGCGGCATTCACCACGGCCGGGGGCGCGTTGAGGTTGCCCGGGTGGACGGCGCCGGTGCCCGCGAAGTCGATCCCCATGCGGGACCCGGAGATCTCGAGCGCCACCTGGACCGGGGTGCCGTCGTCCATCTGGTCCGAAAACGCGTGGCGGCCATCGGGCAAGCGCGCGATCTCGCGCGCAACCTTCCCGGCGGCGGCGCGCTGTAGCTCGTGCATCATGCGCTCGACCGGCTCGCGCCCGCGCTCGGCGATCAGTTCGTTCAGCAGCGCGACCCCCGCCCGGTTCGCTGCCAGCATCGCCTCCAGTTCGGCCACGTTGTCGTCCGGGCTCCGCGCCGGGTAGCGCCCGGCAGCGAGGCGTTCGCGGACCTGTGCCTCCTCGAAACGCCCGCCGGACACGAGCAGGAAAGGCGCGAGGACGACACCCTCTTCTTCGAGGCGCGACGAATCCGCCGGCATCGACCCGGGGGTCTTGCCCCCGATGTCGGCGTGGTGCCCCCGGCTCGCAACGAAGAAGGCCGGCCGCGATTCTCCCGCGAAGACCGGGGTCACGACCGTGACATCCGGCAGGTGCGACCCCCCGGCAAAGGGATCGTTCGTGACGACGGACTCGCCCTCGGCCAGTGCCGGGAAACGCTCGCACACGACCCGCACCGTCTCGGACATCGCGCCCAGGTGCACCGGAATGTGGGGCGCATTCGCCACCAGCCCACCCGCGGCATCGAACACGGCGCAGGAGTAGTCCAGGCGCTCCTTGATGTTGGTGGAGACGGACGTGTTGCGCAGCACCGCGCCCATCTGCTCGGCGATGGACATGAAGCGGCTCCCGAAGACCTCGAGTTGAATCGGATCCACGGCGACCTCGGTCGCGTCGCGATCGATGCCGCGACGGGGCGCCGTGTCGGTCAGGACCAGGATCCCTTCGGCGCCGAGCGCCGCTTCGAAACCCGGGTCGAGCACGAGCGTCCCCGTGTCCTCCAGGACCAGGGCCGGACCGACCAGTCGCTGGCCCGGTGCCAACGCCTCCCGCGCGTAGACCGGGGCGGAAACACGGCCGACCCCGGGAAACCACACCCGCTCCTCGCGAAGCGGTGCGGCGGGGCCCTGCGTCTGCGGCACGGGCGGCGCCACCCGGTCCCAGTTCGGATCGACGGCGCTCGCGCGCACCCGTGCCGTGACGATCTCGACCGGCCTGCCCGGCCGTTCGTAGCCGAAGCGCGCCCGGTGTTCCGCGGCAAAGGCGGCGAGCCAGTCCCCGTCGGCCGGCTCGCGCACGGCGAGCGCCGTTTCGGTGCCCACGCTGCGCAGGTCGAGCCGACGCTCGAGCGCGAGGCCCGCTTCGACGCCCTCTCCCGCCAGCACGCGCCGCGCCGTGTCCTCGAGCCCTTCCAGGAGGGCCTCCACCGCCGGCGGGAGTTCCGCTTCCAGCGGTACGCGCCCGGCGTCCCGCTGTCCGTCCCACGACACCGGGGCGCGCCCGATGCCGTAGGCCGAAAGGATTCCCGCGAACGGATGGAGCAACACGGTCTCCATCCCCAGTTCCCGCGCGACCGCGCAGACGTGCTGCCCCGCCGCGCCGCCGAAGCCGACCAGGGCGCAGTCGCGGGGGTCGACCCCCCGGGCCACCGACACCTGGGCGATGGCCTGGGCCATGCCGGCGTTCGCCACTGCGACGAAGCCCGCCGCCAGGTCGTCGCGTTCCATCGGGTGACCCGCCGCCGCGAGTTCGTCGCCGCAGCGCGCCAGGGCCCGGTCCACGGGGGCGCTGTCCAGGGCGAAGGGAAAGCGGTCGGGCTGCACGCGCCCGAGAAAGAAGTTCGCGTCGGTCAACGCGAGTTCCCCCGCACCGGGTTCGTCGGCCGACGGGGCCTGGCCGTAGCACAGGGGTCCCGGGTCCGCGCCGGCGCTCTCGGGGCCCACCGTGAGGCGGAAGCCGTCGAACCGGCACAGCGAACCCCCGCCCGCCGCCACCGTGTGGATGCGCAGCATGGGCGCCTTCACGCGCACCCCGCCCACCAGGGTCTCGAAGCTGCGGTCCACCTCGCCGTCGCGAAGCAACGAGACGTCGGTGGACGTGCCGCCCATGTCGAAGCCCACCGCCCGGGAGTGCCCGGCAGCCGCGGCGACGTGGGCCGCGCCCACGACACCCCCCGCCGGTCCCGAGAGCAGCGCGAAAGGTCCGCGGAACCGGTCGGCCTCGGTGAGCCCCCCGGAAGACTGCATCAACCGCAACCGCGCCCCCGGCAGCGCCGAACGCAACGTGCCCACGTGGGCGCGCAGCAGCGGCGTCAGGTAGGCGTCGACGCTCGCCGTCTCGCCCCGGGCGAGCAGACCCATTTCCCGCGCAACCTCGTGGGACGCGACCACGTGCTCGAAGCCCACGTCCCGGGCCAGCGCCGCGAGCCGGGCCTCGAAGTCCGGGTACGCGTAGGCGTGCATCAGCGAGATGGCCACGGACACGATGCCCGCCGCCCGCGCTTCGAGCAGCAGTTCCCGCGCGGCGTCGGCGTCGAAGGGTTCGACGATCGTTCCGTCGACGGCGACGCGTCCCGGCACCTCGGCGACGCGAACGTGGAGGGGCGGGGGTTTGCGGATGGCGAGGTCGAAGAGTTCCGGGCGCTCCTGGGTTCCGATCGCGAGCACGTCCCCGAGCCCGCGGTTGGCCACGAACAGGGTCGGGACCCCGCGGCGTTCGAGGAGCGCGTTGGTTGCGACCGTCGTGCCCAGGCGCACGGCGCTGTCGGCTTCCGCAGCTTCCGACCCGGCTTCGCGGAGAATCCGACGCACCCCCTCCACCGGCGCAGTGTCCGAGGACAGCACCTTCGCGACCCGGACCTCGCCCCGGGGCGACACCCCGATGCAGTCGGTGAAGGTGCCCCCGCGGTCGATCGCGAAGACCCAGCCCTCAGCCACGGCGCCCGGTGAGCCTCCCTACCGCGCCGCCCACGACCTCGCGCGTTGCATCATCTCCGAGCACCCAAAGCCCTGGAATTGCAACGATCGCGAAGACAGCACCCCCGAGAAGACAGCCAGCCCAGGGCGCCGGCACCAGCGACCCCGCCCAGGCCGCCGCGAGCCCGGCGGACAGCGCCACGACCAGGCCGCGCCCGAGCGCACCGAGGAGCGGGGTGAGGCGCGGCCCCCCGTGCACGGCGCGCAGGAAGAGCAGCAGGAACACGGCGCTCACGCTCATCGCCAGGGCCCCGGCGCCGGCAATGCCCTGGGCGCCAAAGCGGTCCCCCATTGCGAGGTACAGCGGAATGGCGAGGAGCGCGATGGCCGTGCTCAACAACATGGGCCGCCACATGTCTTCGCGCGCGTAGAAGCCCCGGCCGGCGACCTGCTGCATGACCCAACCGGGGACACCGAAACAGAACACGACGAGGATCGAAGCGACGCCGGCCGACGCTTCCGCCGTGAAGCGCCCGCGTTCGAAGAGGAGACGCACGACGGGGTCGGCCAGGGCGAGGGTTCCCGCCGCCAGCACGACCGCGAGCACAAGGGACGTGCGCAGGATCGAGAGGAGCGTCCGGTCGAGTTCCGCGCGCCGGCCCTCGCTGGCGAGTTGAGAGAGCGCGGGGAGCGCCGCCGTGGCGACGGCCTGACCCACCACGGCGACGGGCACGAGCATCAACTGCCGCGCGTACCCGATCTGGGCGACGGCGCCCTCCCCGAGCAGCCCCCCGAACCAACGGTCGTACCACTCGTCCACCGTGATGAGCGACATGCCGAGGATCAGCGGCGCCGCGCGCCACAGGTAGGCCAGGAAGTCCCGGTCGAAGGGAGCCACGCGGAAGCCCAGGCGCAGACCGGCCCGCCGCAGGTCGAGCAAGGGCAACAGGAAGGGACCCACCACGGCACCGGCAAGCGCGCCCCAGGCAAAGCCCTCGGCACCCAGGGCCCGCGCGCCCCACACGCCCCCGGCGATGATGCCGAGGTTGTAGACGACGGGAGCGAGGGCCTGGGGCGCGAAGCGATCGTTCGCCATGAGCGCCGCGCGCAGCACGCCGCCGGTGACGAAGAAGATCTGCGCGGGTAGGACGATCCGGGTGAGACGCACGGTGAGGGCCTGGGTTTCCGGCGCGAAGCGCGGGAACTGGAGCGCCACGAGTTCCTCGGCCCAGATCCACAGGCCTACCGTGGCCAGGATCGAGACGACGGCCATCGTCCCGAAGGCGACGGCCAGCAACCGCTCGGCCGCGCCCGCACCGCGGGTTTCGCGAATGCGCGTGTAGAACGGGACGAAGGCGACGGCAAAGGCCCCGCCGGACAGGAAATGGAACAGGATGTCCGGCACCTGGAAGGCCGCGCGGTAGGCATCGACCTCGGCGCCTGCGCCCAGTTCCGCCGCCAGCACCATCTCGCGCACCAGGCCGAGTCCCCGGGACAGGAGCACGCTCGCGCCCAGGAGAGCCACGAGAAACGGGATTCGTGAGGCGCGAGGGCGTCTTGTGGGTTCAGGGTTCAAGTGGATTCGGCTCCCTCCACAGGTGGCCGTCCCAGGTTTCGACGACCACGTCGTCCCCTTCCCGCCCCCGGAAAGTCGGAGCGGACAGGGGAACCTTGCCGTGGGGGGTGTCGAGAACGTACTGCGGGATCGCGAAGCCGCTCGTTCGGCCCCGCATGCCCTGGAAGAGTTCCATCCCGCGCTCGATGGGCACCCGGAAGTGGGCCGTTCCCTCGAGCAACTGGGCCTGGTAGCAGTAGTACGGCCGCACGCGCAGGCGCACGAGTCCCTCGCAGAGGGCCTGCATCACCGCCGGGGTGTCGTTGATGCCGCGCAGGAGCACACTCTGGTTGCCCACCGGGATGCCCGCCCGAGTGAGCTTGTCGCAGGCCTCGGCCGCTTCCGGCGTGAGTTCCTTCGGGTGGTTGAAGTGGGTGTTCACCCAGACCGGGTGGTGGCGCGCCAGCATCGCCACCAGGGCGTCGGTCACGCGGAACGGCAGCGTCACCGGCAGCCGCGTCCCGAGCCGCACGATCTCGACGTGCGGAATGTCCCGCAGCGCGCCGAGCAGCCAGTCGAGGCGGTCATCGGAGAACACCAGGGGATCGCCGCCGGTGAGCAGGACGTCCCGGATCTCGGGAGTGCGGCGGATCCAGTCGAGCGCCACCTCGAGTTCGCGCTTCTTCATCGCCCAGTCGGGCTCGCCGACCATGCGCTTGCGCAGGCAGAAGCGGCAGTAGAGGGCGCACTCGTTGTTCACGCAAAAGGCGATGCGGTCGGGGTAGACGCGGATCACGTTCTTGACCGGCGAGTGGGCCACCTCGTCCAGGGGATCGGCGAGGCCCGCCGGGTCGCGCACCTCGGCCGTGGCCGGCACGACCTGGCGGCGGATGGGACATGCGGGATCGTCCGGGTCCATCAGCGCCGCGTAGTACGGGGTGATCACGAAGTGGAAGCGCGAAGCGAGGAGGCCGATGGCGTCCTTCTCGTCCGCAGTCGGCAACACCCAGCGCGCCAGGGCCTCGGCGCTGCGGATGCGCTCGCGCATCTGCCACGTCCAGTCGCGCCAGTGGGCGCGGGCAACATCGCTGCGGTCCGCCGTCACGCGAGTCCCAACCGCGCGAGGCCCTCGGCGAGGACTTCGGCCACCAGGGCGTCGGGTGCGCGCCCGTCGAGTTCCGCCAGGATCCCGAAGGAACCGGCCGGGTCGAAGGTGGGCAGGGGGTTCATCTCGAGGAAGTGCGCCCGGCCCTGGGCGTCGAGCTTGAAGTCGGCCCGCGCGAAGTCGCGGCACGCGAGGGCTGCGTAGGCACGCAGTGCCTGGTCGACCAGCTCCCGTTCCCCCGCGCCGCCCAGGCGTCCCGGCGTGATGGGCACCACCGCCTCGGGCGCCCGGTGGCCCTCGATCGCGTGCACCCCGATGCGCGTCGACGCATCGAGGGCGCGCTGCAACACGGGCAGGGCCCGCGGCGGCGCGTTGCCCACGACCGTCACGGTGTACTCGGCGCCGGGAAGGAACGCCTCCACGAGCGCCGGCTGGTCGTAGTCCGCAACGATGCGCGCCACCTCGGCGACCAGCCCAGCGCGGTCGGCCACCCGGGAACCCGGGCGGATGCCCTTGGCCGTGCCTTCCCACCGAGGTTTCACGAAGAGAGGGAAAGCGGCCGGGAGAGCAGCGCTTTTTGCATCCGCTGCAGATTCGAGAGAAACCTGGGGCGGGACGCGCACCCCGGCCCCCGCCACCAGGGTCGCAGCCCAGTGCTTGTCGAGGGTCGCCGAAAGGGTGAGCGCATCGGAACCCAGCGCGGGAATCCCGGCCATCTGCAACAACATCGGGGCCCAGCCCTCGCGGTCGCGCCCCCGGGTTCCCTCGGCGATGTTGAGCGCCACGTCGACGGGCGGCAGTTCGCCCTTGCCCAGGCCCGCCACCAGATCGAAGGGACTGCCGAGACGCACGGGCCGGTGCCCCAGGGTGCGCACCGCCGACTCGAGCAGGGCGAGGGTTTCTTCGGGCTCGAACTCCGCATCCACGTCCGCGGGATCGCCCGGGCGACGGGGGAAACTCCCCAGCAGGTCGTAGACCAGGCCGAAGGCGAGGGCTGCCATGGCCGCGAGGATACCCGCTCCCGTGCGGGCAGGCGCCGCGTCCCAGTCGGTACACTCCGCGCTGATGGCGCGATGGACCCGACGCGTAGTGCTGGCGTGGCTCTGCGTGGTCGCGTGGATCTCGATGATCTGGGTTTCCTCGAGCGAGGAGTTCTCGGCGCAAACCACCTCCCGTTTCCTCGTGCCGTTCCTGCGCTGGCTCGATCCCGAGATCGGCTGGCAAACGATCCGGGACATCCACACCGCGATCCGCAAGACGGCGCACCTCGCTCAATATGCGGTGCTGGCCGGCCTCGCCTTCCGCGCGTTCCGGGTCAGCCTCGACCTCCGGCTCGGGCACGTCGGACTCCTCACCCTGGGAACGGTCCTCGCCGTGGCCGGGTTGGACGAGCTGCGGCAAAGCTGGCTGCCGTCCCGCACCGGGTCCCTGGCCGATGTCTTCATCGACTTCACCGGGGGCGCGATCGGGGTGCTGTGCGTGATCGGCTTCCATCGCTGGCTCGGGGTCCGGCGCCCCCAAGCGGGTCCCGGCGCTTGACCGAGCGCCGCGGCCACTGGCTCGACCGCATCGAGCGGGTCGGCAACGCCCTCCCCGACCCGACGACGCTCTTCCTGCTCGGAACACTCGCGGTGATCGGCCTCTCCCAGCTGGCCGCCACCCTCGGCTGGACCGTGGAAAAGACCGTGGCCGCCGGGGACGCGGGCGCGGCGCTCCTCGAAACCGTTCCCGTCCACGCCGTCGGCCTGCTGAGTTCCGATGGCGTCTACTGGCTGCTCTCGACCCTGGTCCAGAACTTCGTGGAGTTCCCGCCGCTGGGCGTCGTGCTGGTCGGGATGCTCGGGATCGGGCTCGCGGAAAAGACCGGTTTCATCGGCGCACTCCTCAAGGGCGTCCTGCTCTCGGTCCCCCCGGCACTTCTCACGCCCACGCTCTTCTTCGTGGGCGTGATGTCTTCGATGGGGATCGACGCGGGGTACGTCGTCCTCCCGCCCGTGGCCGCCGCGCTCTACGCGGCCGTCGGGCGCTCCCCCCTGGTCGGCCTGGCGGCCGTGTTCGCCGGGGTCTCTGCCGGCTTCAGCGCGAACCTGTTCGTGACGAGCCTCGACCCGCTCCTGGCCGGGCTCTCCACCGAAAGCGCCCAACTCGTCGACCCGGACTACGCCGTGGCCGCCACCGCCAACCTGCACTTCATGATCGCTTCCACGGTGCTCCTCACCGCCGTGGGCTGGGCGGTGACCGCGGTGTGGGTCGAGCCGCGCTTCGCCGGCAAGCCGCCCGAAGCGGGCGGCCCGGTCCCGGCAACGTCGGCCGCACTCGGCTCCGAGCGCCTCACCGGCCAGGAACGCCGCGCTCTGGCCCTCGCCTGCGCCGCCGCTGCACTCACGGCCGGCGCCTTCACCCTCGCCGCGTGGCTCCCGGGCGCACCGCTCCACGGCCTCGACGGGCGCTTCCCGCGCTGGGTCGCCGTCATCGTGCCGCTCATCTTCATCACCTTCCTGGTTCCGGGCCTCGTCTACGGCATCGCCACGGGAACCCTGCGCAGCGACAAGGACGCGGCGCGGCTGATGAGCGAGTCGATGGCCGGCATGGGCGGCTACCTCGTCCTCGCCTTTTTCGCCGCCCAGTTCATCGCGTGTTTCCAGCACTCGAACCTGGGCGAAATGCTCGCCATTACCGGGGGCGAGATCCTGGCCCGGGCGCAACTGCCCCACGTCGTGTTGATGCTCGCCTTCATCGCCGTGGTGATGCTGGGCAACGTCTTCATCGGGTCGATGTCGGCCAAGTACGCCTTCTTCGCCCCCGTCTTCGTGCCCATGTTCATGCAGGTCGGCGTCAGCCCCGAGCTCACCCAGGTGGCCTACCGCGTGGGCGATTCGGTCACGAACGTGATCACCCCCCTCAACCCCTACGTCGTCATCCTGCTCGTGTTCATGCAGCGCTACGTCCCGCGCTCGGGAATCGGAACCCTCGTGGCCCTGATGCTGCCCTACGCCCTGGCGTTTACCGTGGCGTGGACCCTGCTGTTGGTGGGGTGGATGTGGCTGGGCATCGACCTCGGACCCGGGGGGCCGCTGCGCTACGCAGGCTAGGCGCAGACCCCCCGCCCCCGGCGGCGAAGGCCCCGAGCGCTTTTGATACGCTCGGGCCGCCGTGAACGCCGCAGTGCTCGCCGTCCTGACCCTCGTGATCTTCGGCCTCGGCTACCGCTTCTACTCCGGCTTCCTCTCCCGGCGCATCTTTGCCCTCTCCGAGGACGAGCCGGTCCCCTCCCGCGAGTTCGAGGACGGGGTCGATTTCGTTCCCACCCGGAAGTTCATCCTCTGGGGCCACCACTACACGTCGATCGCCGGTGCGGCGCCGATCGTCGGGCCGGCCATCGCCGTCATCTGGGGTTGGCTGCCGGCCCTGGTGTGGGTCGGCCTCGGTACGGTCTTCATGGGCGCCGTGCACGACTTCGCTGCGCTGGTGATCAGCCTGCGCAACCGGGGCCGCTCCATCGGCGAGGTCGCGGGCACCGTGGTGAACCCCCGGGTCCGCACACTTTTCCTGCTCATCGTCTCGTTCCTCATCTGGGTGGTGCTCGCGGTGTTCGCATTCATCATCGGCACCCTCTTCGTCTCGAACCCCGGGGCGATCTTCCCGATCAACGTGCAGATCCTGGTGGCTCTGGTCCTGGGGTGGCTCGTCTATTCCCGGGGGATCTCGATCGGCGCCCCGTCCCTCGTGGCCTACGCGCTCCTCCTCGGAGCAATCTTCTTGGGCGACGACTTCGCGGCGGCCTTCCCGGCCGTGACCGAACTGTCCGTGGAAGCCTGGGTCTGGATCCTGCTCATCTATTCCTTCGTGGCTTCCGTCCTGCCCGTGTGGCTCCTCCTCCAGCCCCGGGACTACCTCAACTCGCATCAACTGATCGTCGGGCTCAGCCTGTTGATCCTCGGGCTCCTCATCCTCCACCCGCCGATCGGCGCGCCCATGGTCAACCCGAACCCGCCGGGCGCCCCGCCCCTGTTCCCGTTCCTCTTCATCACCATCGCGTGCGGGGCGATTTCCGGCTTTCACGGCCTCGTGTGTTCCGGAACCACCTCGAAGCAGATCGACCGCATGACCGACGCGCGCCCGATCGGCTACGGCGGCATGCTGGGCGAGGGAACCCTGGGCCTGCTCGCCGTGCTCGCCACGACCGCCGGCCTCGCCCTTACGAGCGACTGGCACGCGCACTACGCGAGTTGGGGCGCCGCATCCGGGCTCTCGGTGAAGCTCGCCGCGTTCGTGACCGGGGGCGCGTCCTTCGTAGCTGCGGTGGGCGTTCCCATTGAAACCGCCAAGACCTTCATCGCTGTAATGGTGATCGCCTTCGCGGCGACTTCCCTGGATACCGGGGCACGCATCCAGCGGCTGGTGATCGCCGAACTGGCCGAATCCTGGAACCTCCGCCCCCTGACCAACCGCTATGCGGCCGGCGCCGTGGGCATCGGCGCGGCGCTACTCCTCGCCGTCACCCAGGGCGGGGGCAAGGGCGGCCTCATCCTCTGGCCGCTCTTCGGCACGACGAACCAGCTCGTGGCGGGCGTCACCCTGCTCGTGGTCTCGGTGTGGCTGCGACGCCAGGGGAAACCCGTGGTCTACACTCTCGTGCCCATGGTGTTCGTCGGCCTCGCCACCTTCTTCGCCATGCTCGGTGAAGTGCAGCGCTACTTCGCGCACTTCTCCGAGCAGTGGCTCCTCGCCCTCATCGGCTCCCTGGTCCTGGTACTCGACGTCTGGGTCGTCGGAGAGGGTCTCCGCGTACTGGTCGGCAGCCCGGGAACGCCCCCCGGAGGATCCCGTCATGCCCGAGCCTGAACTTCGCGAACATTTGGAGCAACTCCAGCAACGGCTGTCCGACAACCCGCAGCTCGACCCCGAGGCGCGGCAGCAGTTGTCGGATCTGGCCCGCGAGATCGAAGCCGTGCTCGGCGAGGGCTCCAGCAAAGCCCCGAGCCTGATCGATCGCCTGCGCGCGGCGACCGAACGCTTCGAGGAATCCCACCCCGACCTGACCGCGGTGACCGGGCGCATTGCCGACCTGCTGGCCCGGATGGGGATCTGACGGGCTACCAGGCCTCGAAGGACGCGAAGAACCGCTCCTCGCCCGCCTCCCCGCCCGTGTGCACGGTCTGGACCACGAAGAGGCGATCGTCCACGAGCAGGAGGCGCGCCTTGCCCAGGCGGCCATCCCCATTGCGCCAGGTGATTTCCCGGGCGGGCCGACCGGCGAGCTGCGACGCACCCACCCCGAGTTCCTCCCCCGCTGCATCGGCCACCACCGCTCGGCCCGCCTGGGCGAGCAGCCCGGCTTCGGAAGTGAAAGCGCGCGCCAGGCGCGGCAGGCGGTGCACCTCCACCCGGTAGGTCTCGGTGCCGCGAAACTCCCAGGAGCGGGAGTGCACGGGGCCCGCCAGCGTCCAGTGCGTCTCTTCGGCCTCGGTCGCTGACCCAGGAAGCAGCGCGACGAACCCGTGGGCCTCGGAGCCCACGGGAAGCCACGCATCCGCAAGCGCCACCCCGCACCACAGGACGGCGATCCCCAGGACGTACCCGCGCATCACGGCGCCTCCCCCGGCGCGAGGAACTCCCCGGCGTCGACCACCAGGAACTCGGCATTCCCGAGCTTGACGTCCGGGAACAGGGAACGGACCACGCCGCCGTGGGTCACCACGCCGACCCGCGCCCACGGCGCGCCGGCCGCGATTTCACCCAGGGCGTGCCGGGCGCGCGCCGCCACTTCCCGGCGGCACTCGGCGCCGCCCGCCGGCGCCTCGGGGTCGCCGCCGTCGAACCGAGCCAGCGCCTCGGCGTCGTCCTGCTCGATTTCGGCACGCGTGCGTCCCGACCAGCGACCCGCATCGATTTCGCACAGGGCGGGTACCGGCTGAGCGTCGAGGCCCAGGGCTGCGCCGAGCAGCGCAGCCGTCTGTGCGGCACGCGCGAGATCGCTCGCGAAGAGCGCCTCCAGCCCCGCGCCGGCCAGCGCCCCCGCCAGGTTGCCCGCCTCGGCGCGCCCCCGCTCGGACAGCGGTGGATCCGCCCTGCCCTGCCAGCGGCCTGCGGCATTCCAGGTCGACTCGGCGTGACGGATCAGCCAGATGCGCGTGCCGCCGGCGGCAAGCGCTGCCCGGTCCAGGATGCGTTCCGCCGGTGGGAGCAACGCCCGGAACGCGCGGGCCCGGTGGGAAATCCGGTTCTTTGCTTCCGCCGACCAGCAGGCCAGGCTGCGGCGCGCGCCCTCCGGCACGAACACCGGGTCGTAGCCGAACCCGCCATCGCCCTCCGGCGCCTCGGCGATCCGCCCGCCGCACTCCCCACGCGCTGTCCACGTCTCGCCAGCGGGAGTCGCCAGCGCCGCCACACAGACGAAACGCGCGCGCCGATCCGAGCCGGGCCGGGCCGCCAACGCGTCGAGCAGGTGCGCCACGCGTCCCGCGGCATCGAGACCGGGACCGCCGTAGCGCGCCGAACGCGGGCCGGGGCCGCCCGAGAGTCCCCGCACCTCGAGCCCCGAATCGTCCGCCAGGGCGGGAAGACCGAGCTGTTGTGCCGCTGCCCGTGCCTTCGCGATCGCGTTGAGCGTGTAGTCGTCGCCCTCCTCGGGAAACGCCACCGCGCCTGCAGTGTCGAGCCCGACCAGGGGCACCGGCGAACCGGCGAGGATCTCGCGGAACTCCCGCACCTTGCCCGGGTTTCCGGTCGCGATCACCACCGACTGCCCGAGTCTGGCGCGCGGCGGGGAAGCCGCGCCGCGCGGCGGAGTCACTCCGCCGCCTCCAGCGCCCGCCGCTGTGCCCCGGTGAGTTGCGCGATGCCTTCGAGGGCAACCTCGGTAAGCCCATCGAGTTGGGCGCGGGAAAACGTGGCTTCCTCCCCCGTGCCCTGCACCTCGACGAACCGCCCCGAGCCCGTGGCCACGACGTTCATGTCGACCTCGGCCCGGGCGTCTTCCACGTACGGCAGGTCCAGCACGACCGCGCCATCGACCACACCGGCCGAAACGGCCGCCACGGAGTCCCGCAACGGCTCGCCCTCGAGGACACCGCGGGCCTGGAGTCGGCGGATGCCGAGAGCGAGCCCCACGTAGGCGCCGGTGATCGAGGCACAACGGGTTCCCCCATCGGCCTGGAGCACGTCGCAGTCGACCCACAGCGTCCGCTCGCCGAGAGCCGCGAGGTCGGCCACCGCGCGCAGGCTGCGCCCGATCAGGCGCTGGATCTCCTGGCTGCGCCCCGAAGGACGCCCACGAGACACCTCGCGATTCGAGCGGGTGTCGGTGGCGCCCGGAAGCATGGCGTATTCCGCGGTGATCCAGCCGCGGCCGCGGCCCTGGAGCCAACGCGGAACGCCGTCTTCCTCGCAGACGGTGCACAGCACTCGCGTCCGACCCATCTCGATCAACACCGAAGCCAGGGGGTTGTCGGTGAAATCCGTGGTGATGCGCACCGGCCGGAGTTCACCCGCGCCGCGTCCGTCTGACCGAGTCGTCACGGTGCCTCCCGTTGTGCGCGGCCGCCGCTCCCAATACCGCGGCGTGCGTCGTGGCGCTTGCGGTAGACCTCGACGGCCTCGACGAGTGCCTCGACGACCGCGCGCCGACCCTCGCCGGTCGCCAGGCGGCGCTCTTCCCGCGCATTCGTGATAAAGCCGATCTCGACGAGCGACGCCGGCATCTGGACCCCCGCGAGCACGACGAAGGGCGCCTGCTTGACGCCGCGCGAGGCCTCGGGGTCTCGACGGCCGAGTCGGTCCTGGGCCAGCCCTGCGAACTCCTGGGAGGCAGTGAGATGCTCGGCAGCGATCAGGTCGCCAAGAATGGCAACGAGCGGGTCGGACGCCGCCGGCAGGGCCGCCGCCGCCTCGCCGAAAGCGAGGTTCTCGCGCTCGGCCAGCCGCCGGGCCGACTCGTCCGAAGCCTCCAACGACAGGAAAAAGGTCTCGGTTCCGTGTATTCGTCGGTCGCCGGCGGCGTTCGCGTGGATCGAAATGAACAGGTCCCCCCGCGCATCGTTCGCGATGTGCGTCCGGCGCTCCAGGGGTACGAACGCATCCTGGTTGCGCGTCATCACGACTTCGATCCCCCGCGCCCGCAGCTCGCGGGCCAACTCGCGCGCCACCGCGAGCACCAGGTCTTTCTCCCGCGTTCCACGCGGTCCCCGGGCACCGTCGTCCTCTCCACCGTGTCCCGCATCGACGACCACCACGTCGAACCGGTCGACCGGCGCAGCGGCGGACCCGAGAACCGCCACCGCCGAGAACGCCAACGCGGCGACGACCACGGCGCTCCAGCCCAACGAGCGGGTCCCGTCCCCCAACGCCACAGCGTCCTCCGGTGCCGCAGCGTAGCGCGAATCCAACCCGGTCGAAGCCGGGTGACACCGGGACGGGCGGTTCACTATCGTCAAGGCTGGGGGAAGGAGCAGAGGAACGCGTTCGTGATCCGATTCAGCGCGCTGGTGCTTCTGCTGCTGGCAATCGCAGTCCCCACTCCCGGCCGAGCCGAGGACCCCGCCGTCGCCCGGCCCAGTTTCCCGATCGGTGGCGAAATCCAGACCCGCGGCCTGGTCTTCTTCGTGCCCGCCGACGCCACCGCCGGGGCAGCCGCCGTCGGCACGGCACACACCTTCGACCTCGACAAGCTCACCGCGGTAAAACGCGGCGACCTCTCCCTCGGACAGTCCCGGCGTTCGGTCGCGCGCACGAGCGGCTTCCTGGTGCCGCCCGGCCGCCCCTTCGACGCACCCGGGGCCAGCCTCGCCGACGATTACGTCGTCTACGCCCTCGACACGCCGCCCGTGGGCGTGCGCCTGCTCTCCCTCGACAGCGGGCCGGCGCCTCAGCCCGGCCGGCGCGTGCGTGTGCTCGGCGTACCGGAGACGTCCACCGACGACGAGGACGACGTCTTCGGCACGGTCGTCGAGACGACGGCGGACCGGATCGATGTCGATCTGGACGTTCCCTACGACCTCCGGGGCTGGGGCGGTGCGCCCGTGGTCGACGCGAACTCCGGTGCCGTGGTGGGCATGCTCCAGGCGTACTTCCCGCGCGGCTCCACCGCGCGGGTGATCGCATCGCCGATCGAGCCCGTGCGCGCTGCCCTGACCCACCCCCTCGACCAGGGGAAGGGACGCAGCTTCGTGCGCTTCGCCAAGAGCCGGAAGTCGGCACCGATGCAACGCTCGGCCTCGGGCGACACGCTTACCGTCGCTGGTCAGTACCCCTCCCGTGAAGGGCCGCTGATCTCCCAGGAATTCGTGGACAAGAGCCAGATCCACCTCGCCATCGACTACCCGGCTCCCGGCGCAATCCTCGGGGACTCGACCTGCGGCGCCTTCGTTTCCGGGCGCGCGGTGGCCCTGCACGGCGAGATGCGCCGCTTCGACGTGATCATCGTGATCGATACCTCGCGCTCCACCGTGGATCCCACCGGAGCGGACATCAACGGCAACGGCATCACCGGCAAGCCCTATCTCGGCCGCATCGGGAGCATCTTCGACGTGGGCAGCACGGATCCGGGCGACTCGATCCTCGCGGCAGAGGTCGCAGGCGCCCGGCAGTTGCTCCAGAGCCTGGATCCCCGCAGCACGCGCGTCGGCGTCGTCGCCTTCGCGGGCGAGCAACCCGACATGCAGGGCGGCGTCTTCGTCCACGGCCCCAGCGCCCCCGCCATCACCCTGGAACCCCTGACGGCCGACTACGCACGGGTCGAGGCCGCACTCGACGGCATCCTCGCACGGGACCCAAGCGGTGCGACCCACATGGCTGCCGGCGTCGACCAGGCAACGATCGAACTCCTGGGCCTCCGCGGGTCGGTTTCTCGCTCCGATCCGCGCAGCGAGAAGATCGTGCTCTTCTTCACCGACGGCCAGCCCACCCTGCCGTATCAGGGATTCGAGCGGGAAAACGTCCGTGCGGTGCTCCGCGCAGCGAACCGCGCCGATCGGGCGAACATCCGTATCCATTCCTTTGCCCTCGGACCCGACGCGCTGGAGGGGCCGGTGGCAACGGTCGAAATGGCGTCGCGCACCGACGGCTTCTTCACCCCCGTGCGCCACCCCGGCGACCTGGTGGAAGTCATCGACGCCGTGAGCTTCGCCAACCTCGAAGAAGTCACGATCGAGAACCTGACCAACGGCAAGCGCGCAGACCTGTTTCGTGCCACCGTGGACGGCTCCTGGTCCGGCTTCCTCGCCATGGAACCCGGCGAGAACGAAGTGGAGGTCCGCGCCACTTCGAGCGATGGGGGAACGGCGCAAGAGAAATTCACGGTCACGCTCGCTCCCGAGGCCCCGGACCCGACCCTGCCCCCGGAACTCGTGACGGCGCGCAACCGGCTGCTCGAAGATTGCCTGAAGTCGATCAAGCAGGTGCGGATCACGGCGGAACAGGAACACGCCGAAGAGGTGCGCAAGAAGCTCCTGGTCGAGATCGAGCGGGAGCGCACCGCCGCGCGGGAACGCGCCGCCGCCCAGAGCAAGCGCCTTCAGCTCGAAGTCGACACCGAGTCTCCGTAAACCGCGGCGCAAGCCCCGGCCGGAGTCCTCCCGAGCCGCGGCTCAGGCCCGGCCGGCCACCGCCTCGTCGTCCGCCGCGTGTTCTCGCGTCGGATCGATCCGCAGGTACCGCGAAAGCTTCCCAACGGCAAAATAGAACGGCACGGTGTCAGCCAGTGCCATGGCCAGCTTGAAGGCGTAGCCGCCGCCGATCAGGGCGAGCACCTCGGCCAGGGTAATGGCCCCCGCCACGAGGGACGCCCAGAAAGTCACGAGTACCACGCACACGGTATCCACCAACTGGGACACCACCGTCGACCCGTTGTTGCGCAACCAGAGGTGTCGGCCGCGGGTGACACGCTTCCAGAAGTGGAAGAGCCAGACGTCGATGAACTGGGCGAACAGGTAGGCAATCATGCTCGCGAGCACGGCCTGGCGCGTCGAAGCGGCCAGGCGTGCGAAGAGCGACCCCTCGCGCAGAACCGGCTGGCCCGTCTCCGCGTCCACGAGACGCCGGGCGCCCGGAGGACCATCGGGCAGGGGCGCCAACGCGAAGCGCTCGACGGGACGCAACACCGTGCTTCCGTCGGGTGCGCGCTCGGGCACCGCCGGGCGCACCAGGGGAGCCCCCGTGGCCGGGTCCCGGACCGGCTTGCCGTCCGCATCGGTCTCCCCCACGTAATCGAGGGTCACGATGCGCTGGAGGGGCGTCTGGAAGGCCATCGAGGGCAGCGCGTCCCCCGCCCAGACGAAGCCCAATACCATGAGGTTGACGAGAAGGCCCGTGAAGACGACGAAGTTCGCCCGTGCGCGCCCGTAGAGTTCGCTGATGAGATCGGTGCAGAGGAAGGTCAACGGGTAGGGCAGCACGCCGACCGCGAGTTCGAGCGGGCCCAGCTGGATGAACTTCGTGATGCCCAGGACGTTGAGCATCGCCATCGCGCCCAGGAAGGTCCCGGCGAGCACGAGGAAGACTCGCTCGCGACGCGCATGCAGGTGGGAGGCCTCGACCGGGTGGAGTTCGGCGCTCACGGCCCGGTAACCTAGCAGGTATGCGGCTGGCTAATTGCTCGCTACGAAACGCGAACGCTCGACGCTGAAGTCTTCCGCTTCACCGAACACCTTGAGCGGCACCCAGCCCGGCACCTCGGACATGCGCGGCATGCCCGCGGTCATGGCGCCCGTCGGGTCCAGGACCCAGGGGTCGTGGTCGTCTTCGAACCACAACGTGACCATGTGGTGCTGGCCGTCTCGCTTGCGGTAGACGATGGCCCGAAAGACCTCGTCCTCGTCGAAGCCGAGCTCGCGGAGGAGATGGAACGTCAGGAGTTCCAGGCCGTCGCAGTCGTCCCCGTCCTGGCGCAGGGTCTCGGCCAACGTCGCCCAGCGATCGATCGGCCCATCGGGGACGTAGTGCTCCCGAGCCTGCTCCTGGATCCAGTCGGCCAGGTTCCGGGCCTGGGCCCGCTTCTGCGCCACGCGAAAGTTCCGGTACTTCTCGCGCAGGCTGGCCGGCAGGCCCTCTCCCGCCGGCTCGGTGGCCCCGGACTCGGCCACGGGGGCCGGCGCCTGGAGCAGGTCCTCGCCGGAATCGTTGCGTTCCCGCTGCTGCCAGCGGTGGATCTTTCGACTCCACGGGTCGTCGACGCGCGGCGTGGCGAAGTAGTCGTAGGCGAGCTGACCGGGAGAAATCGCCGCGCAGCCAAGGCCCAGGACGAGGCAGAGCAACAGCGCCAGAAACGGGGGGAACGCGCCGCGGTGTGTCGAATTGCCCATCGCCCGAATGCATCGGCACCCGGGGCGGTCAGATTAAGCCAAGTCTTCGATTTTCAAAGGAAAATTTGTTTCCGGTGGCCAGACGGGGGGATCCGTGCCCCGTTGCGCATGCCGGACGCAGACCCGGCCGCTCAGGCGGAAATATTGCAGGACTGGGCTAGCGAGAAGAGGATGACCAGGAAGCCGACGATCGCCGGAATGCCCCCGACGATGTAGAGAATCGCGACTCCGTCGACCTTACCGCGGGGCTCTTCCTGCATGGGTCCTTCCTCTCCTGGATCTCGCCGGGATGCGACGGGAATTGCGGGCCGCACCGTAGCGAGCTTGCGGCGACCCGTCGATACTGGAGCGGGGTCGCCCGACCCCGTGGGGTGGGAGCGTGTCCTTTCGGCGCAAGCTGTTCGTCGTCGCCTTGGTCTACGTCGTAGAAGGCTTCCCGATGGGAGTCTTCACCGGCGTCTGGCCGGCCTTCTTTGCCGATGTGGGCGTCCCCCTGGCCGAGATCGGTTTCGCGGCGGGCCTGTCCGTCGCGTGGTCGCTCAAGGTCTTCTGGTCACCGCTGGTCGACCGTTTCGGGGAGCGCCGCCACTGGATCACCGGCGCCCAACTCGCACTCGGTGCATCGCTGCTTTCGCTCTCGGGGTTCGAGGGCGGGCAGTTCGCGGCATGGACCGTCTTCATTCTCGCGAGCTACTGCGCGGCTTCGGCCACCCAGGACATCGCCATCGACGCCTACACGATCGGTCTGATCGATGCCGGGGACGAAGGCCCGGCCAACGCGATGCGGATGACCGGGTACCGGGTGGGAATGGTCGGGCTGGCCAACGCCCTGCTCTTCTTGCCGGCCTGGATCGGCTGGGAAGGCGCCCTGTTCACCGGCGCCCTGCTCCACGCTGCGATGGCCCTGTGCACCACGCGGATTCCCCGGGTCTCCGTCCCTACCGAGGCGAGAAAGAAACTCTGGGGCGCCATGCGGCGCTGGCTGTCCCGAAGCGGCGCGATTCCGGTCTTTACCTTCGTGCTGCTCTACCGGATCGGCGACAGCGCGATGGCCCCGATGGTGACGCCCTTCTGGAAGTACCGCGGGCTCACGAACGAGGAAATCGGCGCGGTCTCGGGGATGCTGGGCGGCGTCGCCACACTGCTCGGCGCTTGGCTGGCCGCCTCCGTCGTTTCACGGCTCGGGATCGGCCGTTCGCTGCTGTGGATCGGCATCGTCGCCCTGGCCTCGAACCTCGCCTACGCAGCCGTCGCTGCTCTCCCCGAACTGGGGCGCACCGGCGTGTACGCGGCGTCCCTGACCGAGTCCTTCTGCGCCGGAATGGCCGGCGTTGCCTTCATGTCGTTCCTGATGCGGATCTGCGAAAAGAAGCACGCAGCGGTGCAATACGCCCTGCTCACGGCGATCTACAACCTCGCCGGGTCGTTGCTCCGCATCCCCTCTGGAATCTTTACCGAGGCGCTGGGCTACGCCGGATACTTCGCGCTCACCGGCGCCTTTGCGCTGCCCGCCTTCGCGTTCCTGCCGAAAGCGCGCCGCTGGCTGGACGAGACCCCGGAACCGGGAAACCCGGGCGCCGGCCCCTAGCCACCGGGCTGGGTGCCGCCGCGCCAATCCGCGGGAACACCCGCCAGGTTCGCCTCGACCTCGAGATCCTGGATGCGGCGCTCGGTGCGCGCCACTTCCTGGCGGTTTCGCCGCAGCTCCTGGGTCAAGCGGTAGTCGAGAGGCGACTCGGCCGCCTCGGCCGATACCGCACCGCCGATCCCCGGGGCCGCCACGCGCCATTGTCCCCCGTCCGTCGCGGCTTTTTCCTCGAGGGCGGCCCGCGTCGCCGCCAGCTGGGACTCCGCCTTCCGGTGTTCCGCGTGGACCTTGCGGAACCGGTCGTCCCACTCGCCGCGCGTATACCCGCCCCGCTTGTCGATGGTGGCCTCGGCCCCGGTGCCCGACGGCAGCTTGAGCAGCTGTTGCAGCGAAACCGGGGCATCCGGATCCGCCGCGGCCACGCTCGCCGCCAGCCCCACCCACAAGCAGGGGCCAAACCAGCGCAGAGCCGTTTTCGCGTGAGGACGCAATTCGTGCACTCTCCCTCGACGGTCGCCGTCCCGATTGTAGCGGAGGACCGCGCATCCCTTGGACGCCCGATTCGCCCCCAGATTCGGTCAAGGGTGCCCACCGGCCGCCGATACGCAGGAGCGGATCCCCGTTGGGATCCCCCGGAGGCTGCGGGACCGATGGAACGGGAGAAACTCTACCGGTTGCTCCGGCTCGGAATCGAGAAGGGGGCGTCCGACGTCCACTTCCAGGTGGGCTACCTGCCCCTCTACCGCTTCAACGGAGAACTGGTCGAGCTTCGCTACAAGGTCCTGACCGCCCAGGACACGGAAGAAATCGCCCGCATGCTCCTCGAGGCGGACCCCCGCAACCTGGACGACGACTTCAACGAAATCGACCTCGCCTTCGAACTGCCCGGCGAGGGCCGCTTCCGCGTCAACATTTCGCGACAGCGTCGCTTCTACAACATCGTCCTGCGTGTCATCCCCCTCCAGGTGCGCAGCGTGGAGGAGCTGAACCTCCCCCGATCCCTCCACGAACTCACCGAGCTGCGACGCGGTTACGTCCTCGTTACCGGGGCCACCGGAATGGGAAAATCGACGACCCTCGCCACCTTGATCCAGGAGATCAATCGAAGTCGAAAGTCCAAGATCGTGACGATCGAAGACCCGATCGAGTTCGTCTTCACCCACGACAAGAGCATCATCACCCAGCGGGAAATCGGGACCGACACGGCCTCCTTTCCCGACGCCCTGCACTCTGCGCTCCGCCAGGATCCGGACGTGATCATGGTGGGCGAAATGCGGGACCTCGAGACCGTAGACACGTCCCTGAAAGCCGCGGAAACGGGCCACATCGTCTACTCGTCCATCCACACCAGCGACGTCGCGGCAACCATCCACCGACTGGTGTCCTTCTTCCCGCACGAAGAACAACAAAACGTACGCGAGCGCCTGGCCGAAAACCTCCAGGCGATCGTTTCGCTGCGCCTGCTGCCGACCAAGAAGAACATGGCGCGTGTTCCCGCCGTCGAGATCATGCGCACGACGCGGAGCATCCGCGAATGCATCAAGGACCCGGCAAAGACGAGCGAGCTCGCGGACTACATGACGCGTGGCGAGTCGATGCAGACGTTCGACCAGCACCTGCTCGACCTGGTCCGCGCCAACAAGATCTCGGTCGACAGCGCGCTGTCTGCGGCCTCCAATCCTGCCGACTTCAAGACGAAGATCGCCCTGGAAGGTGCGGACCCGGAAGCTTCCGCGGATGAAGAGCGCGTGCTCGGTCCCTTCGAGATCGAATCCGACGAGCGCTTCTAACCGCCCGGCCGCTGGGGGGGGTCCCATGACATCGGCACCCGAGAACGCCGGCGGGCAGAGCGCGGCATCACCGCGAAGGTCTCCCCCGCACTTCGCGGAAGCCGTCCAGGCCGCCACCGCGGCCGCCGCCGACCAGACCGGCGACGGTTTCGCCCTGCTCTTCACGGGGAGCGGGCAAGGTTCCGACCCGGGCCAAAGCGCCCGGTTGCGGTGGGCGGCGGGACTTCCCTCCCCCGAGGCAGCCCGCGACGCAGGAAGCAGCCTCTTGCCCCAGGTTCTGGAGACCCTGGCCTCAAAGACTTCCACCCGCTCGCCTGCTCCTCCGGACCGGGGAGACGCCGCTCGTGGAGAGATCGTGATTCACCCCCTCCTGGTCGACGACCGCCTCCACGGCGTACTGGCGGTCGCGTGTCCCCAGCCGCTCGCGCCTCCCCATCAGGCCGAGGTGCTCCGTATCGCGGAGACCCTGTCCCTGCACTTCGACCACGCGGTTCTCTCCCAGCGCGTCCAGCAGACCCAGGCACAGGTCGCTCGTGCCCGGCAGGGATTCGCGCAAAAGAGCGAAGAAATCCTGAACCTCTCCGAGGCCCTCTTCGCCCAGGACATCGAACTCCTGCGCAACAACGAACGGCTCGGCGAAATCGAGCACCTCAAGCGCGACTTCATCGAGCGCATGTCCCACGAACTCCGGACCCCGCTCAATGGGATGATCGAAGCCATCATTGGCGTGCTGGCCAACGAACACGAGTCCCTTGCGGAAAGCTCCCGAGAGAGCCTTCGGCAGGCCCTGGACGACGGGACCAGCTTCCTGCGCACTCTTCAGAACATTCTCGACCTCTGGCGCGTGAAACAGCGGCAGATGACCGTCGAAAATCAGGAGATCAGCTTCCAGGACGTCGTCGACGAGGCGATCTTCAGCGTCCAGGACGCCGCGTCGCGCAAGCCACTCGCTATCGAGCAAGAGATCGCGACCCCCCTGCCCAAGCTACGCTCCGACCTGGCCATGCTCAGCCAGCTGGTCTTCCTGCTCGTGGACAACGCGGTGAAATTCACGACCGCCGGGACGGTGACCGTCGGCGCCCGGATCGATGGGGATCGGTTGATCTGCGAGGTCCGAGACACCGGGATCGGAATCGCCCGGGACGACCAGGACGCCGTCTTCGACGACTTCTTCCAGGTCGAGACCGGAACCTCGCGGCGCTACGGCGGTGCAGGCCTCGGGCTGACGCTCGTGCGGGAGCTGGTGGTCCTCCTGGAGGGCGAAGTCTCGCTGTCCAGTGAGGTCGGCCAGGGCACCCAGGTGACGTTCCAGGTGCCGGTCGAGGTGGTGGGCTAGGCGGTCCGGTCAGTCCTCGGACTCTTCTGCCGGGTAGTCGGGCTGGACGTAACCCGCGGCGATCTCGCGCAGGGCGACCACCACTTCCTTGTTCTCCTCGCTCTGGAGGAGCGCCCGGGCACCCTTCTTGAGCTGCTTCGTACGGATCGACGCCATCTGAACCAGGTGGAACCGGTTGGGAACGACCTCGGTGCAGTCCTCTACGGTGATGCGCGCCATGCAACCCCTTTCATGCCCCCGGGGAAATCAAAGGCCCCGGTAACGGCCCGGCAGCGTAGCGCCGACCCCAGAGAAGGAAACCCCGGCCGACGAAACCGCCGGCCGGGGTCCCTGCGACCTTCTTGCAACGAAGATCGGTCGCCTCTGGCCTGAGGCCTACTTCTTCTTCCGGCGAGCCTTCTTACGGGTCGCCTTCTTGCGCGTGGCCTTCTTCCGAGTGGCCTTCTTCCGGCGAGCCTTCTTACGGGTCGCCTTCTTGCGCGTGGCCTTCTTCCGGCGAGCCTTCTTACGGGTCGCCTTCTTGCGCGTGGCCTTCTTCCGAGTGGCCTTCTTGCGCGTGGCCTTCTTTCGAGTGGCCTTCTTGCGCGTGGCCTTCTTCGCTGCCTTCTTTCTTCTAGCTGCCATATCTTGGGTTTCCCCCCTTGTCGTGGACTCGAACACCGCGTCCGTGCACACCCACGAGCCAGTTGGGCACCTGCCCTGGAAGCCGCCAACGTGCGCGGCCGCGCTGCTCTTGCCCCCTATCGGAGGCCGGATGATGCGACTTGAAGGCTATCTGCCTTCGTTCTCCTTCGAATTCGCGGTGCTAGAGCCACTGTTGCGACTGACCGTACCGCCGCTTTTTCGCGGTTGTCAAGGTACGAACCCCAAAAAAACTACCGACATGCGAGACCTTCTTGCGAGCCGTGAACAGAATTACGCCTCTCCACACCCGGCAGACGCACCGAAAAGCGCGGCAAAAGTGCGCCGGAAACCCGCGGCGAACGCGCCCCGGATTGGCGTCAACTCTTTGAACCTAAAGAAGAAAAGGGTGGATCGACGAAATCAGCGCTTGCGCTTGTGACGAGCGCGGCGCAGCAGCTTCCGCTTCTTGTGCTTCCGCATCTTCTTCCGCCGCTTCTTGATCACGCTGCCCAAAACCCACCTCGTAAGAAAGCTCGAATCGAGGCGGTTGGATACTCTGCCGCGCGCCGGAAGTCAACCAGCGCGCGGCTTTCCTTCCCGCTGCACCTCACGCCCGAGACGGCGCCAGGGCCGGACCCTTGCGGTTTGCGCGGTCGCGGAGTTTGCCCAGCCAGCGGTTGAGCCGGTTGCCACGGCGGAGAAAGCCGAGCACCGGGCCGCGGCGCAGTCCGAGTCCGGCAAGCTCCTGGACGATCGGGTCGCAGGCCGGATCGATCATCAGGCCGCGCTCCAGATACCGGATGGCTTCGGCCTTGAATCCAAAGGAGAGGTGGACCCGCGCGAGGTTGTGGTAGAGGAGCGGGTTGAAGAATTCTTCGCGCGCCGCCGAGCGGCAGAGTTCGAGCGCGCGGTCGAAGCGACGCTCCGCCAGGCCCAGACAGAGCCCGTAGTAGGAGCGAAAACACGCATTGGCCGGCTCGATGCGATGCGCCGAACGGAACTGCTCCATCGCCTCCGATGTGCGGTCGGCCTGCAGATGACCGCAACCCAGGCGAAAGTGCTCTTCCGCGGACGGTACCGTTTCCATGGACAATCCCCCCGTACGCGCCGCGGTTGCTTCCGCGGCGACCGCCCTGGCAAACGCAAGGACCGTGCCGGATGTCGCGATGCGCAGGCGGCGGCGCAACCGCCGAGAGACTTGGCGGAAACGCGATACGCCAGCGATCTACACCGCGGGTGATCCCGGCGCCGCAGTTACAACCCTGTACTCCCGGGGTTCGAGAACGTACGCGGCGGCCCGCGGGACGAGCTCCGTGCGAGGCACGTAGAAGCCGCAGCCGTGGAAACCGGGGCAAGGACCCCGGCCCGGCTCTACTCCTCGATGATCTCGAGGATGTAGCGCTTCTTCTCTTTGCCGCTGGTCGCCGCCATGATCGTGCGGATCGCTGTCGCGTGCGCCCCGCCCTTCCCGATCACCTTGCCGAGATCCTCCTTGGCCACCCGCAGTTCGAGCACGTGCGCGTGCTCCCCCACGACCTCCTTGATCTGGACCTCGTCGGGCTGATCCACCAAAGAACGAACGATCTCCATCACCAGCGGCTTCATTGAGATCCTCCAAGTCAGCTCGATCCAGCAGGCGGTGACCCACGACGGCCCGCGAAGCGCGGCCCCCCCGAATCACAAGGATGGGTGTTCCTACCATCGAGCGCAAGCACGAAAAACGTCCCGCTCGCAAAGGCTTTCCGGAATAGTTGCTTAATAGGAATTATTCGCATTTCAAACGCTAGGGACGTCCGAAGCGGCCGACAGGCGTCCGGAAAGCGGGACCTGATGTCTCCGCTAGAGCTGAAACCCCAGTTCGACCTGCACCCGGTCGTGGGTAAAGTCTCCCAGACCGATGCTGCCCTGGTTCTTCCAGTGGCCATAGCGAAGGCCGACCTCGAAACGGCGCGAGACTTGCCGCCGCAACTGCACTTCGGCCACGCCAAAGTAGTCGACCCCTCCGGCATGGCGGCCGCCGTCCAGCCGGGTCATCGCCAGGCGAAAGCCCGCCTGCATCGCGGAACCGAGTTGTTGGACCAGGCCGATCGCCGCGGTGGCCTCGTGGGGTCGCTCGCCGGAGACCTCGGGGAGCAACGCATGGCGACCGGAGAACCACAGGGAGAGTCCGCCGGGAAACCGGCGGATCGCGTAGGCTGTCGAGACCTCGGGAAGCCAAAGGCCCCCCGGGCCCAATCGCCCGGCGATATCCCCGAAACCGAGCCCCGGGACCGCCGCCCGCTGACCGCCCGCAGAGGCCGGGAATGCCAGAACCAACGGCGTCTCGAGGGCAGGTCTGCGCCGAGCCAGGAATCCGATGCCCGGGAGACGGGGCGCCGGCGGCGAAACACACTGGGAGCCGAAGCCGGGTCCCAGCCGCCGGGCCCATTCTCCCTGGCAGGAAACATCGCGGGAGACGGAGGCGACGGTGCTCCCCCAATCCATTCCGTTTGCATCCGCAGCTCCACCGCCGAACAGGAGCCCAAGGCCGACGCCCAATACGGGCCAGAATCGCATCACACCGACCTCTCGCTCCGCGGGAGCTGGTTTCAGGACAACTCGGACCGGATCGGCGAAACAGGGGTGGGGCTTTACCCTCAATTCTTGGTGCCCCTGCTCGGACCAACCCCCAAACCCCTGGGATGACTCACGAAGTTCGCTTCAGACCATTGGCGACCTGTCCGAAAGTGGGTTAGACAGTCGAGCCGCTGGACATGAGTCGAGACGAAACACACAACGAGCGCCGTACCGGTCACCAACCGGGACGGCCAAGTCGTAGCCCGACCGCCTGAGTCCTCTCGCCAGGAGGCCCCGCGGTCGGACCGGGGCCTTTGGAATGGCGACTCCGCAAGTCACCACGAGAATCCTGCGCCGCCTCCTCGCGAGCGGCGTGCACGGTCGTGCCGAGCGCCTGCTCGCGCGCATGGCCCCCGCAGACATCGCCCCCCTGCTGTCCGGGCTGACCCAGGAAGAAGTCGCCTCGGTCATCGACCTCCTGTTCCGGCAGCGACGCGCGGCGCGGGTGCTCCGCGAACTCCCGCCCGAGATGCTCCCCGAAATCTTCGACGCCGTGAGCGACGAGCGCCTCGCCGGCGTCCTTCACCACCTCGAGATCGACGACCTGCTCGAACTCGTCGAGTGGATTCCCGAAGAACGCCGTGGGACCGTGGTCGGGCGGCTCCCGAACGCCGTCCGGGCCGAACTGGAGAAGGCCGAGTTGTACCCGGAGTCGAGCGCCGGGCGGGTCATGCAGACCAGCTTCGTGGCCCTCGACGAAAAGATGACGTCCCAGGAAGCCATCGACACCCTGCGCGCACGCGCCGACGACGATGAATCGATCCTGTACCTCTATGTCGTCGACGACCAGCAGAGTCTTCGCGGCGTGGTTCCGATCCGCCGCCTGGTTTCGGCGCAGCCCACACGCCTGGTCCGCGACCTCATGATCCCAGACCCGGTCAGCGCCCAGCCGGACGCGGACCAGGAGCAGGTGGCACAGATCGTCGCCCGCTACGACCTCCTGGCCGTCCCCGTGACAGACGTCGACGGCCGCATGCTGGGCGTCATCACCGTGGACGATGTCATCGACGTCATCACGGAAGAGGCGACCGAGGACATGTACCACCTCGCGGGACTCTCCGAGGACGACCGCGTCTTCAGCCCCGCCCACATCGCGGTGCAGAAGCGGCTGCCCTGGATGCTGGTGAACCTGGCGACGGCCTTCCTGGCCGCGTGGGTCGTCGGGCTCTTCGAACGCACCCTGGAACAGGTCGTGGCCCTCGCGATCTTCATGCCGGTCGTCGCGGGCATGGGCGGCAATGGCGGAATCCAGTCGCTGACCGTCATCACCCGGGGAATCGCCCTCGGAGAAATCGAGTTCTCGAGCGGCTTGCGCGCCGCCGTGAAGGAATTCGCCGTCGGGCTCGTGATCGGCGCCATCACCGGCGCGGTGGCAGCCGGGCTGGCCTACTTCTCCGTGGGAATCCCCGCGATCGGAACCGCGCTCTTCCTGTCGATGGTCGTCACCATGGCGGCAGCGGGCCTCATGGGCGCCGCTGTTCCGCTCCTGCTGAAGGCCGTGCGCCTGGACCCGGCCCTGGGCGCCGGGGTGATCGTCACCACGTTCACGGACGTGTTCGCCTTCTTCTCCTTCCTCGGGATCGGCACGCTGCTGCTCGATCGGCTCACGGGGTAACCCGGCCGCTTTCCCCGTCGTCGGCGGCTAGGGCCGGAAGAGCGCCAGCGTGAGGTCGTCCGGCTTCGACGGCGCACCTTCCGCCGGTTCGACCATCCGCCGACGCGCCGCCTCCACCAGGCTGCGAGCGGCCTCAACGGGATCGCCGCGCCGGGCCAGTTCGACGACCTCGTCGGTATGCAGGTTGTCCAGCAACCCGTCGCTCGCGAGTACCACGGTGTCGCGTGCGGCCAACTCTCTCCGAGAGCCCATTTCAATGCGCATGTCCGGCGAGCCGAGGACGTTGGAGACGATGTGGCGCTCTGCGTGGTGCATCGCCTCCTCCTCGTCGAGCACGCCCGCCTCTACCGCAAAACCGACCGGAGAATGCGGCACCGTGAGGAGCTTGAGCTTGCCGCCACCGCCGCACAGGAGCACCGACGAGTCACCCACGTGATAGGGACGCACCTCCCCGTTTTCGATCGCCAGGGCCACAAGCGTCGTCGACCCCACCCCGAGCGCTTCGACGGCCCGGTTGGCCGCTTCGAACCCGTCGAGGATCGCAGCCCGAAGCGGCGTGCCGGGTTCGCGTTCGCGCACGGCATCCGCAAGGGAACGCACCGCCCGTTCGGCGGCGCGGGCCCCGCCCCGCTCGCCGCCGAGGCCGTCCGCGACCGCAACGACCCCGGTCGTCGCGTCCATCGGGATGACCGCCGCCGCGTCCTGGTTCGTTCCGCCCTCGGGCGACGGCCCCGAGAACACCACGCAGGTCCCCCCCGCGAGGGCCCATGCCTCGACATCTTCCATCGCCTCGGCCGTGAAGAGCACCCCGTTCAGGAAGCGGCCCTCCCCGTACCTGCCGTGGCGCCCACGGCATAAGTGCGGTCCAGGTAGCGGCAGATGTCCGCCGACTCGAACAGGGCCTGGCCGGTGTTCGGGTCGGCCAGGTACGGCACCATCAGCTTCCCGGAGCGCTGCACGAAGGCTGCGCGACCCGGGCTGTTGCGAGCCACGTTGTGGAGCACGTAGGGGAGTTCCAGGCTGGAGAGTCTCTCGCGAACCAGGCGACAGAACGGCGACGCCTCGAAACTCCACAGCTCCAGGGGCTGCGCCGGCTCCCGGGCGCGTCGATAGCGGGCGCCCGCGCCGGGCCGCAGCAGCGAGGCGAGCATCGATGTCCCGTCCGTCACTGCCCCGGGGCGCAGCCGCTTCGGGGGCGGCCCCACTCCGTACGCTTGGAACAGATGCGCGACGATGTCGTCGGATTCGTACATCTCCTTGCCGGCATTCGGGTCCACCAGGAAGGGGAAAAGCGCCCGACCACCGCGACGCTTGACCTCTTCCCGGTAGCGGGGGCCCCCTTTGGGGCAGGGCTTCACCAGGACTTCGAGGTCGAGGATCGAAAGCGCTTCGCGGACTTTCCGGCAGTAGGGACACGCTTCGAACTCGTACAGTTCGAGTCGTTGCGCGGGGCGGGGTCCCAGGACGCCGATGCGCATGCCCGCGGCACCGCGAACGAGGGTCGATCCGAGCGCGCTGAGCACGTCGACGCTGCGAAGCATCGCCTCTCCTCCCTGCTCGACGGTAACCGGCTCGACCGACCGCCCGAGCGAAACATCTGGGGTCCTGGCCTGCGGCCTACCCGGGGACCGAAAGACCCTCCAGGTAGCGCTTCACGTATTTGCCGAGCACGTCGGCCTCGAGGTTGACCCGGTCGCCGGGCCGGCGGTCGCCCAGCGTCGTCTCTTCGAGCGTATGGGGGATCAGGGCGACATCGAAGCCCGCGGCATCGACCCCCACCACTGTCAGGGACACCCCGTCGATGGCAACGGAACCCTTCGGCACCAGGTTCCCGCGCACGGTCTCGTCGCAGTCCACGGCGAGGCGCACGTCGTCTCCACGCCGGTCCAGGGCCCGCACCACGCCGGCGCCATCGACGTGGCCCTGGACGATATGGCCGTCGAAGCGCCCGTTGGCAGGCAGCGCACGCTCCAGGTTCACAGGAGACCCCACCGCCAGATCTCCGAGCGAGGTGACAGCGAGACTCTCCGGAACCGCCTCGAAGGAGAGCGCGGTCGGGGTGACCACGACGACAGTGAGACAGGCGCCGTTCACCGCTACGGAGTCGCCGATTCCGACCCCATCGGTGACGGCCGGGGCCTCTACCGTGATCCGTGTCAACGCACCCCGCGCCGCACACGCGCTCACCCGACCCACCGTTTCTATGATCCCCGTGAACACGGAGCCTAGAACCGCCGCTCGATCTCGCGAAGCATCCGGTCGCGCACTTCGGGATAACGCGCGGGCAACTCGATCGGCGGATTGGCGTGGGCCGCCTCCACCCCCTCGAGCTGCATCTCGTGGTACCGGACCTTGAAGTCCACGAACTTGAGACCATGGGCTGTCGAGATCACGACCACGTTGTCATCCTTGCGGATCTCGCCACGCGCGAGGAGTTTTTCCATCGCCGCGAGCGCAACGCCCGTGTGGGGACAATTGAACAGACCCGTGCGGTCCGCCCGCGCGCACGCTGCCACCAACTCCGCTTCCGTCGCCTGCTCCACGACCCCGTCGTACCGCCGCAGGGCATCGATCGCCTTCTGGGCCGAAACGGGGTTGCCGATCTGGATCGCCGAAGCCAGGGTCGGACGCGCCGCGATCGGTTCGAAGACGTCGAAGTTCCGCTGGTAGGCCAGGTAGAGCGGGTTGGCGGCCTCGGCCTGGGCGCAGACGATCCGCGGTTTCCGATCGATCAGCCCGAGCTCGAGGCAGAGATCGAGCCCCTTGGCCAGGGCCGACACGTTGCCCAGGTTGCCGCCGGGAATCACGATCCAGTCGGGCACCTTCCAGTCGCACTGCTCGATGATCTCGATCCCGACCGTCTTCTGCCCCTCGATGCGCAGGCTGTTCATCGAGTTCGCCAGGTAGATGCCCTCGTTTTCCGAGACCTCCTTGACGATCTCCATGCATCCGTCGAAATCCGTATCGAGCGCGAAGACGATTGCTCCGTTCGCGACGGGCTGGATCAACTGTGCGACGGAAACCTTCCCGCGCGGCAGGAAGACCACGGCGGGGATGTTGGCCGCCGCGGCATAGGCCGCGAGTGCTGCCGACGTGTCGCCCGTCGAGGCACAGGCCACTGCGGGGATCTCTCGGCCGCGCGCCAACATCTCCTTCACCATGGAGACGAGAACCGTCATCCCGAGGTCCTTGAACGACCCGGTATGGGTGTTGCCGCACTGCTTGATCCAGAGATCTTCGAGACCCAACTCCTGGCCGTAGCGCTGCGCCCAGAACAGGTTGGTGTTCCCCTCGTACATGGAGACGACGTTGTTCTCGTCGATGCCGGGGAGCACCCATTCCTTCTTTCCCCAGACCCCCGACCCGTAGGGCCACTCAGTGCTGTGCGCCCGGCCCGCGAAGAGCTTCTTCCATTCGTCCGCCGACGTCTTGGCGAGTTCCCCGAGATCGTGTTCGACCTCGAGGAGACTCCCATCCCGGGCCGTGTAGACGATCTCGTCGAGCGGGTAGGTCTCGCTGTGGTCCGAAATGCTGCGGAACTGCGCGCGGTACTCGGGTTTTTCCTTGCTCACGCTTTCTCTCCGCCGCCGCTCACAGTTCCTGCTCGATGCGCACGACACAGGTGGGCGCGGTCACAGCGTCGAGGCCGTCGATTCGCTCCAGCGCGGCGCGCACCGAGGCTTCGCTCGCCGGGTCGGTCAACACGATGACGGGGACGGATTCCTCGCCTCCCCCCCCGCCCTTCTGGATGACCGACTCGATTCCGATCTCGTGTTCACCCAGCACACCCGTCAGGTGGGCCAGGACGCCCGGGCGGTCCAGGGCGGTGAAGCGCAGGTAGAAGCGCCCGTGCAGTTCGGCCAGGGGCACGAGCGGTTTGGGCTCGAGCATGTCGGGCATGTAGGAAAGCGGGGCGACCCGACCGGCATTGCCCCGCCGGATCTCCCGTGCGATTTCCATGAGATCGGCCACGACGGCGCTCGCCGTGGGCAGCTCCCCGGCGCCCGCCCCGTAGAAGAGCGTCTCGCCCACCGCGTCGCCGATGACCGCCACCGCGTTCATTGCCCCGTCGACTCGGGACAACAAGCTCGCGACGGGCACGAGGGTCGGGTGGACCCGCGCCTCGATGCGCTCCCCCTCCGGCCCGCGTCGCGCCTTGGCGATGCCCAGGAGCTTGAGTCGGTATCCGAACTCCTTGGCCGCCTCGAAGTCCACCGGCGTGAGACCGCGGATGCCCTCGGTCGGAACCTCCTTGTAGGTGAGTTCCGCCCCGAAACACATCGCGGCCAGGAGCGTCAACTTGTGCGCCGCGTCGATGCCATCGACGTCGAAGGTGGGGTCCGCTTCGGCATACCCCAGGTCCTGGGCCCGCTCGAGCACCACAGCGAAGTCCTCGCCGGTCTCCTCCATCTCGGAAAGCACGTAGTTGGTGGTGCCGTTGAGGATGCCGTAGAGCGCGTCGATGTGGTTCGCCGCCAGGCCTTCTCGGACCGAGCGCAGGATCGGAATGCCGCCCCCGACGCTTGCCTCGAAGGCCACGTCCACGCCGCGCTGCGCCGCCGCGCCGAAGATTTCCGCGCCGTGGAGCGCCAGCAGGGCCTTGTTGGCCGTGACGACGTGTTTCCCGGCCTCGATCGACTGGAGCATGAAGCGGCGGGCCACATCGATCCCGCCGATGAGTTCCACCACGATGTCGACGGCGGGATCCGCCACGAGCCCATCGGCATCGGAATCGAAGCGGATCCCCGCGAGGTCCACGCCGCGATCCGTTTCGGTGTCGAGGTCGGCGATGCGCACCAGGCGCAGCGGCGCGCCCAGGCGCTGCTCGATGACGTCGGCGTTCTGGCGCAGCACCTTCGCGACGCCGGTCCCGATGGTCCCCAGGCCGATCAGCCCGACCCCGATTGCGCGGGCCTCACTCATGCCCCGGCTCCGGCTTCGCGCAGAAAGCGCCGGATCCCCCGCACCGCCTGACGGATGCGGTGCCGGTTTTCGATCAGGGCGAAGCGCACGTAGCCTTCGCCGTTGGCCCCGAAGCCGATACCCGGCGAAACCGCGACCTTCGCCTCCCGGATGACGCGCTTGGAGAACTCGAGCGAGCCCATGGCCTGGAACGGTTCGGGAATCCTGGCCCACACGAACATCGTCCCGAGCGGCTTTTCGATCTTCCAGCAGCCCTCGCCGGGCTTGCCGAGCCCTTCGATCAGGGCGTCGCGCCGCAGGCGGTATTCCGCCTCGTTGTGCGCCACGACATCCTGGGGGCCGCGGAGGGCAACGATCGCACCGATCTGGATGGCCTGGGGCAGACCGTAATCCAGGTAGCTCTTGATCCGGCCGAGGGCGTGGATCATGTCCGGGTTCCCGCAGGCGAACCCGACGCGCCAACCGGCCATCGAGTGGCTCTTCGACAGCGAAGTAAACTCGATGGCGACGTCCTTGGCACCCGGCACCTCGAGGATGCTCGGCGCCTGGTACCCGTCGAAGCAGACCTCCGCGTAGGCGAAATCGTGGATCACCATCAGGTCGTGCTCCCGGGCGAACGCGATCACGCGCTCGAAGAACGCCCGGTCCACCACAACCGTCGTCGGGTTGTGCGGGAACGAAAGAATCATGAGCTTCGGCTTCGGCCAGGTCCGCTCCATCGCCTGCTCGAGGTTCGCGATGAAGTCGGTGTCCGGAGTGAGCGGCACGTGCCGCAGATCGCCGCCGGCAATGATGGTCGAGTACTGGTGGATCGGATACGCCGGGTCGGGACACAGCACGACGTCTCCGGGCCCGACCGTCATCAGCACGAAGTGGGAGAGCCCTTCCTTGGCCCCGATGACGGCAATGGCCTCCCGGTCCGGGTCGAGGGAAACACCGTGGCGCCGCGCGTACCACTCGGTGATCGCCGTGCGCAGGTTCGGGATGCCGCGGGAAGCCGAGTAGCGGTGATTCCTGGGATCGCGCGAGGCCTCGCAGATCTTCTCCACGACATGGGGTGGCGTGGGGAGGTCCGGGTTTCCCATGCCCAGGTCGATGATGTCCTCGCCCTCACGCCGGGCGGCCTTCATCAATTCGATCACCTCGGCCAGGACGTACGGGGGTAAGCGATTGAGCTTGTCGAAGTCGTGACGGATCGGACCAGCCATGGCCTCCCCCCTAATCCCCCTAATTTATTGGAGAAATCAACCCGCCGCACGCTTCCGGAAGAAGGCGTAGAACGGCAGCCCCAGGGCCAGCAAGCCCAGCCCGGCCAGGCACTCGGTCGGCCGCCCCCACAGGAGCGC